>DIVP01000086.1 GCA_002422465.1 Peptococcaceae bacterium UBA6129 | reverse complement strand
AAATAGGGAGCGTCCTAGAAGTAAAAAACTTCGGGGGCGCTCTCACTTTAATTTGCCGGCACAAATTAAATGCAAAAAGCGAAATAGAGCGTAACCGCCCCCTTAATTTTAATGCACCAATTAGTGCGTTAAAATTGACAAAAGTGCATATAATAAAGTACAATAGATACAAAAAGATATGCAGGAGTGGTTCAATGACAGAACGCTACAACGAACACTATATTCAAGAAGAGATTGATGTTATTTTGCAAAAAATAAAAGACTGCGTCAATGATAATAAATACATAATCTCTCAGAACGAGAACAGGGAAGAAAACATTCAGTTTATTAGAGAGTATAGGTTAGATAGTTCAAAGCAAAAGGAAATATTGCTGAGCATAGTGGTAAGAGATTTCTGTCATTCATTAAATAATACGAAGCTTGGCTTTGAGCATGAAATTCTTTATGTGTTCTGTCCTCAGAGGACGTTGTATAACGCTTTAGGCGAAGATGATTTTCTTGATATTTATGTCAAATTTAATATTATTGAGGATGATTATTATAAGAGGGTAATTACAGTTTCATTTCACAAAAGGAACAAGCCCATAAACTACCCGTTTAGGTGATTGATTGGGACTGAAAAAGGAGGATTGTGCGATGAATGGGAAGGCTACATTTTGCGAGAACTGCAGAAAAGATGTATCGTATATAGAAAAAGAGGTAAATATTAGTGCCGAACTAAAGGGAGTAAAGTATTATTTTACCGGGAAGAAAGCAACCTGTAATGAATGTAATAACGAGGTATTTGTTAGCGAGATCAATGATTATAATTTACAACAGCTATATAATGAGTTTAGGAAACAACAGAACATAATATCTTTAGAAAAAATAAGAGAAATGCCTGATATATATAACATCGGCAAAAGACCCCTATCCTTACTCTTAGGTTGGGGAGAGCAAACATTTAGTCGCTATTATGACGGGGATATGCCAACACAACAGTATTCAACTATTTTACAAAAGATTTATGATGATCCTAGTTATTACCTTTCAGTTTTGGAAACTAATAAGGATAATTTGAAGTCAATATCAGCTTATGAAAAAAGTAAACAATCAACACAGAAGCTCTTAGGAATTCAACAGACGCCAGCTACTGCTAAAATCAATATTGTAGGTGATTACTTATTATATAGATGTGAAGACATAACGCCATTAGCTTTACAAAAGCTTTTATACTATATACAGGGTTTTTACTATGCTTTTGCGAATCGTTTCATTTTTGAGGAGGAGTGCGAAGCCTGGGTTCATGGTCCTGTTTATCGAGATATTTATTTTAAATATAGAGAATACAGATATGATCCAATCAGTAATAGCTATACTGCCGATGATTCTAATTTAGCTGTTTCAGAAAAAGCTATTATTGACAGTGTGATTAAAAATCTAAGCTGTTATAGCGGGAAAATTTTAGAAGCGTTTACTCATGCAGAAACACCTTGGTTATCAACACGAGCAGATTTACCTGCCTTGGCAACTACAAATATGAAAATTGATAAGAAATTAATTGGAGATTATTTTACAACGGTTAAAGAGAAAAATAATATGTTGAACCCCTCTGATATCGGGGTGTATAGTAAAAAAATGTTTGAACAGATTTGTATGTGATAATGCCTGGTTCTATGCTAAGGGGTAGTTTCTTAAAACGGTTAAGACGAAAAAAGCAACGGGATATGGAAGTAAAGCTCACTTTAAAATATAGAGTGAGCTTTTACACAACATGCCAGACACAGGGAGGATTTTTTGTGTTTAAAAGTCTGGACAAATTCAAGCACTTTCTCTGACTTCCAAACCTATGGATTTACTCAAGTCCATCTGGGGGTATCTGGCGGGAGCTCGGGGCTTAGTACTTTCAAGAAGCGGCTCGACTAGGTTATAATAGAGCAGTGACAAAAATATATGAGAACCGGGAGGATGCCTGAATGAACCTGGTATCCATCGAAAATCTGCGGAAAAGTTATGCCCTGAAGGTACTGTTCGACAACGTTGCTCTAGGTATTGATGAAGGGGATAAAATCGGCCTGATAGGGGTCAATGGCACGGGGAAATCAACCTTTTTGAAGATTATCGCCGGGTTGGAGTCACCTGATGCCGGAACAGTAACCAGAGGCGGCAGTGTCCAGGTGGAGTATCTGCCGCAGAATCCGGTTTTTGACGAGACCGCGACGGCGCTCGAGCAAATATTCCAAGGCCATTCGCCGGTAATGAAGCTGCTTAGAGAATATGAGGAGTGTCTTGAGCAGGTTCACGAGAATCCGCAAAACAACCTGCGACAGCAAAGATTAATCAAACTAAGCCAAGAAATGGATGCGTGTAACGGGTGGCAGACCGAAAGCGAGGCCAAATCCATCTTAACTAAACTGGGTATTACAGCTTACTCGGCACGGGTTGCTACCCTTTCGGGCGGCTTGAAAAAAAGGGTGGCTTTAGCCGGAGCCCTGATTAAGCCTGCCGATTTACTGGTTTTAGATGAACCCACCAATCATTTGGATAATGACACGGTAGCCTGGCTCGAGCAGTACCTCGCCAAGCGGAAAGGCGCTCTGTTAATGGTCACGCATGATAGATATTTTTTGGACCGCGTGACTACCCGCATCCTCGAGATTGACCGGGGCAAGCTCTACAGCTATGCGGGCAACTATAGCGTGTACCTAGAGCTGAAGACCCAACGGGAAGAACAGCTCGACGCCAGCGAATTAAAAAGGCAGAATCTTTTAAGGAATGAACTTGCCTGGGTTAGACGCGGGGCGAAGGCCCGTACTACGAAACAAAAGGCTCGTCTGGACAGATATACTCAGTTAAGTGAGGAGAAATCCGAAAATGCGGAGGGTAAACTGGACATGACTGTTGGCGCGAGCCGACTCGGCCGAAAGGTGATTGAGCTTCAGGATATTACAAAAGGCTTTGGAGAAAAGGTCTTGATTCGAAAATTCAGCCATTTTATAGGGAAATCCGATCGGATTGGCATCGTTGGACCAAATGGCAGCGGTAAAACCACGCTTTTGAATATAATAGCCGGGCAGGTTGCGCCGGACAGCGGCAAGGTGGAGACGGGCTCGACTGTAAAAATCGGGTATTTCTCGCAGGAGAACGAACTATTAAACGAAAGTTTAAGGGTTATCGAGTATATCAAAGAAGGCGGGGAAGTCCTGCCGACTCTTGAGGGAACAACAATAAGCGCCTCGCAACTGCTCGAGAGGTTTCTTTTTCCGCCTAATGAGCAATGGACGCCTATCAGCAGGCTATCGGGCGGAGAGAAGCGCCGCCTTTATCTGCTGCGAATCCTGATTGAGGCTCCCAATGTCTTGCTGCTTGATGAGCCGACCAATGACCTGGACATTCAGACCTTGACTATTTTGGAGGATTATCTTGATGGTTTTCCGGGAGCAGTGATCATTGTATCGCATGACCGGTATTTACTCGACCGCCTCACAGAGCGAATATTTGCTTTGGAGGGGAATGGCCTGGTCAGGCAGTATAGCGGCGGGTACTCGGACTATGAAGGCAAACGTCAGTTAGAAACTAAGACGGAACCGTTGACGGAAGCTAAGAGAGATAGTAGGAGAGAAAGCAAGAGAGAACCGGCAAAGACCGCTGCTTTTGCGGGCAATAAAACTGACAGTGGAGAAAGCCTCGCTAGTTTAAACAAGGCTGCCGAACGCGCCCGTAAAATGACATTTAAAGAACAGCGGGAGTATGCTTTAATAGAAGATAATATTGCTGCTGCGGAAAGCCTGCTGCAGGATACTAAGGCAAAAATTGAGGCGGCAGTTAGCGACTATCAGCAGCTTCAGGAGCTTTTAGGCAGGAAAGAAGAATTGGAAGCCAGGCTAGAGGAGCTTATGAATCGGTGGGCTTATCTCTCTGAGATGGCAGAAGAGATAGGCAAGTAGGCAGTTATATCAAATATCAGAAATAAGTGAGGGAATATGAGCGTACTAAATGTAGAAAATGTCAGTCATAATTTTGGAGGCCGCGGTATCCTTGAGAATGCCTCGTTCCGTCTTTTAAAGGGCGAGCATGTGGGGCTGGTCGGCGCCAATGGGGAAGGGAAATCAACCTTTTTGAAAATAATTACCGGCAAACTAATGCCTGATGCCGGTAAAATTGAATGGGCGAAAAGAGCTACTGTGGGCTATCTAGACCAGCATACAATTCTAAGCAAAGGCAAGACAATCAGGGATATCTTAAGGGAAGCCTTTCAGAACATGTTCGAGATGGAAACGGAAATGCTGCAGATCTATGAACGAATGGGTGAGGCTGCAGATGATCAGTTGGCTGCGATGATGGAGGATGTCGGTGAAATTCAGACCATCCTCGAACACAACGGTTTTTATATCATCGATGCAAAAATCGACGAAGTAGCTAATGGGCTAGGTTTGGGAGAAATCGGGCTGGACCGGGATGTCGATGAGTTAAGCGGAGGGCAGCGCACGAAAGTGCTTATCACCAAGCTGCTTTTGCAGAATCCTACAATACTGATACTGGATGAACCCACGAACTATCTTGATGCGGAGCATATCAGGTGGCTTACAGAGTACCTGAAGAACTATGAAAACGTTTTTGTCCTGGTTTCGCACGACATCCCGTTTTTAAATGAGGTCGTTAATGTCATCTATCATATCGATAACACCACTTTAACCAGATACACAGGGAATTATGAGGAATTTTCGCAGATGAATGAGCTGAAAAGGCGGCAGGGGGAAAAGGCCTACGAAAAGCAGCAGAAGGAAGTCGAGCGCTTAGAAGACTTCATTGCCCGCAATAAAGCCAGGTTCTCAACGACCGGCAGGGCTAAGAGCAGACAGAAACAGTTGGATAAAATGGAGCTGCTCGAAAAGCCCAGAGAAAAGACTAAGCCCACTTTCTGTTTCAAAGAGGCCCGGATACCCGGCAGAATTATGGTCCAGGCACAAGAGCTGGTACTGGGCTACGAGACGCCGTTGACCAGGCCGCTCAACCTGACCCTCGAAAGAGGCCAGAAGGTAGCTATCCGGGGTGTTAACGGGCTCGGAAAAACTACACTCCTGAAAACGCTTCTTGGCCAGATTACCCCGTTTTCCGGCGCTGTTCTTCTCGGGGACTACCTTTTTCCCGGTTACTTTGCGCAGGAATCGATTAATAGCAACAACAACACGGCAATGCAAGAGATTTGGAATGATTTCCCCGGCCTGAGCAATTATGAAGTCCGTCAAGCGCTGGCCAAATGTGCCTTGACCACGGAGAACATCGAGAGCAAGATGGTGGTTCTAAGCGGTGGGGAGAATGCTAAGGTGCGTCTTTGTAAGGTCATGCTGCAGGAGAATAACTGGCTTGTTTTGGACGAACCCACGAATCACCTGGATGTGGAGGCTAAGGCAGAGCTGAAGCGGGCGCTCATGGCCTTTAACGGGACAATACTGCTGGTCTCGCATGAGCCCGAGTTTTACACCGGGTGGATTAGTGCTGTGTGGAATCTTGAGGAGTGGACAACCAAGGTTGTCTGAGGAATAACCAGCTGCGATGAGAAGATAGGCTTCAGGAGATATTCTAGGATTATCGAAACATAATTTGCTTAATAACAAGAAACAATAATCTCAAATGAATTGATTTGGAGGATAATCCATGAAAAAGATAAAAGACCCTATTGTCTTGGGCGTTGTCGCAGGGTTAGCAGGAAACATAATAAAAAATATCGGAAATGAAATAAGTATATTGCTGGGGTTTTCAAAAATCACCTATGCGGAAATTGCCGGTGGCATCTATATGAAAAAAAAGGCAACGCGTACTCCGTTAGGGAAGGCAATTGGTTATTTGGGAGATAATGCGATTGGAGGCGCTCTGGGAATAGGATTTGTATATGTTTTGAAAGCGACGGGGAAGGATCATGCAATAATGAAAGGAGTTGGTTATTCTCATTTAGCTTGGACTGCCCTGCTTGGCGGTATTAATAAAGTGGGAATTTCAAGTTTTCAGCCGCCGGATACCAAAACAGTACTATCCAGCTACATTAACCATACTTTATTTGGTCTTACCGTAGCCGTTACAGCCACTACCTTTGGTGACAAAGACTTATTTCCCCAAGAGGATATTCAGGTTAACAAAGCTGGCTACTTCAATTATCCGAGAAGTCGGGGACTTAGATTTCTAAGAAAGGACAAGGCTATAAATACGGACATAGATGAGCAAATAGCTCCAAATGAGCATTAAAAAACCGGATCGTCAGGCAACTTAAATTATGATCGCCCTTATAAAAAAGTTATAGGGGCTTTTTTGTTGTAAAACTTAAGAAGTTCTTAAGAATTAGAGCAGGTTTATCGTAAGATTTAATTGATATCATTACCTTAATTTAAACAATAAAGGGTGTGATATAATTTGTACGAAGCAAGATGTGGGAGTGATACGGCATGAATATACTGGTTTGTGATGATGATAAAGAAATAACAGATGCTATAAAAATCTATCTGGACAACGAAGGCCATCATGTATTTAAAGCTGCTAATGGACTTGAAGCTTTAGACATAGTAGAAGAAAATGAAATACATCTTGTTATTATGGATATCATGATGCCACAAATGGATGGCATAAGAGCAACCATCAAGATAAGAGAAGAAAAAAACATACCAGTTATCATGCTCTCAGCAAAAGCTGAGGATACTGATAAAATAATAGGGTTAAATATGGGGGCAGATGATTATATAACCAAGCCTTTTAACCCGTTAGAATTGATTGCGAGGGTGAGGTCCCAGCTAAGAAGATATACAACCCTAGGGAGCCTCGAAACAAAAAGCAATATCTATAAAACAGGCGGACTTATCATAGATGATGAGAGTAAGACAGTAGCCGTAGATGGCGATGAAGTGAGGCTTACTCCGGTGCAATATAAGATATTAAAGCTTTTGGCCGCGAATGCAGGAAGGGTATTTTCGATAGATGAAATATATGAAAGAGTCTGGAAGGAAACCGCCTTTTGCTCGGAAAACACAGTCGCAGTTCACATCAGAAAAATTAGAGAAAAGATTGAAATAAATCCTAAAGAGCCAAAATACTTGAAGGTGGTGTGGGGGATTGGATATAAGGTGGAAAAGATTTAGTCATTCTATAATAACAAAGGTTATAGTTTTTTTGATAGCAATCCTATGCTTTGCTTGTGCCGTGACAATTTTTTCTGGTAGTGTAGTATTAAACGATGGCAATTTTGGGATTGCTTTTGAAGATAGCTATTACCTTGGTAAAGATTATATAAGCGACAGTGGAAATGTCGTCGAAAGCTTAAGAGAAATAATACAAAAATATAAGAGTGAAGAATATATCTTAAACGGCGGAACCATCACCGAAGATGAAATAAAAAGACAAGAAAACCGGTTGTTTTCTGAGTTTGAACACAACTCCAAAAGCTATAACCCCAATTTAACTGATGAGGAAAATAAGAAGATCTTTCAGGAAGTCTATGCCGATAAAATATCAGAGATCAGGGTTGGATTAATAAACGAAGAACTTAAGGCATACAAGGCAACTTTGCGTAGGTTAGAACAATATCCGGGGCTGGTCTACTATGCAAATGATGGAACAAATGAAATTACTAACAGTCCTGACAAAGCTAAAGAGTATTTTAAAACATTTCCGTCCTATCTAATATTCGATGGTTTTGAACAGAAGGTATTTCCGGAGCAAATAAAAGAGAACACCAATTATTTCTGGGTTTCATCGACTATCAATCAATTGGGGCCAAATGACAGTATGTATCTTGCCTATACGGATGAGTTCCTATATCCCCGCATGGAAAAATGGCAACAAAATAAAGCACTTTTTACTTATAGACTTAATCAAATGGCCGGGTTATTACTAGGGCTGGCAGCAGCGTTTATCTATCTGGTAATAGTAATAGGAAGAAAACCAGAGGAGGATCAGGCAGTTCATTTAAACCGTCTCGATAGATTATATAATGACTTTAACTTAATCATTTGCAGTTCCTTGATAGGATTATGGCTTGCAGCCATGGTCCAGGTTTACCATACCAAGATGTATGAACTTATATTTCCGATTACCTTGTTGATAGCTCCTTTCGGCTTAATCTTAGTTCTATCATTAGTTAAGCACCTCAAAAACGGGACATTTTTAAAGCATACATTAATCTATTCAATCTTTCATAAGCTGTTTAAATTCATTAAGGATACCTATGATAGTGGAAGTGTTGGAGTAAAGGTTATCTTAATCGTAATAGGCTATCCTGCCTTAGTGGCAGCAACCTTTTTTATATTCCCCATTACTATAGGTATAGCAGCATGGCTAGCCCTAAGGAAGGTCAAGGAGTTTAATGCCATTAAAGAAGGTGTAAAAAGGGTCAAGGCCGGAGATATCCACTATAAAATAAGTGTGGCAGGGGCGGGGGAGTTTGGCAGGATTGCTTCTGATATAAACACTATCACGGAGGGCTTAAATAAAGCCGTTGCAAATCAACTCAAAAGTGAACGGTTAAAAACCGAATTGATTACGAACGTTTCCCATGACATCAGAACGCCGCTAACCTCTATTATCACCTATGTTGATTTATTAAAAAACGAAAAGGACCAAACTAAGACGCAAGAATATCTCGAAATAATCGACCAGAAGTCGCAGCGGTTAAAAACATTAACGGAGGATTTGTTTGAAGCAGCTAAGGCCTCAAGTGGAAACATAGCGGTAAACTATGAAGAAATAGACCTGCTGTCTTTGATAACACAAGGGTTGGGCGAGCTTGATGATAAGATAAAAGAGTTAGAATTAGAATTTAAGATTAATTATCCTCAAGATAAGATGTTTATCCAAGCTGATGGGAAATTATTATGGAGAGCTATTGAGAATTTGTTATCGAACATTTTTAAATATGCTCTTAAGGGTTCACGGGTGTATGTTGATATTCTTGATTTGGGTACTAGCGTTACACTAATAATAAAAAATATCTCCGCCTATGAATTAAATATTTCTGCCGATGAGCTGATGGAGCGTTTTAAAAGGGGAGATGAATCAAGAAGCAGTCAAGGCAGCGGGTTAGGATTATCTATTGCTAAAAGCCTTATAGAAATCCAAAAAGGAAGCTTTAATATAGAAATAGATGGAGATCTGTTTAAGGCTATTATACAAATGCCTAAGTAAATAGCTGCTCTTAAAAATGGTTCCACGAGTGAAATCGTGGAACCATTTTTCATGAAGGCAGATGATTTCTTGGATAGATGCTTGGATTAATGAGAAATGAAGCAATATCATGGAAACGAGCAATAACATCAAGGATTAAGCAAAATATCGCAATATACCCCGTTTTTTGTCGTTTTTCTTCACACCAAAATTCTGTATAATCATCCTTGTACATTAGAAATTATGACTTGGAGGTAGAGAGATGGGAAAAGCTTTAATCATCGGTGCCGGTGGCGTTGCAAGTGTTCTCGTACATAAGTGCTGCCAGAATCATGAGGTGTTTGACGAAATCTGTATAGCAAGTAGAACAGTGGAAAAATGCGAGGCTTTGAAGAATAAATTAGCTAAGAGTCGTACAAAAATTCTTACTGCTCAACTTGATGCAGATAATACCGACATGGTTATTGCATTGATAAAAAGCTTTAACCCAGACATTGTTATTAATGTGGCGCTTCCTTATCAAGACCTGTCCATCATGGATGCCTGCCTCGCGACAGGAGTTCATTATGTGGATACTGCAAATTATGAACCTCCGGACATCCCAAAATTCGAATACAAATGGCAGTGGGCCTATCGCGAAAGATTTGCCAAAGCAGGGATAACTGCCTTATTAGGCAGCGGCTTTGACCCAGGTGTGACGAGTGTTTTTTGTGCTTATGCTCAAAAGCATTATTTTGATGAAATCCATTATATTGATATCGTTGATGCAAATGGCGGGGATCATGGCTATCCGTTCGCCACAAATTTTAACCCAGAAATCAACATTCGTGAAATAACCGCCAACGGCAGGTACTTTGAAAATGGAAAATGGATAGAGACTGAGCCTCTTTCGCTGAAAGAAGTCTATAACCTACCTGAGATAGGGCCCAAAAACATCTATCTTATGTACCATGAAGAGATCGAATCCTTAGCGATAAATATAAAAGGAATAAAGAGAATTAGATTCTGGATGACTTTTTCCGATAACTATCTGAATCATTTGCGTGTGCTGCAAAATGTGGGCATGACGTCCATTTTGCCTATTGAGTATGAGGGAAAGCAAATCGTTCCATTGCAATTCCTGAAGGCTGTTCTCCCGGACCCTGCTTCTTTAGGATCAAGGACAAAGGGCAAAACAAATATTGGTTGCATAATTCAAGGAATAAAAGACCGGGCTCCAATATCCTATTATATATATAACGTTTGTGATCATGAAAAATCTTACGCGGAGGTTGGCTCACAGGCCATTTCCTATACAACAGGGGTTCCGGCAATGATCGGGGCAATGCTTATCCTTAAAGGTATCTGGAAAAAACCCGGGGTTTACAATATCGAAGAGTTTGACCCGGATCCATTCATGGAAGCGTTGCAAAAATATGGGCTGCCCTGGCAAGAGAGTTTTTCTCCGACTGTGATTGCTGCCCCGTCCAAAGATTTGTCCGCACAAAAATGGCGCCGGGCTATTTAGCTGTCAAAACATCGGAATGGAGATAATAAATTGAAGATTGACCTCAGTGGGTTACCATCACCTTGTTATATAGTTGATGAAAGACTTCTCAAAAGGAACCTGGAAATCCTGCAGTCCATACAACAGCGTACAGGCTGTAAAATTTTGCTCGCCCTGAAAGGGTTTTCGATGTATTCGGTATTTCCTTTAGTCGGGAAGTATCTGCATGGTGTCGCTGCCAGTTCCTTGTATGAAGCAAGACTGGGGTTCGAAGAAATGAAGAAAGAAGTTCATATCTATGCTCCGGCCTACCTTGATGAAGAGATAGATGATCTGTTAAAGTATTGTGATCATATCGTTTTTAATTCTTTTAACCAGTGGGACAAATATCGGGATAAGCTCAAAAAAGGGAATACCAAAAAAATAGAATGTGGTATTCGTATCAACCCGCAGTATTCAGAAATAACGACGCCGATCTATAATCCGTGTTATGAGAATTCCAGATTAGGTGTGACCCTGTCGAACTTCAGACCCCAAGAGCTTGATAGTATCGAGGGGCTGCATTTCCATACCCTGTGTGAGCAAAACTCCGACACCCTTGAACGGACTATTAGGGTGGTCGATGAGAAGTTCGGAAAGTTTCTCAAAAAAATGAAATGGCTTAATTTAGGCGGCGGGCACCATATCACCAGAGCGGATTATGATATCGAAACGCTGGTCCGGTCAATAATGTTTTTAAAAGACAAGTATGGATTGGAGATATATTTGGAACCTGGGGAGGCTATCGCTCTCGATACCGGTATTCTCGCTGCCAAGGTGCTGGACGTTGTTGAAAACGGCATGAAGATTGCTGTTTTGGATACTTCCGCAGCCTGCCATATGCCAGATGTGCTCGAAATGCCTTATCGCCCTGATATTATCGAGGCCGGGAAGCCGGGAGAGCATGCCCATACCTATAGACTCGGCGGCAATACCTGTTTGGCCGGGGATGTAATTGGCGATTATTCGTTCAGAAACCCCTTAAAACCCGGGGATAGGTTGATGTTTCGTGATATGGCGCACTATACGATGGTTAAAAACAATATGTTTAACGGCTTAAACCTCCCAGCTATTGTGCTGTATAAAGAAGACCGGAGCTTCGAGGTCATCAAACAGTTTGCGTATGAGGATTACAAAGCTCGGTTGTCCTGATTGCCGACGGAACTCAATTAAGCATTATAGAAAGTTACAGGGCCAGGCGTTTCTGGGATTCAGAAACCGCCTGGCCCTTCGTTTTTACAATTCAGCTGCTATAATCGCTGCGCCCAAAGCGCCGCATATTTCCGGTTCTTTCGGTAAAAAAACCGGATAACCAAGCTTTCCTTCTATTGCACGGACGACCCCAATATTCTTAGCTACCCCGCCCGTCATCATGTATTCGCGTTCCATACCGGCACGTCCTACGAGGGTGGTTACTTTAGCAGCAACGGACTGGTTAAGTCCGTGAACTATATCCGCTAGCTTTTTATCCGCTGCGATCAATGATACCACTTCTGACTGTGCGAAAACGGAACACATGCTTGATATCGTAATTTCCTCCTGCCATTTTAATCCACAGGTACTAATTTCTTCAAGAGTAAGAGCGAGAGATTGTGCCATCATCTCGAGAAAACGCCCTGTGCCTGCCGCACATTTATCGTTCATGACAAATCCTTTCACAGCGCCCTTTTCATCAAGACGTATCACCTTGCTGTCCTGCCCGCCAATGTCGATGACCGTACGAATAGCAGGGTTCAGAAAATGCGCGCCCTTGGCATGGCAGGAAATCTCCGTAATATCTTTTTCGCGAAAATTTATATTAGTCCGGCCATATCCCGTTGCGACAGTATATCGGATCTGGGGTTTGGAAAGCCCCGCTTGATGCAGCGCTTCGTTTAAAGCCTTCTCGGCACTTTCCGCAACACGCACACCAGTCGGCAGAACAGAAAAAGAAACAATATTTAGCCGGTTGTCCAGGATTACGACATTAGTCGAGGTAGAGCCACTGTCAATTCCTGCGGTATAGCGCTGCTCGCGGTGTTTGGGATGTACCGTGGGAGCCCGTTTTTCGACGATCGGCGCGGTAAAATTTTCAAAATAAGCTTCCAAACGTGTTTTCATCTGTCCAGCCGCCTCTGTAGTATAATCTGTTTCGATCTTTAAAATCGGAACCGGGAGAGTTCGTTTAATCTGTGCATATTCAAACCCATAAAAATCGCAGAAATTCACGGTATTATAGATTATTCCTTTAAGGTTGGGGTCGTCGATTAATGCTCTTCGCGCAGAGACATCCGTCATTCTCATGCAGGGAGATTGCGTGAGCAGCTCAGCAGCGTACCATTCCAGGAGCTTGCCCACATCATTCGTAAGCGGAGGATCACCGAGCCGGCGGATATCCGTACAGGTGTTGTTTCGAACGGGAAGCGGCGAAACACTTCTTACGAATTCTAACAGTTCATCACTAATTTTTGCACCCATTAAGGCAATATAAGAGCTGGCAACTTCCGGCTCATTCTTTCCGAACGATGCGCGAAATTTTTCGCAGTCGAAGAATTTCCCTGAGTAAACCGTGAAGTCTTGTATAAACTTGAGCAGCACGTTTTTATAAATAAGCCTGCCGCAATGTTCCTGATTATGCGGCAGATTCAGGAGAAAAACCTCCTGCCCTTCGGCATGCAAGACATCATAGACATTTCGCAGGGAATCACAGCAGTTGGTCAAAAGAAGGGGACCGTCGCTCTCTCCGGAGCGTATTTCAATCAAAGATCGTGCAAAACTGCAAATATTGCGGTGAGTGAGCTTGTCCGCAGCTGTAAAGCTATTTGGTTGTGGATTACATAGTCGGCTTTCCTCGCCGAAGCCGGCTAAGATCTCAACAGGCGCATATTTACAAACGTAATCAATCATCCTGCCGCCTCCAAAATCTCGAGAAAAGCCTGAAGACGGGTATACATCTGCCCGTCATTGACGTTATCGCGGTCGCAGCCATCCCCGTCCAGGAGCAGTACCGGGATACCCTCCCCTTCGAGCAGATCTTTGGTAAGAAAAGCGCCGCCAAGGGTCTGTTTGCATCCCCAATGGCAAAAATATATTATCCCGTTTGCACGCAGCAAACGGGCCATTTCCAGTACTTTTTCGGCGCGGTTTTTTACAGAACCGCACATCGTGTTTAAGAGCAGCCGGTTTGCCATAGATTCATAGGGGCGGTTTTCGTCCATCTCGACAAGGGAATCAAAGTTAAGGTCGCTGCATAAAAGCTGATATTTATTGCTAAAATTAAAAACATTTTTAATAGAATCCTGCCAAAACGGAAGAGTGTGTACCCAGAGGATGCGGGTCTGGCCATTGGAAAAGGCAGCATTTTGCACATCTTTGAGCAGCAGTTGGAAATACTGTTGGGCTTCATTTGTACCCAGCAAAATATGAGTGAAAGAAAATTTATACATTTCGGAGGAAAGATCATTGGGCAGATATTTGCCGGAAAGCTCTTGAAGATAAGCACGATACATTTTCAGCGCACGGTTCTCGCGTTGCATCGATGCTTTCAACTTTTCGCCGTCAAGCTTTTTGCCCATGATATCTTCGATAAACGACACCATTTCCCGCAACTGTGCCGCAACATAGGCGATGGTCTCTGCACTGTACTCGCCGGGCACGTCAATCGTAAAATGCGGCGCTTGCCAAAAGTCGGCAAGCAAACGGAACGTGCTTGTATTTGCATCGCACGCTAAGGTGGTATTGACAATAAAACGGGGCTTCGGCACCACGCCCGACAGCGCCGCACCCAACAGGGTTTTATGATAGGAACAGTATGTCTGAGGGATACCAAAATTCTCGGCGTAATCGATAAAAGCCCGCTCGCTGCCGGCTCCGTTTAAGAAACCAGCCAGTCCTTCGAGAAATTGAGGAGAGATGCCCATGATCTGCAAGGTCTCGCACGGGACAAAGATGTTGACAACAGCGGAGTTATCCGGGTTTATAAGGGGTTCCCGGATCGTATGGTTGTTCACGATAGCAGCGTATTTTTGATGGGGCAAAAGCCGTTTATCCGGCAGAACCTTTACTTGTAATCCGCTTACCGCATATGCTGCATTTAATAAGGAAAGCGCCGTTTGTGGCCGTGTATATAGGCAATCTCCTACCGCCTCCCCGAATTTCTTAATAAACTTATTCATGTATGATGACCCCTTTTTCTGTCAATAAGCTTATTCCTTAATTTTTATAAGTAATTATACCAAGATTTAAGGGTTCCTTCAAGGCGGCGGCTTACCAGGAATGTGAGGGCAAAACAAACTATGGATAGTACTCAGAATGTTAAGGCTTTTCCCTTATTCTTCCGGCCAGATTGCGGAACTCATTGAAAGCATTGGGAGGATCGAATTTTGATAAACTGAGGTTTGGGGCGTCTTGTTGCGCTCGCAGCCATGGCTTGGGAGGGAGCTCAATAATCGGGCGGGGTGCGAAGCTAAACACTGCTTCTGCTCCAGGGGGATGAAAAACAGAAATATGATGCTTCTTTTTTTTACTATTACGGGCTATAGGTGCAGAGGGAATTGCGGGAATGTTTTTTATAGGCTTTTTTTCCGCGACGTTAAGGGTTACCAGAAGTTCCTGATGTTCCTGGACTTCCTGACTTTCCTGTGTCCCGTGATTTGTCTCTGCTCCTTTGCTGTTGAGGGATTCCTGATATTCTTCTGTCTCCTTGCTGTTGAGGGGTTCCTGATATTCTTCTGTCTCCTTGCTATTGAGAGGTTCCTGATGTTCTTCTGTCTCCTGACTGTTGAGGGATTCCTGATGTTCTTCTGTCTCCTGGTGGCTGTTAAGGGCATCCTGATGTGTCTCTGTCTCCGGGGATATTTGTACTTCCCGGGTCATCTTGTCGACAGCAGTAGCCAGGGTATTTTGCAATTCTCGTAAGTTCTGCCATTGTTCCTCTGTACCACCGTCGCCCCATTCCGCTAGGAGGCATGTCAGAATTGAGTCGGCGAGGCATTCAGCCTGAGGGGCTGCGATATTTTGCAGTTCACAAAGCAGCAGCGGTATTTTGCATCGAAAAAGGCTCCAATATCTAAGATTAATAATTTTTTCAGCCCAACTCGCAATTTTACAGGGGATATTCTCGGTGCTTTGGCCTAATTGTTTAATCAAAGCAAAGGTTAACAAGATACACTCTTCTTTGTGTCTGTTGGAAGAGAAAAAAGAAAGGTAAGTTTTATCTTCGGCTCTCTCCGGGCAGGCAAATGCCAACACTGCCCTGATGGGCTGGTGTCTAATAAACTCTGACCAGGATGAGCTAGGGGCCAGATAATATGTATGGGCGCCCTGTTCCTGCAATCCTGCGCTTAGTCTATTCACCACTGTTTTACTAATCTCATTTTGGCTCGATAGGTTATGTAGACAAACACTTTGTCCCAGCAATGCGGGATATAATACGTAATCCCCATTTCGTGTACACCTGAAAGACACGTTCTTTGACCGGCAAAAATCTTCTACTGTCGCACCTAATTGTCGAGGATACTCTGCCACCTGATTGCCCGCAGCATATATCTTTAACATACCCAACCCCCACCTTTGCAGTTTGCTAGTATTACTATATGAAGGGCTGATGAATATGTTAGCCAAAATTTTTCCGCTGGTTTGTAACCAAAATTGGACAGCAAGAATAACATGTACCAAGATGGGAAGCAAGCCTCTTGCGTTTCATCAAATAATCAACATAGTTAAGGAGGAAAATTGTAATGACCTGGTCGTATAATAAGCAAATGAAACCTGACGGCGCATTCAAAGACTTTGGTAAAAAAGATGGCGATTCCATGTACGACAATAAAAAAGATTTTGGCAAAAAAGACGGGGATTTCCTGCCCAAAGCATGCGTTAAAGTTTCCGGAGGGGAAATCACTGACTGTGTCAATACCCCGGTGGATATTGAGCCCCTAGTAACCGGCGCTGTCGTAAAAGTTCCGGCAGTACTTGCCGAATTAACTGTACAGTTCAACGTAAATTCAATTATTGATCTTCCTGAACCAGCCACAGAAATTAAGAGCATTGGCAAACGCCTGAAGATCACACAATGCCTGCTCTTACAAAACACAAACATGTTGTTTATCGAAGGCTTTGTCCGGAAAAACATTCAGTACGCGACAAGAAAATGTTCAAATTCTGAGGGTACCTGTGGCGACATTCGTCACTGCAGCGTAGATGTTCCGTTTAAATGCTCCACTGCGGTAACTTTCAACGGGTTAGAGCCGCTTCCGGTTATACCTGGCAGTACAACCGGATTTGAGTATTTAGCTAACTTTGATATTGAAGGTCCTCAATTCGGGAACAAGGATCATTTGCAAACCGCTGACTATACGGAGTTTAATCAAATCAGCACCGAGTATTTCAATGAACTGCCTTTCTGTGAATTAATCAGCAGCAGGATTGTGGAGTTTGATGAATTCCTTAATCCAAAGTTCCTCGCTAAGGAAAAGTTTTATGGCGACAAGAAAGAAAAAATCTGTTGCGATAAGAAATCTGATGTACCTTTTGAGGAAATAGAATTTTGCAGTCTTCAGGAAAAAATGGTTATTTTCTTGACCTTAAAGGTTCTGCAAAACCGTCAGGTGGCTGTTCCGCCTTTATTAGCTGATTTTTGTTAAATAACGCAGAAAAGGCCTACCAAACGGTAGGCCTCATTTATCCATGGAGGAGAAATGCATGTCATCCACGATTCATGATAGTGCTCGGGGTCAACCGCCGCCTATAGCCAATTATTGGTTGAATAAAAAGGTAATGAGCATTAACAAAGTGCGGACCGAAGCGATCTATGTGCAAAGCAGCTCGGAAACATTAGCTGCTGCGGACAATACTCCGGTTCCGATAACCGTTCTGACAACAGATGTCGTAGGCAAAGTACCGATAGTACTTGCAGAAATTAGTGTGCAAATAAACGTGGAAGCTAGAATCGATTTCCCTGAACCGGCTGCGGAAATAAAAAGTATTGACAACCGCCTGAAAGTCACGAAGTGCCAGCTGATACAAAATACGAAGACGCTCTTTATTGAAGGGGTGATAGGTAAAAACATATATTATATAAAGAAAAGTGCTGTTAATATGGATGGCTACTGTGAAAGCGCGAAGCATTGCTCTGTTGACATACCTTTTAAATGCGTAACACCGGTGGTATTTAACGGCTGCGAACCGGCGCCGGTAATTCCTACCACGACGACAGTGCTCGAAAACACCCCCTATTTTAGCCAAATAAGTACGGAATACTTTAACCAAATGCCTTACTGTGAACTGGTTAGCAGTAGAATTGTGGATTTTGCCGAGTATACTAAGCCTGTTCGGAAAAAAACAATACATTTTAAAAGTTGCAAAGAGAAAATGTCAATTTCTCTTACTGTGAGAGTATTACAAAGCCTTCAAGCGGCAATTCCTGCTCAAGATATTACAGATTAGATTAACCAAACAAGGACAAAATGAATAGGATATAGGAGGATAGAGGGGTAAATTGCTCGTTGTTTGGCAAAGGAGGGTTCAAAATGACCCTTTATTATAACAAACTGCTGAAGCGTATTAATGAAAATCTGTATCCCTATGGAATGGTGCCATTTCCAAACAGACTGTATGAAACGAAACAAGAAAAACAACCAGCTTATGCAAGTACAGGGAGTAGAGAGGGTACAGGAAGTGCATGGAATACAGAAAATAAAGAAGCCATAGGATTTGCAGCAGATGGGGCCGGGAATATCAGGGTTACCAGTGAAGCCATTATTGACTGTGCAAATGAACCTGCGTCAATAAATGCTTTATCGGCAGGGGTTGTTGCAAAAATCCCGATTATACTAGCTGAATTAACAGTGCAAGTTAATGTTAATTCAGTTATTGATCTTCCTGAGTGGGCAAGTGAAATAAAAGGCATTAAGAAAAGACTAAAAATTACCCAATGCCTTTTATTACAGAATACCAATACGCTTTTCATCAAGGGCGTTGTCAGGAAAAACATCAAGTATGCCAGGATAAATCACGCGGGGTCATCTGGGGATATACGTGATGTATCAGTGGAAGTCCCCTTCAAGTGTACAACTATGGTTGTATTTAATGGTAATGAGCCTGTCCCCATAGTCCCCAATAGCTCCGTTGAATTTGAATATCAAGAAGATACGCGCTCGGGCGATTTATCAGAGTTCAATCAAATTAGTACTGCCTTTTATAATGAATTGCCTTTCTGTGAACTGACCAGCAGCAGAATCGTTGAGATTGATGAACATTCCTGCGAGCGAGGGCTATTCAAAAGTATTGAAGAAAAAATGGTCATTTACCTTACTTTAAAAATCTTACAATATTGTAAAGTAGCTATACCTCCGCAAGACTTATTAGTGAAATGTTGAGCGTAATCGAGGCTAAAAGCTAAACACCGCTATCATTCCTTTTCCGGTCTGATAACGGTGTTAGTCTCATCTGTCTGAATCAGGATACTTCTCTTCAACATTACTTTCTTCAACAATGAGGGCCTCAACATCAACTTTTTCAACATCGACTTCTTCAACTTTACTTGCTTCTTCGAGTCGGCTGACGCTTTGGCTTAGAGTTTGTACCTCTGCTATAAGATCATGCACTTGCCGTTCCAGGATCATCAAGCGGCCAATATAACTCCCGCCAAAGAAATTATCATTAGGGAGGGTGTTCGGAAATTTGAAAACATACCAGCTCATTTCAGATAGCTCCTTTCTACGCCAGTATCAGAAAACTATGGGTTGTAATCATTGTCTGTTTTAGAATATGCAGGGCTTTGTTTACTGGTTACTTTGGTACAGACTAAAGCATATAAAAGAGTCCCGGTTAATTCCGGGACCCCTTTTATATACTGCTTTGTCATCTGGTCTATTTCCTATTGCATAATAAAGAGCTGGGTAACAACTACACCATAGGTATCCTGAACAATCCCGAGGCCAACATGAGTGAAATTGGCATTTAGGATGTTGGCTTTGTGTCCTGAACTAGCCATTAAAAGGATAAAGGCATGCTGGGCATTTCTAGCCATTGCTAGGTTTTCTCCAACCGAACGATAGCGGATACCGGCATTATATACCATCGTAGTAAAAGAACCATAGGTGGGGGAGGTATGAGAAAAATAGTCTTTGTCGGCGATGTCCTGGCTCTTCAACCGGGCCAGTTCATTAAGCTTGGCCATTGGCTGCAAAGGTTTTAGCCCGACTTTGGCTCTTTCCCCATTGACCAGATTCAGCATTAGCGCTTCATCCTGTGTCATGCTGCCCTGTTCAACAGGCGCAGGGGGAGTTGTGGGCGTAGGAGGCGTGGTAGGAGGCGCAGGGGGAGTTGTGGGCGTAGTCGCTTCATTGGTTAGTTGCCGGATCTTGGCCGCTCCCCAGGATGCCTGGGCTTCATTAACAAAGAAGCCGGCAGACAGTACTAATGTTAAGCTTAATACTACAATTATTCTTAAAAATTTTCTCATAAACAACCTCCTTAATTTTGTTAATTATAGTATAGCTTAAAGCGCTCTTTAGAGACAATGTACAAATTCTACCAAGTTGGCGGTTAGCATCTTTTCCCCACTGTTAACAAATACAAAGCAAACTGAATAGAATAATACCAAATATCAAAGGGGAGAGATAGTTTACGTAGTTTGCTAATGCATAAAAACTATGATAGGAGTTAAAAAAATGAGTTGGTACGAAAAAAGGATCCCAAAAGATTTGCAGCAATTTATAACGCCCGGTGAAGGTTTCCTGGCTATTACAATAACCAATCTAAACACAGCTGCCGATGGGGAAAAGATTGTGCGTGCTCTAAACGAGCTGTCTGGCATAACGGGGGCAAAAGCTCTCCCTCATCTGAAGAAGGTTATGATAAATTATGATCCCGCCCATATTGATCTTGGGGCAGTGGGTTATACAATTAATCAGCTCGGTTATCGCCATATACACCGCGGCTGAGGTGGCTGCAAGTAGACCTGGATGGTCTGCGCAGCGCCGTATTTCTATAATTAAGGCAATTTTTACCCCGAATCATCTGTTCGAGTGTCCTAAACTCTAATACCAGGGGGAATTCCAGTCTGGTTCCATAGATTAAGGTAAAAGCAATCTGACTTGGTAATCGTGGTAACCCTCGAATATTAATTGCTTCCGACGGAGTGAAAAGATCGCTTTCAATTAAATTTCTCAGTGACGGGTGTTCTTGAGGGAGATCAGCCAAATAGATACGTCCCTGATTTTGCCAGCAGAGTTTATATGAGCAATGATCCTTCTTTGCCAGAACAGGCGTGCTCTGGCAGCCATCCACTATCCCTAAACAGAAGCTGTCAAAAGGTTCGGATTCGCAGAGATTGAGGGTATAGAGGTTAAACACATATCCCATAATCTTTTCTCCCCCGGCTAAGAGCAGCAAAAGATCCTCATTTATATACCAGTTTAGGAGTTTTTGTTGTTTATGCTGTATTTCCTGCCGGAAACCCCAACTGCCATTACGATATATCGCTATCCTGGTAATACAATTATCTCTGTCTTCCAATTGATAAATCATCACCAGACATGATTCCCAGTTTAGGAAAGCGATGATTTTTGCCCCTTTTGTCAACAGCGGCAATTGGGCAGTAAACCACTGGGATTGCCCCAATTGCAAGTGATAGAAGCCCTCTTTCTCTTGCAGCAATAAGTGTATTTTTTGGTCTGGGCCCATGGCGGGATAAAACCTCACTGTTTCCAATGACGGCAATTTCGCACCTGGGCGCCAGCCGGAACCTTGCCAATAATAATATGACAAAAGGGCGCCCTGTTGCAGAAAAAGATGCGGAGAACCTTGTTTGTCTACGAGTAATCCAGTAGAAGTGATGTTCTCGATAGGCAGGGTCTTTAGCAACAGATTTAGCGAGAATCCGGCTTCAACAGCGCGCAGGTACCAGAGATCGCCGGTCTCAGCAAGATAGAATTTTTCCATGGTTTTCACCACCCTCACTTAATCCTATACTGCCAGGCCCATTACTATGCTAAAAACTAAACCTGCTAAAATGGTATCCTAAGTGTTTTTTTATAGCCAAGATAATTTTTTGTAGAGCTTGGTAACAGTTAATTGGCTTAGCTAATACAATACAATATACTATAAAAAATCTGCAAGGAGGTTAAAAATGGCACTTGATACACATATATTCCAAATCAAAAACCCGGGACTCTGTCCTGGAAGGCTGCCCTCCCCCGATCCGGGTTGAAGTTATGTAGTTGATGAGGATTACACTGCCAATGCGGCAGACCGTCACTTTATACTACCAGCCGGAAGGGAAGGGAGACTGCTCCGGAAGCGCTCTGATTTCCTGCAATTGTATCATAACCAGTGTTTGTTGAAGCAACAGCGCCTAATATATTGGAGGTAACCTGCTATATTCAGCTTTGTGTGGTAATCAAGTGAAATTTCAAAGTTCAGCTTTTGGTGCCTAGTTGCGGTTTCTGAGCACAAATTAATTTTCTTGTAAAAAAAAAGAAAGGAGAATAACTAAATGTCTGATAATGCCAATATTAACCAAGTGATTTTCCCCGGACTTTGTCCGCCGGAGGGTTGTCCGCCCCCAACGAGAATAGAATGTATTGCTATCGACAAGGTTTATGACAGCTGTTTTCAAATTGATAATCTCAACCGTACCACAACAATCACTCTAGTCGAATTTACCGGACCATTTGTAGTGGGAGATATTATTACCTGTGCCTTAAACGGGCTCGTTTCTTGTACCGAAATCAGCAGAATCAGTGTCGGAGACGGATTTTTTACCGTTACCGTTTTAGTTTCAATCCCGTTAAGGCTGACAAATCCGAATGATCCAACGCAGTTTGTGGATCGTACCTTTTCCTTTACGAAAACAGTAACCCTCTGTTGCCCGCCCGGCGTAGAACCCGACTGCTCTGAAAGCTCGATTGTAGCCTGTACCTGCCTGGTCACAGCGCTCATTAACACTACCGCTATTGAGGTAACCTGTGACATCCAGGTTTGTCTGGTTCTCAAGTGCATCCTGAGAGTTCAGCTTTTGGTGCCGAGCTATGGTTTCTGCGTACCTGCACCGTGCGTAACCCTGCCCGGAGTATGTCCGCCTACGCCTCCTGCACAATGCTTCTAAAGTAAGGGAGCGCTGCGGAAAAGGTCTATATACGACTATTCCATTGAATATTAAGGCCTTTGTGTTTGGAAAGGCTAATGGTGAGGGAATACCAGCTGGGATAGCATATAAACAGCAAGAGCTCCGGGAAATTCCCCGGAGCTCTTGCTGTTCTTGTACCCAGTATGCTGATTAAATGCCGACGCCCTTGATGGCATCAATCTCGGCCTGGGACACACCGCGTTCGAGCAGTTTTTCTATAAGTACGGAGATGCTTTTGTTAATTCTCTCGAACCTTTTATAGTGATTGCGCAGGGCGTTTAAGAGGCCGTGCGTATTGCCCTTGTGCGCCACGCATGGTGCGTAACTAGGCGGTGAAAGTCCGCTATGGGGGCTGGCAGTTGCCAACCATTAGCCAAGCGCAAGGGTGTCCATCGCGAGGTGGAATCTGAAGGAAGCGTGATGAGCAAAATCCCGGCCCGAGGAACACGAATCGTATCAGGCATCCGAAGTGGGATGAGTCTGCAAGACAAGACAAAATCCAATAAACTGCACGGACACGGGGATGTAAATACGGCGGGTATATGGGATGAAAGTTACATGTCTTACCGTGGGAGGTCTCACGGACGCAGGGAGCAAAATTGCGAAATGCGGTTGAAACAAGATTTATCGTGAGAAGTCAGCAGATACCATACTAGTAACGCAGTCGACAGCGTTATGAAGGGTTGAACCCGAGGAGGTGTTGAGTCACTGAATGTTACCAAAGTCGGGACAAAAGAAAGCAGAATACCTTGCTGTGGCAAGGGTTGCCCACAAAGAGATAGTGCGGAACACGAAGGGTATGTGGGAGCGCTTACCGACAAGCGGATAACTGAAAACAACAACGCCGATGCCGACAGAGAAGAGAACAGACTTCTAGAGAGAATCCTGAGCCGAGACAACCTTAACACTGCATATAAGCAGGTTAAGAGAAACAAAGGCGCACACGGAATCGATGGGATGGAAGTGGAGCATCTTCTACAATATTTCAAAGATAACGGGGAGGAGCTCATAAAGTCTGTTCTGGATGGGAAATACCATCCGAATCCCGTCCGAAGGGTAGAAATACCCAAGGACAACGGAAAAATGCGAACGTTGGGGATACCGACGGCAGTAGACAGAGTAATTCAGCAGGCAATCGCGCAAGAGCTGATACCTATCTTTGAACCTCAATTCGTAGAGACCAGTTACGGTTTCAGACCCAAAAGAAGTGCCCATGATGCCTTGAGAAAGTGTAAGGAGTATACGAATCAAGGCTATACCTATGTCGTCGATATGGACCTTGAGAAATTCTTTGACACAGTAAACCAATCGAAAATGGTTGAGATACTGTCAAGAACAATCAAAGACGGCAGAGTCATATCGCTTATACACAAATACCTCAGGGCGGGAGCAATGAACAGGGGGAGATTTGAGGAAACGAAGATTGGACTTGTGCAAGGCGGGAACGTCAGTCCCTTATGCAGTAACATCATGCTGAACGAACTTGACCACGAACTGGAACGCAGAGGAATCAGATTTGTCAGATATGCTGATGATATGCTTCTCTTTGCCAAGACAAAAAGGTCAGCGCAGAGGATATTGGAGCACATTCTACCGTTTATTGAAGGCAAACTACTCCTCAGAGTGAACAGAGAGAAGACAGTGGTTGCCTACATCGGTAAGATTAAATTTCTGGGATACGGATTCTATCCGTCTAAAGATGGAATAAAGCTCCGTGTTCATGCCAAGAGCATCAGTAAGATGAAAGCAAAAGTAAAAGAGCTGACAGCAAGAAGCAACGCGCTCGGATACGAAAAGCTAAAATTAAAGCTGAAACAATTCATAACGGGGTGGGTGAACTATTTCAAACTCGCAGATATGAAAAACCTGCTTAAGGCAACCGATGAATGGCTAAGGCGAAGAATACGCATGTACATCTGGAAACGGTGGAAGAAAATCCGTACCAGATATGCCATGTTGAAGAAACTCGGACTCAACCACAACACAGCCTTCAAGTTTGCTTGCACAAGAAAAGGCTACTGGCGGATAGCCAATAGCCAAATTCTTAATGTCACTGTAACCAATGCCCGCCTAAAACAGGCTGGCTACACATTTTTCTGGGATTATCTTAAAGCTGTTATGGTGTAAACTTGGGAACCGCCACTTGCGGAACCGCTTGAGTGGTGGTGTGAGAGGTCGGCTGCTCAATTAATGGGTAGCCTCCTACTCGATTATTTTATCTCTATTCTTATCTTCATCCTCATCGTCGTCAATCGCAGCGGCATCCCTGACGATGATTGTTTTGCTTGACTGGGCTAGAACCAGACTGGTGTTGTCTACCAGTTTATAGTTGATAGTGTAGGTTCCGGGCAGACTAAAAGTCAGTCCCCATGGGGTAGCAACGTTGTACGGGGCGGTAATGCTGCCTATATTCCATACTCCGGCATTCTCAAACAGGTAGGTGGTATTGGAATCTAACATCTTGAACGTAACATCTCCGGGACCGGTAGTTCTGGCAAATTCCAGATGCACATTACTATATGACTGCTGAGTGAGCAGCGCTGCTTTAACTGTGCTTTCGCGGGCTGCATAGACAGCCGCAGGAACTGTGTAAACAAAGGCGACATCGGTTACGGTTATTAGCTGGGCTTTTTCCGTGATAACATTATTGGCGCTGTCGAGAGCTTTAAAGACGATATTATATTGTCCGGCTTTCGTGAATTTCATGGCCCAGTTGGTTACAGCACGGTATCGTGCCGGAAGAGCAAATCCGCCCTGTGGGCCCCAGGTTCCGCTGTTAGTGAACGTAAAGCTGTTGTTGGCGTTGTCTTTCGCCGTAAAATATGCTGTGCCTGAGACTGAGTTAGTCGCAGCGAATTCAAAGTGTACACCGGTATATCCTTGTTGTCCAAGCTGTGCAGTCTGAAAAGTCATTTCTACTACAGCATCTTGTTGGGTTACAATGTTTTCCGGAACCTTATACGCAAATTCGTAAGTTGATTTTGCAGCTAAGGTTTGCGTAGTGTTCTGAGCGCTAATTTTCGTAGTTTTTGTGATGGCCTTTTTCTTAGCTGCGGCTTGTTCAGGTTTAGCCAAAGCTACGCTTGTTGTTGATAAAAGCAGGACCAGACTTAGTAGAACAGCAATATACTTCTTCATTAAAAACCTCCTTGGATTATGGGAATAGAATAATTCCCTAGTTATACCATACAGTTCGGAGGGAGGTAAATTTTTGTAGGGGTGAGTTCAAAGAAAATTCTATCGGCGAAAACGGGGAAACTATAAAGGAGATTCTTATCTTGTTTTGACCTTGGTTTTTCAGGGCATTAATAATGCGTTAATAGCAAATGCTACTGATACGAAAATAATAGTTATTAATGTGATCATGGGGGTGTTGCAATGCACAGGGCTCGCCAAGCGATATACTATGTTCTCGGTGTATTGGAGGTGCTGTTGGCCTTCCGGCTCGTTTTCAAACTTCTCGGGGCTAATCCAAGCAGTGGTTTTGTAGCGTTTATTTACTCAATCACAAGTATTTTTTTAGCGCCTTTTGCCGGGATATTTAGACCGCTCATTACGGAAGGGTTCGAGACGAGAGCAGTGTTTGACCCGGCGACATTGATCGCCATGATTGTCTATGCTATTATAGCGTATGGTTTAGACCGCCTCATCGATATAAAAAGGACACCCAGCGAATAAATGGGTGTCCCAACATTATCTAGAAATAGCTTGTCATCTCTGGACAAACCTGTTTAACGCCAGCAAGAGCGGGACCGCAAGGATACCCCCGCCGACAGCCTGCGTTATATTGGCAAGGAGACTCACTGCGGCAGTAGCAAAGCCATAGAGCATGGTCTCATAAGCGAGATATCCGCCTACCATAATCGTACCGCCAAATAACACCGCGATTGCGAAAGAGACAATTTTTTTCGTAATTGGGTCTTGCGGCCTGACAAACCGCAGATAAAGAAAACCAACCATCCAGGCATCGAGTCCCTTTATGATAAAAGATGCCGGGGCATAGACACCATAGCCGGAGAAGATGTCGGCCAGCAGAGAACCGCACGCTGCAGCAAGAGCGCCCAACGATGGTCCCAACAAGATACCGCAAAGGTACACCATGCTGTCGCCAATATGTATATAACCCTTCCCAGGGGTGGGGACTTGAATAAGCATTGTGCCGACGACAACCAGAGCTGCCATTAAGCCTGCTGTGGCCAGGCGATTGGTACTGACCTTACGCATGGGATTTCCACCTCCAAATGATTAATGCTAAAATTATATCACAAAGTAGCTCTAAGAAAAGAGTAAAGTTTATTAATGTTATTTTTACTTTGACAATGTAATAAAATACCGGTCAGATCATTGAAAAATCACTAAACCATGATAATATTGAAATGATAGACAACAGAAAGGAAATAAGCTAATGAAAAGACCGGTCAGCAGGGTTGCTGCGATTCATGACCTGTCAGGCTTTGGCAGGACATCGCTGGCAGTAGTTATCCCGATTCTCTCAACGATGGGCGTACAGGTCTGTTCGCTACCCACGGCGGTGCTATCTACGCATACCGGCGGCTTTGACGGATATAGTCTCGTGGATTTAACTGATTCGATGGAAGAATTTATTGAACATTGGCGCGGGCTCAAGCTGGAGTTCGACTGCATCTACAGCGGTTTCTTGGGGTCGCCGAGACAGATAGAGATAATCACCAGATTTATTGAGGATTTTTCTACACCTGATACGCTCGTCGTTGTTGACCCGGTGCTCGGCGATAACGGTAAATTATACAGCACAATGGATCGTGAAATGGTCGAGAAAATGAGGGGACTCATCGGAAAAGCCAACGTAATTACACCGAACTTTACGGAGGTGGCATTTCTTCTCGGAGAGGGATATCGTACCAGCAGCAATGAAAAAGAAATTAAGAATTGGCTTTTGCGCCTGTCCAAGATGGGGCCGGAGGTTGTGGTCATAACGAGTGTCCCTGATTCTGTTAAGGAGAACAATACCAGCGTTATTGCCTATAACCGCGCGGAAAAGTGCTTCTGGAAGGTGAGCTGTGTTTATATTCCGGCACATTTCCCTGGTACGGGCGATGCCTTCACGAGTGTCATTGTTGGAAGCCTCTTACAGGGGGATAGCCTGCCGATTGCTCTCGACAGGGGAGTGCAGTTTATCACAGCAGCAATCCGCGCCAGCTATGGTTTTAAATATCCGGAGAGGGAAGGCATCCTCTTGGAGAAAGTACTCGGTAACCTGAAAATGCCCGTACTCACGAGCAGCTATGAGCTCCTGGAGTAAACTTTATGTGCTGTCTGTGAATAAAAAACTCACCCGCAGTTTAATTGCGAGTGAGTTTTATCATAGCGTATGTCCGGGATGGGTCTTAATATAGCCGCTTTGATTAACCGTTAGCTTTTTGGAAGTTGAGCATAAAATCTTTTAAGGCAGCACAAGCTTCATAGGGCACAGCATTATAGGCGGAAGCGCGGCAGCCGCCAACCGAGCGGTGGCCGTTTAAGCCGACAAAACCGGCTTTCTTAACCTCTGCGAGGAATTTGTTTTCTAGTTCCTCGGACGCGAGTCTGAACGTGATGTTCATAGATGAACGGGCGTCTTTTTTGGCATGACCGCTATAAAAACCATTGCTTGCATCAATTGTGTCGTAAATCAAAGCTGCTTTTGCGAGGTTGCGTTTATATATCTCATGTACGCCGCCGGCTTCTTTGACCCAGTCGAGGACAAGCTTGAGCATATATATGCCAAAGGTCGGAGGGGTATTGTACAGCGAGTTGTTCTTGGCATGAATGTCGTAGCGCAGCATCTTCGGGTTTTGTTTATTAACCTTTTCGAGCATGCTCTTGTGAATTATGACAAGAGTAACACCGGACGGACCGAGATTCTTTTGAGCCCCTGCATAAATAAGCGAGAACTTATTGACATCAAATGGTCTTGATAAAATGTCGCTCGACATGTCCGCGATCAACGGGATGTTTCCGGCGTCAGGAAACATTTGCCACTGTGTCCCGTAAATGGTATTGTTCGAGGTAAGGTGGACATAAGCAGTATCATTGTCATATTTCAGGGCATCAAGAGCGGGGATACTGCTGAAGTTGTCACCCTTGCTGCTGGCGATTTCATAGGTATTGCCAAAAAGCTTTGCTTCATCAAGAGCTTTTTCAGACCAGACTCCGGTCATGAGATAACCGGCTTTTTTGTCCGGAGCCAGGAAATTCATCGGAACCATAGCAAACTGCAGGCTCGCGCCACCTTGCAGGAATAAAACCTCATAGTCGTTCGAAATGCCCATCAATTCTTTCAGCGACGCAATGGCCTGATTATGTACATCTTCGTAATCTTTGCCGCGGTGGCTCAATTCCATAACGGACATTCCCGTGTTATTAAAATTGAGCAGTTCACCTTGGGCTTTTTGTAAAACAGGCAGGGGAATGGCGGCAGGCCCGGCATTGAAATTGTAAGCTCTTTTAATATTGGTTGTCATGAAACAGCACTCCTTTAAATGTAAGCATTATTAGTTAAGGGCTATATTTCCCGATAAGTTAATATACATATATTACAATTTTAATCTCTTTATTGTCAAATGGAAATAACATAATAGCAGTGCAGATAAATAAAGATAGATAATAGAAAAGGAGGGATAGCTGTTGCGAACGAGGATTAACCTGATCTGGATCATCTTGCTGGTACTAACCGGAGCATTCAGCTTGTTATATTTGTGGTATGCGATTTTTCCGGGCGAAGTAGATGCCAGGATTCTACAATATTTTAGTATGGAGCAAGCGGTACAGGGACGCGAGTACCAACGGGCATTGCAAGTGGCCTCCGTGATAAGTGTTATCCTGCAGATCGGGTTTTTGACCTGGTTTATTTTTAGCGGCAGGGCGGCGAAACTATCGCAAAGGGCACAGCAGATAACGGCGCCTCGTTATTGGCCTGGAATACTGTTATTCTCTGTGATTCTCTGGTTTATGCTGAGCCTGATGATCTTGCCATTTAGCCTTTTTGGCAGTTTTTACTGGCAGAAGCGCTGGGGATTTTCTGCCCAGAGCATGAGTGGGTGGTGGCTCGATTATTTTAAAGGCGCTGGCATTGAACTCATCCTATTTGCAGCAGGGATTGTCTTATTGTTCGTGATGATAAAAAAATGGCCCAAAGACTGGTGGCTGGCTGTCTCCGGGCTGTTTTCGCTGTGGCTCATTGTGCAAAGCTTTCTCTGGCCGGTAGTAATATCCCCGCTGTATAACAGCTTTGTCCCGGCCCAAGACCCGGCGGTCATCGCGATGGTCCGGGAGTTGTCCGAAAAGGCCCAAGTACCGGTCGGGCAAATTCTGGTCATGGATGCCAGCCGACGTACGACTAAGGCAAACGCTTATTTTAGCGGGCTCGGTACGACCAAGCGGATTGTACTTTACGATACTCTTCTCAGAGATTACCCGCCTGATGAGGTAAAGGCTGTGGTTGCTCATGAGATGGCGCATTGGCAGCAGGGGCATATCCTGAAGGGACTGGGCTGGGGGATTGCGGGCAGCTTTTTTGTCTGGGGGATTATATATGTACTGGTTACGCTGACCGTAGCACGGGCGCAGCGCGATAGACCGCATGTTCTGGCCGTGATCATGCTTGGGATTCTGCTCGTTTCATATCTGGGCAGCCCGATTGAGAACAATATTTCGAGGAAGATGGAGGAAGAAGCCGACCGTATAGCTGTTTCGCTGACTGGAGATAGACCGGCGGCTATCCGCCTGCAGGTAGATCTCGCGGCGAAAAACCTATCCGAGCTCTCGCCTGCCGGTTTTATTGAGTGGTTTAGCTACAGCCACCCGTCAGTTCTCTCACGTATAGATATCCTCGAACGGGCGCCGGAATAATAAAACAGAGGGGTTATTGAATTTTCCGAATAAATATGTAAAAATGAAATAAAGAGAGACTCGTTTGGTGGATGAGAGGAGACAGCCAAAAATGATAATAGGTGTTCCTAAAGAAATAAAAAATAACGAGAATAGAGTCGGGATCACCCCGGCGGGGGTAAAGGAGCTTGTTAATTATGGACATGCTGTTTTTGTTGAAAAAACGGCTGGATTAGGCAGCGGTATCAAAGATGGTGATTATGTCCAAGCGGGCGCTAAAATGCTGGATACGGCTAAGGATGTTTATAATAATGCGGACATGATTATCAAGGTTAAGGAACCCCAAACTGTTGAATATGATTTGTTTAAAGAGGGACAAGCTCTTTATACATACCTGCATTTGGCAGCGGAGCCTGAATTGACCAAAGAGCTAATTAAAAAGAAAATAGTTTCAATTGCCTATGAGACTGTACAATTGCCCAATGGGCAGCTGCCGCTCTTGATACCGATGAGCGAGGTGGCAGGCAGGATGTCCGCTCAAATAGGTGCGCATTTTTTGGAAAAACCATATGGTGGAAGCGGCATTTTAATGGGTGGGGTTCCGGGTGTTCAACCGGCATATGTGGTGATAATTGGCGGTGGCATAGTTGGGATGAATGCAGCCAGGATTGCTGTCGGCATGGGCGCCAATGTTACTATTATCGAGAGGAATCAAGACCGCATGATCTACCTTGATGATATATTTAAAGGGCGCGTGCGGACTATTATGTCAAATTCCTATAATATTGAGAATGAAGTAGCTCTCGCGGATCTTGTAATCGGGGCCGTACTAATACCTGGCGCCCGAGCCCCACGTTTAGTTACAAAAGAAATGGTCAAGCAGATGAAGGCGGGTTCTGTAATTGTTGATGTAGCTATAGATCAGGGGGGATCCATTGAAACGATTGATCATGTTACAACGCATAGCGATCCCGTCTACATAAAATACGGAGTAGTTCATTATTCTGTGGCCAATATGCCCGGCGCTGTTGCGAGGACATCAACTTTTGCTCTAACAAACGTTACGATACCCTATGCCGTAGAAATCGCCAACAAAGGATGGAAAAAGGCTGTTCTTGAGAATCCGGTTCTTGCCAAAGGAGTTAACGTTGTGAATGGCCAGATTACATATAGGGCAGTAGCCGATGCGAATAACCTTTTATATACGCCGCTGCATGAAGCAATTGGATAAATTTGTGCAGCTATATCTTTGTGTCGGCACTTGAAAAAACTGGATTTATCTGCTATACTTAATATAGGCACCATCCCTATAGTGACTCGGTTTCTGAATAAAAAGTAAACCTGTCGTTGGGTAGTGTTTAAGTTCATTTTCTAATCAAATCAATTAACGTAATTAAGGAAGTGTTTAACGGAATTTGAGTGTAACCTGTCTCCATGTTTTCGCACGAAGGATGATTTACAGAATCTGTTCGGTAGATTGCATAAACTATAGGGATGGTTGCTCATTAAGTGGGAAGGCGAAAAGCCTTCCCTTTTGTTTTTTCCCGGCAGAAGAGATAAAATATAATAGATAGTTTAAAGAAGGGATGTATCAACATGGATATCGTTTCGGTAAATGAGTTATTCAGGCAGCCTGGCACGCATATTAATAGGAAGATTACTGTTTCCGGATGGGTGAGGACGGTAAGAACCTCGAAAGCCTTTGGCTTTATCGAATTGAATGATGGGACGTTTTTTAAAAACCTGCAGGTTGTTTTTGAAGAGGGACTCGAAAATTTTGCTGAAATAGCCAGGATACCCATTAGCGCTGCCCTAACCGTTACAGGTATACTGGCAGAGTCGCCGGGAGCTAAGCAGCCGTTTGAACTTAAAGCTGAAAAGATTAGCATTGAAGGGCCTTCTACGGCGGATTATCCGCTTCAGAAGAAGCGGCATTCGCTCGAATATCTGCGTACGATAGCGCACCTAAGACCGCGAACAAACACTTTTGCAGCCGTATTCAGGGTTAGATCGCTGCTTGCTTTTGCTATCCACCGGTTTTTTCAGGAAAAAGGTTTTGTCTATGTGCACACCCCGATAATTACCGGAAGCGATGCTGAGGGGGCGGGCGAAATGTTCCGCGTTACGACACTTGATCCGGCAAAGCCTCCAAAGGATGAGCACGGCGGCATTGATTTTACGCAGGATTTCTTCGGCAAGGAAACAAACCTGACAGTCAGCGGGCAGTTAAATGTGGAAGCATATTGTCTGGCCTTTAAAAAGGTCTATACGTTTGGGCCTACGTTCAGAGCCGAGAATTCCAATACCGCACGGCATGCTGCGGAATTTTGGATGATAGAACCGGAGATCGCATTTGCCGGCCTCGCGGATAATATGCGGCTCGCTGAGGAGATGATGAAATACCTCATTGCCGATATAATGAAAAACGCCCCGGAAGAGATGGCGTTCTTTAATAGCTTTATTGAGCCGGCATTGTTTGACAGGCTCGAAAATGTCCTGAATGCAGATTTCGTGCGGATAACGTATACGGAGGCTGTTGAGCTCTTGAAGCATGCGAAGACGGAATTCACTTACCCGGTGGAATGGGGCAGGGATCTGCAAACCGAGCATGAAAGGTATTTAACGGAAATAGAGTTCCAAAAGCCAGTCTTTGTTACGGATTATCCTAAAGAGATAAAGGCCTTTTATATGAGGGAAAATGACGATAAAAAAACAGTTGCCGCTATGGATCTATTAGTGCCGGGCGTCGGCGAGATCATTGGCGGCAGTCAGCGCGAGGAACGTCCCGAGCAGCTCGAAAAAAGACTCGCTGAGCTTGGCCTTGATAAAGAGCAGTACTGGTGGTACCTGGAGCTGCGCAAATATGGCGGGGTCAAACATGCAGGCTTTGGTCTCGGGTTTGAAAGGCTTATCATGTATTTGACAGGGATGTCCAATATTCGTGATGTTGTCTCTTTCCCGAGGACGGCGAAGAACGCGGATTTTTAAAGTATCTTGCTAGCCGCACAAGTTCTGCCGGGGGACCAAACTGCCAAGACATACAACTTGACAACAAAATGATATTCAAGTATCATCATCTAGTAGACTGCGGAGAGATGACCGAGCGGTTGAAGGTGCACGCCTGGAAAGCGTGTGTAGGGGCAACTCTACCTGGGGTTCGAATCCCCATCTCTCCGCCATCAAAAAAAATTAGATAAACAGTAACAATATACGGGGGCAAACCCCGTTTAATATTCGAAAAGCAGATTGTTTGTTTGAAGGAGATTTAGTTTTGACCGTGCTAGACGGGGAGGTAGCGGTGCCCTGTACCTGCAAACCGCTGTAGCAGGGTGGAATTCCTGTACTGAGGAATAGTCTTGTGAGGTCTGCCTCTGGTAAGCAGTGATGATAATTGGGTCCTGCGCAACGGAAATTTGTGAACCCCGTCAGGTCCGGAA
>DIVP01000057.1 GCA_002422465.1 Peptococcaceae bacterium UBA6129 | reverse complement strand
AGAATTTACTTTTTCAAATGAGGAAATGAATTAATAGTATGATTATTACATATTATTTATTGACAAAACAGTAGGAAAGGAATATTATTATAGAAAACAAACCGGACGTCCGGTTTTAATCAAAGAACAAAGGAGAAGTGATTAAATGCATCTGAATTTCAAGGGTAAAGATTTGATGAAATTGATGGACTTATCGAAAGCGGAGATTAACACTATTCTCGATGTGTCAGCCGAGTTAAAAAGAAAACTGTATAGAAGAGAACCACATGATTATCTCAAGAACCGGGCCATAGCGGTATTGTTTGAAAAGCAATCTACCCGAACACGGACTTCCTTTGAAACAGCTATTATTCACCTGGGAGCCGGTGGCATTTATATGACTCCTGATAAAATGCAGCTTAGCAGAGGTGAACTTGTCAAGGATACTGCAAGGGTTTTGGACAGGTTTGTGGACGGACTGGTTATGAGGACATTTGGCCAAGAGAGACTTGAAGAATTCGCATATTATATGCAGAATCCGGTAATCAATGCACTGACCGACTTAACACACCCTATGCAGATATTTGCTGATTTCTTAACTATTAGAGAAAAATTAGGCAGGTTGGAGGGACTGAAGATTGTCTATGCCGGGGACATCTGGAATGTCGCTCACAGCATGATGGCAGGCTGTGCCATTATGGGGATGGACCTCTACATACCTTACCCGGAAGGTTACGAGCCAAATCCGGATATTTTGAAGTTCGCCCGTGAAACAGCAGCAAAATCAGGATCCAAGCTAGTATTGACTCATGATATGGAGGAAGCGGCTACTGATGCGGACATAATTTATGCGAATACATGGCACAGTATGGGTGGTCCTGAGAAGAGCAAGGAACAGCGGATAATTGACTTTATGCCGTTCCAAATTAACCAAAAGGTAATGCAAATGGCAAAACCAGAAGCCTTGTTTATGCATCCACTGCCGGGATATAGGGGAGAGGACATGACCGACGAGGTTATAGAAGGACCTCAGTCAATAGTGTTTGATCAAGCAGAGAACCGTTTGCATACAGCAAAAGCAGTGCTGTCACTATTTATCGGATAATATTTCGGTGATGGAGGGAGAACCTTGAAAATCGTTATTGCCTTGGGCGGTAATGCAATATTGCAGCCTGGAGAAAAAGGTACAGCAGCGGAACAATTTCGTAACGTAAAATTGACCTGCTGTCATATAGCTGATGTAGTTAAAAATGGGCATCAAGTTTTAATAACCCATGGCAATGGACCACAGGTAGGTAATATCTTGATACAAAACAAGCTATCGGCCGGGGTAACCCCAGCGATGCCGCTTAGCATTTGCGGAGCCCAAAGCCAGGGGATGATTGGCTATATGATTCAGCAGGCTATTATGAATGAGTATAATACACTGTCGGTAAAGAAGCATGTAGTCAGCATAATCACCCAGACTCTAGTGGATGAGAGGGATGTTGCGTTTAGGAATCCGACCAAGCCGATTGGCCCCTTCTATTCAGAGAGCGAGGCACAAACACTTAGAAGCAAAGGTATTGCGGTTAAAGAAGATAGTGGCAGGGGTTGGCGGATGGTGGTCCCATCTCCGAGTCCGGTTGAGGTACTGGAAAAAGAGTCAATTAAGACGCTGATAGAAAAAGGATTTACGGTGATAGCGGTAGGTGGCGGAGGAATACCTGTTGTAAGGGACAGAATAGGGAATCTGCAAGGTACGAGAGCCGTCATCGACAAGGATTTGGGCAGTCAGCGGATAGCTAACGATATTGGTGCAGACACCCTTGCTATCCTTACTGGAGTGGAAAAAGTATCCTTGAACTTTAATAAAAGTAATCAGGTTGACCTGAATTGCGTGTCCGTGCAGGAGATTTCCCGGTATTACAGGGAAGGACACTTTGGCGAGGGAAGCATGGCGCCAAAAATTGAAGCCGCTATCAGATTTATTGAAGAAGGAGGTGAACAGGTTATCATTACCTCTCTCGAAAAACTGAGTTTGGCGTTGGCCGGCCACGCAGGTACCATAATCACAAAATGACAAGTTGTGCTATATTTTAACAAGACAATTAAATTATTCACTGCTTTCCGGCGAGAGTTGGTAATGAGATAATAATACATTTCCAGAGAAAGCAAACGGTTTGCTATTTGAAATTTGGGAGGTATTACTATGGGAAAAGTCGCTGCCTTAGATTACATTGTCATAATATTATATTTTGCAGCAATGATTTATGCCGGGTATCTTGGCTACAAGAAGACAAAGGATGCTGACAGCTACTTTGTTGCGGGGCGCAGACTAGGAGGATTTATGTTTACCGCCTGTATGGTGGCGGTGGCCATGGGCGGTGCGTCAACTGTAGGCGCCACCAGGTTGGGCTATAAATTTGGTCTCTCAGGCGCTTGGATGAATATCATGATTGGTATAGGCATATTTTTATTGGGTGTGTTGCTTGCCACAAAGATTTCCAAACTACGTATGTTTACCGTTTCCGAAATGCTCGGCAAGCGCTACGACAGGTTTTCACAATTAATAAGCGCCATCATTATGGCTTGTTACGTCTCAATTATTGCTACTATCCAAATCATCGGGATTGGCACTATTTTTCACCTGCTGTTTGGTTGGAGCGCGTTTTTATCAATGTTAATCGCAGGTATTGTGGTTATTGCCTATACATATGCGGGTGGTATGTGGTCAGTTACCCTAACGGATGTTGTACAGTTCTGTGTAATAACCGTTGGAATATTTTTTATACTTTTACCTTGCTCGTTATCCAGAGTTGGCGGATTTGCAGGATTGTCCCAACTGGACCCGAAGTATTTTGCTCCTATGAATATAGGAAAGGAAACAGTTATTGCATATTTCTTGCTCTTTGTTTTTGGGCTTTTAATCGGGCAGGATTTGTGGCAAAGAGTGTTTACAGCACGGACACCACAAATTGCCAGAGCTGGTACGGCCTTTGCCGGATTATATTCAATTCTGTTGGGGTTAGCTACCGCCGTTATCGGAATGTGTGCATTGATTGTCTTCCCAAAACTGGAAGATCCTAATTTCGCCTTTGCTTATATTTCAGCGGAGACAGTTCCTATAGGACTCTTGGGGCTAGTGCTCGCAGCCGCACTGGCGGCGATGATGTCAACTGCTTCAGGGCCTATTCTGGCTTCCAGTACCCTAATATGTACAGATATTATTGGCGGTTTTGTCAAAAAAGGAAAGTATACAAAGGAACAATTGGTAAAATGGGGGAAAATTGTTTCATTGATTAACGGCGCTGTTTGCCTCATTTGCGCACTTTGGATACAAGACATAATCAGTGCAATTGATCTTGCTTACAATTTATTAACCGGGGCTATGTTCTTCCCGATTATGGGTGCAATATTATGGAAGAGATCGACCTGGCAAGGCTCCATCGCAGGCATGTTATGTGGCGCCATTGTTGTTATTCAACAGATGGCGGCTAAGGGAATGACCTCTACAGACGCTATTATTTACGGGTTGTTAGCCAGCTTGATAGGTTTTGTAGTCGTTAGTTTATTGACTCCCCCGATGTCTAAAGAAAAAGCAGCAGAATGGGAGGCTGAACTTAATTCTGTGGAGGAGTAATTAAATAAGCTTGGCTGGTACAGCTTAGCTTGTGTAAAAACATGGTGGCTGAGCTGTACCAGAATTGTAGGGGAATTTAGATAGTAATGGCTATGAAGGGAAAGCGTTAAGAATATAAAAAATTAAAAAAGGGGGAAGAAAAATGCTGAGAACGGAATATGGTCGTCTAAGAAAAGTAGTACTATCGAAACCTACCTATTATCGTTTGTTAGCCCAAAATTTGACAACTAAAAAGTACATTGAAGAAAACAAACTACCAAATCTTGATATAGCTATCAAGGAACATGCTGCATTTACACAGGCTTTTATAGATTTCGGTGTTGAAGTCGTAGAATTTGAGCCAGATCAGAGGTATGCATACCAGACCTTTACCAGGGATTTTTGTATCATGACCCCCAAGGGGGCAGTAATTAGTAAAATGTGTACCAGTGGACGACAAGGTGAGGAATTGGTTGCCGAAAACGGTCTGCTGAAGGCAGGTATCCCTGTAATAGGACATATAACCAGGGGCACATGCGAAGGCGGGGACTATATGTACGTTGACAGGCACACCTTGGCAATGGGCTGCGGCGGGCGCTCGAATATGGAAGGAATCAGGAACCTCAGGGAGATTTTTCAGGAGTGGAATATTGATGTGGAAATCATGCCGGTACAGTTCCACCCTGACCATGTACATTTGGACTGTGTTGGATCAATTGTTGGTGAAAAGGTGGCAATCTGCTGTCTTGATGTAATTCCTACGGCATACTATCATTTTTTGAAGGACCGCAAATTTGAAATTGTAACTGTCCCAGTGGAAGATGTCATATATATGACTCCAAATGTCATGCCGCTGGATAAGGATACTATTCTGTCCTCTGCAAGCAATAAAGATGTTAACGGTAAGCTTAGAGCCCTCGGCTTCAAAGTTATTGCTATTGAAATGCCTGAGATACTCAAGGCTGGTGGTGGGCCACACTGTCTCTGTTGCGCTGTAGACCGCGATATGTGAGAAACTAATTACCGTGGAAGTCAATGTGTCGGTTGAAAGAAGCCGAGAAGATGGTAAGGCTGTCGGTTGTATAAGTAATAATAGTTACATTTCAGGGGAGGAAGAAAAATGGCAGAAAAAATTAAGGTAATCCAGTACGGGCTTGGAGCCATGGGCGTTGGTATGGTAAAGATGCTATTGGAGAAAAAGGATATTGAATTAGTAGGCGCTATTTCCGCATCTGGAAGAAATAAGGGCTTGGATGTGGGAACGGCAATAGGATTAGACCGGAAATTGGGAGTTCTAATCTCCAATGATGCGGAAAAGGTGCTCAACACAGTAAAAGCTGATATCGTTTTGCACGCAACCTGTACTACCCTTGAGGATGCTGTGAGAGAGACGGTTCCAATTTTAAAGTCAGGGAAGAATGTTATTACTATCGCTGAAGAGGTCTTGTATCCGACCGGCGGTAATAAAAAAGTATTTGATGATTTAGACAGAATCGCCAGAGAAAACAACGTAACAATACTGGGGACAGGTATCAACCCTGGTTTCGTGATGGACTTTTTGCCGCTTTCCATGACGGGGATAATGATAAATATAAAAAGGATAAAAATGCAAAGGGTCGTAAATTACGGTCGATACGGCAAGAGCGTGTGGGAGCATATTGGTGTTGGGAAGGATATTGAAGCCTTCAACCAGGGATGCAAAAGGGGAGAAATAGTTTTACACGTAGGTCTTGAACAAACAGTTAATATATGTGCTGCAGCGCTTGGCTGGAAGCTGGACAAGATTACAGTGGATAAGGAGCCCATTATCTCAAGGATTCAACGGGACACAGAATTCGGCTCAGTGCTGCCAGGTAGTATTGGAGGGTTTAAACAGATAGCAATTGGTTGGTATAAAGAAGAAGCGCTTATTACACAGGAATTGATCGGATTAATAAACCCGGACGAAAAAGAGGATGGGGTAGCCCTTGGAAACAATATATGGTTGGAAGGGGACCCATCGATACATTTGTTTGTAGGGGGGGAGTTTGCCGATCAAGGCGGAAAAGGAACATACGCCCATGCTGTTAATTCCATACCTCAGGTAATTCAAGCAAAGCCAGGGTTTTCAACGGTAATTTCATTACCTCCTGCAATTTGTCTGAAAAGCAAGAAGGCAACTTAAAAAATACTAAAAAAGAGTGGACATAAAGTAGGACTAAGATGAAACGGTTAGCTGTAAATTGTTGGAAAAACTTTAACAATGGGTAAAACAGATAAAAGTCGCCGATAAAGTCGGCGGCTTTTGTCTGTTGTAAATTTTGTATATTTGCATCTTTGAATCCGAGTAAAGCTTGGATATAATGAGAGATAAGTATAAAGCCTCCTCAATTATTCCGTTTCTTCGTTAGCATTTAGCATCGGTTTTCTGATTACATTTTAAGAGCTCAAGTACTGCAGCTGTGGGAACCCATTAGATAATTAATTGTTTCCGCTGTTATATTAAATAATGCAGGTTTTATGTATATGTAGGAAGGGGAGTTTATTGTGTCGGACGGAGCATTAGCAGGAGTAAAAGTATTGGATTTGACGAGAGTATTGGCAGGACCGTTCTGTACAATGATGATGGCCGATATGGGAGCGGAAGTAATTAAGATAGAGATACCAGGTACAGGCGATGACAGCAGGCAGTTTGCCCCTTTTGTCAATGGTGAAAGCCTATATTATATGAACTTGAATCGTAATAAAAAGGGAATTACCCTCAATCTGAAAAGTCAGGAGGGTAAGCGGCTATTCTTGGAAATGGTAAAAAAAGTAGACTTTGTGATTGAAAACTACCGGCCTGGAACAATGGAGAAACTCGGTTTAGGTTATGAAGAGCTGGCCAAGGTAAACCCCCGTATTATTTATGGCTGTGTTTCAGGTTTTGGGCATTACGGCCCATATAAAGACAGAGCAGGATATGACATTATCGGCCAGGCTGTGGGTGGCTTGATGAGTTTGACCGGCTGGCCTGGCGGTGAACCCATTAGAACTGGAACGGCGATGGCAGATGTGCTGGCAGGGCTCTCGGTCACGGTAGGCATATTGGCAGCTTTGCGCAGCAGAGATGTTACGGGTAAAGGGCAGAAGGTGGATATAGCGCTAGTAGATTCAGTTGTAGCCAGCCTGGAAAATATTAGCAAGATATATTTAGCAACCGACAAGAAAATGGAGCGGATTGGGGATCGCTATGAATCAGTATATCCTTACGATTCCTTCAGAGCCAAAGATGGCAGCCTGGTTATTGCCTGCGGTAACGACAAGCTCTGGACAGCATGCTGCAAGGTCATAGGTAAGCCGGAGCTAGCCAGTGATGATAGATTTGATAAAAACAATAAACGTGTGCAGCGTTATGCCGAAGTTAAACTAATAATTGAGGAGTGGACTACGACCAAGACAATTGACGAGGCTGTAAATAAATTGCTTGCGGTGGGGATTCCGGCAGGCCCCATCAATACTATCGAGAGAGTTGCCAGGGATCCGCACATTGTCGGCGCCAGGGAAATGTTTGTGGAAATTGAACATCCAAAGGCGGGGAAATTAAGATTAACCGGTTCTCACCTAAAATTAAGTTCCACCCCGGTATCTTTTCGTAATCCCTCGCCTTTATTGGGGCAGGATAATGAGGAAGTATACGGTAGTCTGTTTAATATGTCCAGGCAAGAGGTAGCTGCCCTGAAAGAGAAGGGGATTATATAGGAGCGAAACGGCTATGATAGGAGGGTAGAAAGGAGTTGGCATTTTGAAAGAGATTATCGTAGTAGGGCTAGGGCCTGGCAGTTTAGAGCAGCTTTCTTTTGGCGTATGGCAAACCCTGAATACAGGGGAAAAGATATATTTTCGTACGGGCAGGCATCCTGTAGTGCAGGAATTGGCAGAACAGGGGATTAGTTTTTCAACCTTTGATCATGTCTATGAGGTGAAAGAAAGTTTTAAAGAGGTCTATGAAGAAATTGCCCAGAGCTTAATCGGCTCCCTAAATGCTGACACCTCTTCGGAACAGCTCATATACGGCGTTCCGGGACATCCGCTGATTGGCGAAGACTCTGTACGTTTACTATTAGAAAAAGGGCCGCTCAACGGAATCAAGATTACGATTAAGCCGAGCATGAGCTTTATTGATGCCCTTTATGGTATTACCGGTCTCAATCCGGCAATCGGGTATCGGGTCCATGATGCGTTGAGTGTTGAGCTTGGGGATATAAACCCTGTAGAGCAGCTAATATTTTTTCAGGTATATAACAGGATGGTGGCCTCTGATCTCAAACTTATGCTTCTTGAGGCGTATCCATATGATCATCCTGTAATAGTAATAAGGGGTGCAGGTATCCCAAATGAAGAAAGAATTGCCCGAGTGGAGCTGTACAAGCTCGATCATATTGACTGGTTTGATCATCTGACCTCCGTATATCTTGAGCCTCTAGAAGATAAGAGTAAGTATTCTGTTGCTAGATATTCTCTTGATCCGCTAATAGAGGTAATGGAAAAATTATTGTCCCCCGAAGGTTGTCCATGGGACCTGCAGCAGGACCATTTCACTTTAAAACCCTGCATATTAGAGGAAGCCTATGAAGTTATTGAAGCTATCGACTCCAAGGATATGTATAAATTGAGGGAAGAATTGGGAGACTTACTCTTGCAGATAGTTTTCCACAGCGCTCTCGCAGAAAAAAGAGGGGATTTTAGCAGTAATGATGTGGTAGAGACTATCACGAAGAAAATGATCCGGCGTCATCCGCATGTCTTTGCTGACACGATTGTAAGAGACTCTGATGAAGTCTTGGTTAACTGGGAAAGGATAAAAGCGGAAGAGAGAGGGAACGGACTGTCCGAGACAACGGAAGAAAGGGTGATGGATAGGCTTAATAAAACGCTGCCGGCCTTAATGCTGGCTGAGGAGGTCCAAAAAAAGGCAAAGAAGGTAGGCTTTGATTGGCCGAATGCTGACGGGGCATGGGACAAACTGTTTGAGGAAATCGCTGAATTAAAAGAGGCTTGCCAAGAGAGGAAAAATATTGAAGATGAGCTTGGAGATTTGATCTTTGCGGTTGTCAATATCGCTCGGTTTGTTAAAGTATCGCCGGAAGCAGCCTTAATGAAAACAGTACGCAAATTTATTGGGAGATTTAATTATATTGAGCAAAATATAGCGAAAAATGGTATAAAATGGGAGCAAATGGATCTTGCTAGTCTCGATATATTATGGGAAAAGGCCAAAAAAGCGGGATTATAGCTGAAAAAACATGAAAAAGTTTGGAGATGACGCAGGAATTTGCTGGGCTTTGTAGAATGTAAATTATGTAAGTAAACCTATCAAATATGGGAGGGATTGTTTTGAATAAAACCGAACTCATAGGTGCAGTAGCAGAAAAGGCTGAAATGACAAAAAAGGATGCTGAAAAAGCTGTAAATGCCGTGTTAGCCAGCATCGAAAATGCAATGTCCAAGGGAGACAAAGTACAACTCGTTGGTTTTGGCACTTTTGAAGTAAGAGCCAGAGCAGCTCGGACCGGACGCAACCCGCAAACCGGCAAAGAAATAAAAATCGCTGCAACCAAGGTTCCTGCATTTAAACCCGGCAAAGCTTTAAAGGATTCTGTCACAAAATAACGATTTAGAAATCATTCATAAATAATTGTCATGGAGTCGGGTTCAGCTTAGAGCCCGATTTTTTCTTGCCCAAAGTTATGAAATACCTTCAGAAAGGGTGAATAGCAGCGATGCGCCTCGATAAATTCTTAAAAGTTTCAAGAGTAATTAAGCGTCGGACGGTGGCAAAAGACGTGAGTGATGCCGGTCGGGTACTTATTAATGGGAGAGTAGCCAAAGCAAGCAGTGAGGTTAAGATCGGGGACGCCCTGGAAATCGGGTTTGGTGCAAAGAAAATGATTATAGAAATACTTGAGATCAAGGAGACAGTCCCTGCCAATGAGGCCAAAAATTTATATAGGATTGTAGAATAATTTGCCACACATTATAAGCTTCCCGGCAAGCCAAACTAACTTCGGAAATTAAGGACGAAGTTTGAAGAACTTGCTATTAGGGAGGTTTTTTTATGAAAAAGCCAGCTGTTTTATCCGGCAAAGCTGTAAGGTTAATCCTGATAAGTGTCTTAATATTGCTCCTGATCTCACCGGGCTGTACTAGTCAGCAAAAAAGGCCCTCACAAAACAATCTTAAGGAAGAACCAACCATATCATTGTTTGTAGCCGAAACCGGTGAGAAAAAGCAAATCAAGATGGAGGAGTACATCAAAGGGGTTGTAGCAGCGGAAATGGAGCCAACCTGGCCGATTGAGGCCCTGGCTGCGCAGGCGATTTTGGCGAGAACCTTTACCCTTGAGCGGATTGCCTCAACAGGGGGCGTCAAGAACAGAGGAACTGACGCCTCAACGGATGTGGAAGAATTTCAGGCCTATGATGCCGGGCGCATTAACGATAATGTCAGCAAAGCAGTAGAAAGTACACGTGGAGAGGTTGCCAAATACAACGGAAAATATATTAAAGCCTGGTTTTTTGCAGATGGCGGCGGGATAACTGCAGCCTCAGCCGAGGAGGGGCTGGCCTATACCAAAGAGCCTAGCCCGTATGTCCAGAGCGTAAAAGACCCGGGTTCCGCTATTACAACTGAAGAAAACAAGGCTTGGCAGGCTGACTTCCCGTTGGCCTCCGTCAGAGAGAGTGTCAAAAAAATAACCGGCAACGACCCCGGAAATATTACAGAGGTTAAGGTTGCGAAAAAGGGGCCCTCTGGGCGTGTCATGACATTCCAACTTGGGAGCGCTACGGTAAGCGGACCTGCTCTGCGCATCGCACTTGGCAGCGAAAAGATGAGGTCAACGCTACTGACTGATATCAAAATAACTGCGGGGAAGCTTGTTATGTCCGGGAAGGGGTTCGGTCATGGAGTCGGCATGAGCCAGTGGGGTGCGAAAGCCCTTGCCGAACAGGGCAAAAAACCTCAAGATATCATTAGCTATTTTTATAAAGATATAGAAATAAATAAAGAATGGTAAAACATGGGGGTTTATTATGGAGCAGACATTGATTGCAAGCTATAAGCAAAGGTTGGAGGCGATGCGTGAGAAAGAAATTGAAAGCTCGCGTAAGCTAAAAGATGGGCTGCGCAATACGCTCATGGATTCGGTGGGTGAGCTTTCGCTATATGATAATCATCCGGCTGATATCGGAGACGTCACGTTTGAACGTGAAAAAGACTTAGGTCTGAAGCTATTCGCAGATGATAGACTTAAGATGATAGATGATGCGCTTGATAGAATTAATAAAGGCGGGTACGGGCTGTGTGAATTGTGTGGACGTGAAATAAGCGCAGAAAGACTTGAGGCCATACCCTTTACTTCGCTGTGTCAGGAATGTAAAAAAGAACATGAAAGCATGAGCAGTTTTCACCGACCTATCGAGGAGGCAATAATTAATCCGCCGTATGGTAATGTAAAAGGTGATAATAACGCGTTTGATGGCGAGGACAGCTGGCAGGCCGTAGCAAGGTTCGGCACTAGTAATACCCCGTCGGAAATAGATTTGATAGAAGGAGAGGAATAAGCATATTCAGGCAACTCTTGCATAGAAATATATGTAAAAGAATGTGAGAGGGGAAACAATATGGACAACAGGGAAACTCCTCTTAACCAGCTTATCCTCACAGACCGCAAGATGTTGCAGGCCAACGGAATTATCGAAGTGGAAAGCTTCGACGAAAAACAGATTATCGCAGCCAGTAAATTAGGACAATTACTAATCAAGGGAGAAGCATTACACATTATTCAACTGAATCTTGAGGAAGGGAAAATGGTCTTAGAAGGAGAGGTTAGCATGATCTTATACTCTGAGCGGAAGAAGGATAGGATGAAATTAAAGGGCAAGGGGATTATGGAACGTATGTTTAAATAATAAGTCATAAAGGGGTGACAAGATGCAGCCTGTGGCTGACCAGATATTCTCCTTTTTGATGGTAATGCTGCTCGGAAACCTGGTAGGAATAATTTTTGACGTTTACCGCGTTCTCAGGCGCTTCTGGCGTCCGAATCATTGGGGGACGATAGTCGGAGATTTGCTTTTCTGGCTCGTCGTGACTTTTTTTGTTTATGCATTTTTACTCTTTTCTATTTGGGGTGAAGTAAGACTATATGTTTTTGTGGCGCTAGCTCTTGGGCTGACAGTATATCTGAAACTATTCAGTCAATATATTCGCAAGATGCTGGCGTTTCTTTATTCTACGCTTAAAAGAGTAATAATTTTCCCACTTAGGTGGAAGAACAGAAGGAATTAACGTTTCTATGTAGAAAGAAGAAGGAACGAAGAAATGTACAAGGATTGTACACAACATGTGGATAAAATGTGGATAAAATGAAATCTAATTCAGAGGAAGTTAGCGGCGGTCAGCTATCGGACAAAATCTCGTATTGGGCTGGGATAAAATGCAGATAGAAATACGTGGGGCGGAAAAATTGAGTTTTCGGGAAAGACAAGTTGTTACATACAAAGAAATCGGCAGAAGTACGGATGACATAGCCAAAATATTAGGATTGAGCCCTGCAACAGTTGGCACCCTCTATAATAGGGCTAAATCTAAGGGCTATCAGGTTGTGATAATTATTCCCGGAGCAGAATGGGGGGTGATTCCGCCTAATGAAGACAATGAAGAATAATAACTGGGGTCGAGACGCCGGAACAGACGAGCGGCCTCCTCACATATATGTTGTCAACGGAAAGGAACATAGTAAAGCCCTACCCAAAGCAAAAAGGAGAAAACTACCAAAATATGTAAAGCTGTTTATTGCCATTCTAGGCATGTACCTCCTGGTATTATTTATTATCGGAAGCTATCAGCTCTGGCAGTTAAATAAACAGATGAATGCGCTGGAACTTGAACAAAAGTCGTTACTGACGCAGCAACAAAAGCTAACAGAAGATATGGAGTCGTTAAATAACCCGGAGATGATTGAAAGAATCGCCCGCGAGAGTCTGAGAATGGTGAAACCTGGCGAAACTGTAATTATTCCGGCCGCTTCGGCAAACAAGCAGTAATCACTATTTTATATTGACATGAGAAGAAAACTTGGGCTATAATGTTTAAGTGGCATCAAGTAAATATAAATCTAGGGGGAAAAGTTTTCGTGTCAATTTCTGTAGGGGCTATACTTGAAGGTGTTGTTACAGGTATTACTCCTTTTGGCGCTTTTGTCGAGCTACCGGGCGGGGTTACCGGGTTGGTTCATATTTCCGAAGTAGCAGACACATATGTCAAGGACGTAAAAGATTTTTTAAAAGCACAGGACGTTATTAAAGTAAAGGTTATAAATATTGACCCGAAAGGGAAAATCGGACTTTCAATTAAACAGGCTAATCCTTCAGTCGCCGGCGCACAAAGACCCCGGAAAAACGAGAAGCCCCGGATAAACAAGGTGTCTTTTGAAGATAGGCTGGCTAAATTTATGAAGGAAAGCGACGAAAGGATGCAGGAGTTTAAGCGCAGTACTGATGCCAAACGGGGCGGGAGAGGCTCAAGCCGCTATTAAATAAACAGATATTTTTAAATGCACTTCCAATTTGCGGAGTGCATTTTCATTATCCGAAAGCTAATATTCAAAAAATGAAGGGCAGGAAAACTGAATGTGGGCCGTCATGGATATCGGGACAAACTCGTGCCGGCTGCTGCTGGCCGAGCAAAGCGGGGCTGACCGGAAAATAAAAAAAATGCAGATGTTTCTGAGGACAACGAGGATAGGTGAAGGGATGAGCAGCGAAGATAGGTCTATCAGACAGGCTGCTCTGAATAGGACAATGGCAGCTTTGACTGAATTTCACATGATAATTAAGGAATCCCCGGCTGCAAACGTAATATTAGTAGCGACGCAAGCCCTCAGAGAGGCGAATAACAGTGATGTTTTAGTCGTAAGGATTAAAAAGGAGCTTGGCCGGGACCTTGAGATATTATCCGGCGAAGCGGAAGCGCGGCTAAGCTATTTGGGGGCCGTAGCCGGTTTTGCGCAGGAAACACCTGTGCTTGTCGTCGATATTGGCGGTGGCAGTACTGAATTGGCTTGGAAAGAAAAAAACGGGGATTTTCAAGCTGTTAGTATACCATTAGGTGCACTTAGACTTTTTGAATCACCGAAAACGGATCGTCAAATTATTGATATTCTGCAGCAGGCCTTGACGAACGTCAGAAATCCTGAGGAGCTTAGAGCCAAAGCCGGATACTTCCTGATAGGGGTTGGAGGAACCTGTACAACCACTGCCGCAGTGGCTCTAAACATGAATACTTATAATTCGGAGTTGATTCAGGGATATCGGCTGACCGCCGAGACTATTGTCGATCAATACCGGCTGCTAAAAAATCTCGAATCCCACGAACGCTTAAAGATAGCGGGGATTCAACGAGGTAGAGAAGATATCATTATTCCCGGGCTGCAAATACTCATTGCCATGATGCACGTACTTGAGCAAAAAAGTATTACTATCAGCGATCAGGATCTCTTATATGGCTTAATTCTCTCCGCTGACTACCGCTGTTAATCATTGTAACCCCTTCTTTTGTTATTACATACGATAGAGTTAGGAATGGCAAAGAGGGGCGCGTGTGATATGGACTATATTATGCGATACCGGCAGTATCCCGGAAGCCGTGATATCCAGCAGAACAGTCCCTTAACGAGTGTTGAGGGTCTGCCTGAGCAATTGTTGGCTTATTATGACATAAAACCACGTTCGTTTAAAAGGAGAGATAATTACTGGCTGATTGACAGCGACAGAGAAAAATACATAATTGTCGAAGATAGCGGGGAGATAGGTCTCCTGCCGGTGGCATTAGGCTGGCAAAATCATCTTTTCAGCAGTGGATGCAGACAGGTGCTGCAAATAAAAAAAGCGAAAACCGGAAAGGAACTCCTCGAACTGGAGGACAGGGTATTTCATACGGCTGTTTGGACACAAGCCTCATCATCTCTGGAAACCGGGGTTTATGAAGGACAGAAAACGGCACATTTGTTTGCTGTAGTGACAGCGCTCGCAAAACTTCACGGGTATAATAACGGCTATTTGCCGGCTGTTGCCCGTGAAATTAGTATTTTCTGGCCGAGGATTATTCAAGAAAGGTTAACCGAGTTAATAACCTGCAAACATATTTTTAAAGAGAATAAGGCGCGGACAGATTTTGAAAAGATTTTTCTGGAAAGCTTTGATTTCTTTTATGACCAGGGACAGGAATCCTTACAAAACATGGTTCTGGCCGGATACGGGTCAAATCCCCAACTCCAGGACACCATGCTGATAAACTCTTTTATGGCCAAAGATATATTTCTTGACAATGAAGAGGTCCTTTTTTTAAATTTGAGCAAGTGGGGGTTTGGTCCAGGGGTTATGGATATTTCCTTGTTTTTAAACAGTTATATGCCCCTGCACAAATGGGACATGAAGCTCCTCCGCGAGCTAATTGAACAATATATTAAGCACAAAACGCTGGCTATCGAGGAACGTCATCTTCTCCTGGCACAGCTGCGTTTCCCCAGCCGCTACTGGCTGTACGTTTATCAGTACTGTAACGATCAAGAGAAGGCACCGGTACTCGCCGAAAAGCTGAAGTCTTATTTGCAGGAATGCTATTGGCGTGATCTATGTCTCGATAATATTGAGGGATGGCTGCGGAAGGAGTGAAAGAAGTGCGCAATGTAAAGCAGATAGAATTAACCCTTGAAAATCCGGATTATTCCTGGCATATCGCAGAGAGTGACGGAGAAACCTGGGTTATTTTACGGGATAAAAAGAAATTGGATGCGTGTTTAATAACAGAGATAACGGATATTTGCTTAGAGCGATTTTCGTGGGAGGTCTTTTTACAGGAAAAAGAGAAGCGTCTGTATAAAGGCACTCTTGGTTTACGCGTCAGATGCGGTATGTCCTGCATGAGTGACCTTAGCCCGGTAGTTTCCGACGCGGCGGATGAGGAAGCGCTGAGCAGGGAACTGTTTTTGCCGACTAAAAAACAGTCGTTTCCACAGTATCAACGAAAAGAGGAAGCCTCGACATTATTTGCCGATCTATTACTTGACAGCTTAGAAGCAGTCATGTCCCCTGATGAGGACAATAAATCCGGCATAGTCATCGATATACCATGGCAGGCCTGGCTATATGGAGATGGAAAGGAACTAGATCCTAAGCTTGTAAAGGTTCACGTTGCGCAAACCGGGTTATGTTCGATTTTACTCGAAGCAGTAATCAAGCTCGAAGTCCAGAAAGTTGAGCCTTCCTGCGAACCGTCAGAGAAAAATATTTCACTGCTTTTGAAGGATGAAAAGCTTCTGCAGCTTAAAGATAAAGAGATTGGTGAGGTTGTTGGGATAGCTGACCGCACAGCTTTTCATGCAAGCTATCGTTATCATGGCCTCGATAATGTCATCCTCGAGACTATGAAGAAAATGAGCGTTATTTTTGTCAGCCCGTTAATTGCGCAAGAGAGGATCATGGTTGCTTCCGCCACTGCGCGTGAACACAAAGAAATAACAGCCCGACAGTTGCCGTCTGTTCAACCCGTTTATTTTAAGATATTGAGAAAATCCCGAAAAATAGAGCGCAGTGATTCAAGTAAGGTGTTTTACCGTGATGAATTATTCTATACACTTGATTATGAAACTACCCAAGAGGTTTCCGCTGATGAAGCTTGTTTCGAGAAAGAAGATATACCGGTCTCAGCGGCGGTAATCCCGATACCTTTAGAGCGGCAAAGACCAGGTGAAAAATATTTAAAAAAAAGCAAGCAAACTAAAGCAATAAAGAATAAATCCTCAAGTACAATTGTAATTTCGCTAAGAAAATGAACGAAAATACATGTTAATTCCAACGAAAGCGCGGGTGTAGTCGAAAGATTATCTAGCCTCGCCGACAAATAATACCAAATATTACCACTCGAATATTATATAATAAAACCAGTCGATATGGCGAGGGTGGTGGTATATTTGTTGAAAACTTTGCCCGTAGTATCCCGAACAACTGCGAATATTCCCGGAATAAAGAGGGCTACCTGGCTTGTCTATTGTGCGGCCTTAATCCTTAGCTTTCTGCTGGCTAAAGCAGCTATTATGGGGGAATTATATCCGTTCGGAACAAGTTTCCTCGCTGCAGTATGTGTTGCACAAAGAAGAATAAGTAAGGTAGTCTTGCTTGGTGTGGCGCTTGGTATTGCAATGACAGTTGAAGGTTATACTTTGGCAGGTTATTTAATTTGCATCGCGTTATTGTATGCTGTCTTGTACCGCTATTCCAAATCGGACAGGCATTGGCTTGTCCTGCCGGTTCTGGTATCCGCC
>DIVP01000132.1 GCA_002422465.1 Peptococcaceae bacterium UBA6129 | reverse complement strand
CGTAACCCCAGGCTACCTTCCAGGTCGCTCCGGCATTGGGATCGCCCCACGCAGGCTTAATTTTGCTGATAATCCGGTTAAAGTTGTTATAGAGGAAAACATACGGCCAATTGACGCCTCTGACCTCGAAGACGAGCGTGACCCCCATGAGACGGTCTTTCTGGCCATAGTCTTCGGCTCCTACGGTATATGGAACGCCCGCAGCTGCCGCGACGTCGGCGTCAGCTGTGGCATCGATTATTCTTTTGCCGTAGTATGCAGCCGTTTTACCGCTTGCAGTTTCTCTTACTGTTACTCCGGTGATACGGCTATCCTCCATGATAGGACTTACAAATTGCGTCGAAAGTTTCAACGTAATGTTTTTTTCTTTGGCAACTAACTGCAAAAAGTATTCCTCCGCTTCGCCTATATCGAAGGCATTGCCTAGGTCCTTATATACTTCTTCGAAAATCCCCCTCGTCAGCAGCTCCTTCTTCGGTCCGTAGTTCATATCGAGGAAGTTCAGGCGGCCTTGCGTCATCAAGCCGCCGAGAGCGGCTGCATCTTCGATGAGCAGTGTCGAGAGACCGTTGCGGGCGGCGGATACTGCGGCGGCTATGCCCTCAGGCTCNNAGGCTCGCCGCCGACGACGATGAGGTCGTAGGCGGTGGGATCTGGGCGAGCAGGCTCGTTGCCGGATTGGGATTGATTGCAGCCCGAAAAGACAAGTGCAACGGTCAGCACGAGCAGAACAACTATTCTTATTTTACCTGACCTCATGCCACCAACTCCATTTGCCGGGGATAGTATATACTCATACCAATTTTATTTTCTCAGATAATGGGAGATTACACAAGGTAAAAAGGAAAACTAGGTCACCCTAGTTTTCCTTTTTACCGCTATTTCTTTAAAGAGTAATATTTCTGTTTGGGATTTTTTGGGTTTTCAGGTATTGTTAATTTTAGCAATCCCCCTCTTACCAATGGATTCAATAGCTTTTCACTAAAGTATCTCCTGCTTTTCATTCCGACAAAATCTTGTATCTCCCCTCTGCTCCTAGGAATTTTGCAATACTCTACTATCTCTTGTGTCCTATCCTCGTGATTTCCGGCATGCTCACTACCATGTTCACCAACATGCTCACTACCATGTTCACTAGTTTGAGAAATCAACGGAATAATCGTCTTGAACACATCGCCTTCAATAAAGGTAGGCCCACCGCCAGAGTAAATCTTGTTATACTTGTAAATATTTCTGACCCCAGACCCCAATTCATCCACCCAGCCAATTTCTTTGAAAAACTTAGCTATGGTCGGGTTCTTCGGAAACGGTGAAAAATTGTCCAAGTCTATGACGCCATTGCCATTGGCCTTGTTGCTGTTCTCTGTAAAAACCCTGTCTTTCTCAATAACCAGCTTTGCCGGGAATGGATTTGCGAAATCTCGATGAATTAGCAGGTTAGAGACAACCTCCCTAAAAATCTTGTCTCTAAGACTTATTCTTCTATCCCCTTCAAGATAAAAATTATCGTTCAGATGCTTGGAAACGAAATGCATCAGACGTTCAAAGCTTTCCAGCAGATTAACCCGAATATCATCCCTGTCATCATAACGATCAGTATTAACTTTGCGCAGGATAGCATCGGTTCTATAATGCGGCAATACTGCATGAATCAATTCTTCACTTCCGAAAACCAGAATACCGCCGAGGGTGATACCTTCTTTACCACTTTGGCGATCCTTAAGATATAGTCCGGCACTTTTCAAGAGATCTATATCGTCCATTGACTTCCACGGATGATTTGCTCTTTCATTGACTGCCATTTGTCTAACTTTTACCAGAAGCTCCGCTTTTAGTTCAGATATTTCCGCAAAGGGGAAAATCCGATTTTCAACGTAAGTTCCCTGCTTTCTCCCATACATTCCAGCAACAATGTTTGTATTATCAGTAATATCAATATCGCCATCTTCATTCCGGTCATAAATCCTCCCGTTGCACCTGTGAACCTGAGAGCTCTCAGGAACAATGATGTGAAGTATTATTTTGCCATCAACTTCAACTTCTTCAACGGACAAATAGAATGTTGGGCTTATTTTCTGGGGGTTATTCATCAAAGTAATGAATTCGGTCTTTATTTTATCAACCGCTTCCGCATCAACGCCCACAATAGCCCCTGTATCATTAACACCTAGAAATATGTGTCCACCATTACGATTCAGAAAAGCACATACTGATTCAAAGACATCTCTGTTTAAGCAGCTCCTGCTTTGCTTGAACTCGATGGTTATGCCTTCGCCATTCTTAAAAATATCTTTCACTTTTTCTGATTTCATAATACCAACACCTTGTCATTTATAGTCCAGAAAAGAAACCGTCTCTTTTGACAATTATACCTGTTTTTCCCAATTATATCAATTTACTTTCACCTAAACACAAGTAAAAAAGGTTTCGCGCACATATAACTCCGGTGCGGTATCGACAAGCTCCACGTGGGCAAAGCCGGGAAACCTTTCTTTCATAAATTCGAGGATATGCGGGATTTCTTTTTGCCCCCGTGCAATACCCTCTGCTTTGGACGCCGGGTCAAGCCCGTCGACGCCGGAAATCAAGAGCGCGCTGATGAGCACCCCGCCGTTTTTCTGCCGGGCCAGATTCGGACCGCGAAAATACATCTCGTCCTGCGGTTTATATTCCAGCGCCTGCCGTAACCCCAGGCTACCTTCCAGGTTGCTCCGGCATTGGGATCCCCCTACGCAGTCTTAATCTTGCTGATAATCCTGTTAAAGTTGTTATAGAGAGACATAAGGCCAGTTAACGCCTTTGACCTCGAAGACGAGCGTGACTCCCATGAGACGGTCTTTTTGGCCATAGTCTTCTGCTCCCACTGTATATGGTGCGGGGAAATCGACATCTAAAGTAAAAACCATTTCTTTGATATTGCATTTTAATATTATGTGTGTAAAAATAACTATTGAATAAAGAATCGACAGGAGGTCGCCATGAAAAGATTTTTCATACCGATATTCGCCATTGTACTAATCCCGCTGCTTATGCTCGGTTGCTCCTCAAGCAAGCAAAGCAATCTTGGTCTTGTCACCGGCTCAAAAACGGATGAGCAGGCCATAACCGAGGTCGTTAATGCCTACTTGGAAGCCATAAACAACTATACATGGGACAAATTTGACAAAACAAAGGGGCTGGAATTCTGGACCGAGGAAGGGAAAAATGATTTGCTAAATACCCCAAATAAACTGCCTAACTTAGAGAAATCTATCAAGGATAATCAAATATCTCGCCAATTCAAGAAAAGTGAGATTACGAAGACAACTATTGAAGCTAACACCGCCAATGTTGAAGCTGTTGCTACGGCTGCCAGCACTAGCATAAATCCCGCTTTCGTTGGTGAAGTACAATCTCAAGAGAAGATAACGATGAGTAAGGTTAATAATAAGTGGAGGATAGCAGACATATCTGCGCAAGTTACCGTCATGCAATCTGAATAAAAGGATATTGCATCACAAAAGCACCTCTTTCCATATGTGAAATGGAGTGAGGTGCTTCATTTATGCCGTTTTGTCTCTGCCAAATCAATTCATAAATATACCGTTTTCGCCAAGACTTACTTGTCTTGTTGCGAGGTAGTAGTCATAAACGGCCTTTTCATATTCTGCCTGCTTTTGCAGGTAGCTTGCCTTCTCAGCATCGAACATAAGCTTGGAAATCACCCCTAGCTCATATTGAACTTTCTGGGCTTCGAAATTCTGTTTGGCCATATCGTACGTTGATCTTGAATCAACCAGCTTTTTCTGTGCAAGATACAGGTTCTCGTGCAGTGTTTTCATCGATACCTCAATGCTGTACTCGGTATTTTCCTTTGATACATCTACTTGCTTTATTTCCAGTTTAATCCTTTCAACCTTGTCAGAGGCCGTGTCCAAGTAATTCTGCATATCATCATTTTTATCCTCAACCGTACGGTTATATTGAGCTATCGCGAGCGAAGCCTCTTTTGCCTTGATTTCTCCGGCCTGTTGGTTCTCATGCTCCACTGCCTCAAAGGTTACAGGCGCTAATTCGAATGGTTCCTCCTGAGAGCGGCCAATATCTCTGTTGAACTGCCACTTCAACGAGGTCTTTGTGTTATACAGGGAAGTTAATTGTCTTTCCATTTCCATAGTTTTTTGTCTCTGCTGGTCAACAGCAAATTGAGTGCTCATCCCGAGGTTGAGTCTTACATTTTCGATTTTACTCATATTAGCCTGCATTTTATAGCTTTCTTCCATGATTTTTATGGAGTTGTTTATATTCAAGAGGCCAAAATACTGACTTTCCGTCTCATACTCGACCTGTTTTTTCAAGTTCTCCAAACTAATTTTCCCGTCTAAACGGGCATAAACTGCGACATCATAGGCTTTTTTAGCGCCTTCCATGGCATTTTTCGCCGCCTCAGATTGCCCTCTGGTAACCTGGTAATTAGACTTCGCCTGTTCGTAGGCAATCCAAGCATCTCTTTCATTCACGAGCCCCAATTCATCATTAAGCAAACGTCCCGTTATTTTAGGGCTGTTCTGTACGGCCAACTGCTTAGCTTCACTTAAAGTGAATACATAAGCTGCGCTTTCGGCGAATGCCGGAACCAATGGTGCCATTAAAAGAATTAAGATGACTATAAGAAAAGAACTGAATAACCTGCGCATATGTATTACCTCCCTATCCGACTCACCAGTCGGTATCTGCATTTTCTATTTTATAGGGGGCTAATATAAAAGTCAATGGATAAAAGAAAACAGGAGAGGCATCAGCCTCTCCTGTTTAGTTATTGCATGGGATTATTGTGTAAAGCTAACAGCTTGAGTAGCTGCATCGTAGCTAACAGTTGCGCCAAATGCTTCGCCAACAGCACGGAAAGGCAGTACGGTACGGCCATCCTTGATGAAAGCGGCAACATCCGCAGTAGTGGTAGTGGTTACACCACTTGCAACCTTCGTAATGGTTGTGGAACCAATAACGATGGTCAGAGTCATGTCAGTACGGGTAAGAGTTACAGTACCAGTAGCTTCATTCCAGCCTATTTCAGCACCGAAAGCGTCAGCTACCGGGCGAACAGCTACGAATGTGCGGCTGTCTTGAATAAACGGAGCTACGTCGGTAACTTTAGCAGTACCGTCTTGAACAAAACCGGTTGCGCCAATAAACATTGTAACTGCTTTTGCTCCAACTACTGTCTTGACAGCGCCAACATTAAGCTTCACGATTTGAGCATAAGTACCTACAGATGAACCACCGGCAACAGTGGCAATAACATTAATCTGTACTTCCCCTGCTTTATCGGAGCTTATTGTCAGGTTCGATTTGCCTGTTTTCTTAACATCAGGTGCTAAACTGGTAGCTGTCCCTGTGGTCACTACAGCGCCATCAGGCTTAGACATAATGTTAAAGGATACTGTAACACCGGTGGAGTCCGCAAGGGCTGTGGCTACGCCGTTTACATCAACAAACTGCATCGTAACAGTTGCATCCTTGCCAACTTCGACAGACTCAGGAGGAGTCAGCGTAAAGCCGTTGGTTTGGAGCAAAACAGTCATAGTGTCAGTTGCTGTGAGGTTTTTCTCGGTGTCGATAGCTGTGATAATTAATTCACCGGCATAATTTTTATCATCGGTAGCAATGAATGATCCATTGGCATTCATTGCGCCATCTAATCTACGGACATCACTGACGGTGAATTTGATCGCGGCGTCTTGGGAAACATTCTTGGCATAGCCGGCATCATCCAGACGTTTTACAGTCGGATAGCCTACGGTTGCGCCCAAAGAAACACTGGGCTGATCATAGACTAAGGTCAATTTGGTCACTGTGCCTTGGGTCTTGACATTGAAGCTGATATCCACGGAGTTTCCGTTATTCAGGTAAGCCTTAACCGCGTAGTCGCCTTCTTTATTGAGCTTGGTGCTGGCGATTTTAATAGTTAAGTAACCTTCGTCGGATACTGTGGCAGTTACAGCAGCACCACTATTAGCGGTGATGTCATCTTCAAGATTGGCATCTGTGGGCTTGGTCATGGTTTTCAACTGTACGGTGTTGTTAACATTAATGTCGTTCGCGTTTCCAGCAGCAACAGCATTGATCTGGTTGCCGCCTTGATCAAACAATTGAACTTTGAAGCTGAACTCGGTGTCTTTGGCAACCAATTGGTTGTTGGTCGTAATCAGACCCAATGAATAAACGCCACTCGATGCAAACGTCATATACTGCTTGCCGCTAACGCTACCTGCAGTTGCTTTAACATAGTAAGTCCCTGCTTTGGAAGCGCTCGCTTTTACTTTAACAAGACCGGCCGCGTTCGTGGTAGCAGTGGTTTTGTTGAGTTTTACAGTCGTGTTCTCAACTGCGAAATCAACTACTTGGTTGGCGATAGCAACGCCGTTTGCAGTCTGAACCTTGAAAGTCAGTTCATAGGTGTCAATGCCGTTAGAGGCTACTGCACCTGCACTGGTCCAGGGATCACCTTCTACACCGGTACCAGCAGTAGAACCCGCCGCAGTAGCGCCAGTTACAACACCGCTTGAGCCAATGCTGTCAGCCGTAAAAGTAATGGTCTTTTTGGCAATGAACAGTGCATCCAGTGCTTTTTGTTCTGTTTGATCGAGAACATATATTTTCAGGTTATTAATGGAGCCGTACGCCATGTAGATGTCGGCAGTGCCTATGACTGTCGAATAAACCTGGAATTTAGCCACACCGCTGGCACCGGTTAACAATACTGCGCCATCAGCGGTCGGGGGTGTCGTGAGCGTAGTACCGGTCTGGTTAGCGAGCACATCAACCGTACCACGGTTGGGGTATACTGCTACAACCGGAGCAGCAACGATATTGTTGTACTGGTCATAAGCGTAAACGGTAAATTTCACTAAAGAAGCTCCGTCAGCTGTCTGACTGGTTTTATCCTGGTCGACGATGGAGGAGTAGCGGTTAGCGTCGCCAACTGCTGATGTAACCGCAATTACTTCGGTGGCAGCTGCTAAGCCGGCACCGGTAGCTTTAACACTTAATGCACCTGCAACCGTGGTCTTAACCTTGATACCATCAATATCAAGAGTATCGCCAGCGCCTGAGGCAGTGGTGATAGGTATGGTAACAGTCGTAGCTGTTACAACGGCAGCGCCAGCAACTACAGCGTCACCTGCGCCAGGAGCTGTAGTGACAACTGAAGCGGTGTCAAAGGTAACACCAGTAGGAGCTGTAATAACAATACTCGAACCTGTTGCCATATCGCCAGCGCCGGCAGAGGTAAGGACAATGGCCGCAGCTTGTTCTACTGATGGGCCATTAGGAATTGTAGTAGCTGTAGTAGGTGTTGTTACTGTAGTTGCACCAAAAGCAACCATCGGGACGAGCGTCATCATGAACATTACTAATGTCAAGATGGCAAATAATTTTTTTGTGGATTTCAAACTATATCCCTCCTTAAAGTTTTCAAGGTTCAGAACCCACCGCCTTTGGCGGACGGGCTTATTCCCGAGATATTCTCATATTCCGGGACGGTTCCTGCCGCGATGCCAGCTTTTATTGCGGACGCCGAAGCAATACTTGGAACCTCTAACACGTACTTTTACTATGTATCCAATCTGAGCTTTAAGTGGCGAATCCCCCCTTTCAAAGACTTTTTTAAGCAATTAACCTAAACCCTAAAGGTTTTAATTGTACCTTTAGAAAAGCAAAGCATAGCTATAGCAAGTACTACACCACATTATATCACACGGGATATTCAAGTCAATAACCATAAATGGCCGAAATAACAGATATATACGGCAAGTTTAGTAGTAATTCGCTATAAAGCGCAAAATTCCTGCTAATGTGTCATAATATTCCTTACATATTCAATTTACCCGAACTTGACATCGTTCTATTATATGCATTGTTCGGTTATTTAGAACCTGTCCTGCCGGTTAATCTTTGTCCGAGCACTGCCAGGACAAAAAGCGGCAAGGCTAGCATCCGTTTGGCGCGGCTGGGATCTTTAAATAACCGGTACAGCCATTCCAATCCGGATTTTTGCATCCAGGCCGGGGCTCTCTGCGCCGTGCCGGCGAGAATCTCGAACGATCCCCCCACCCCTATCGAAAGCGGCACATTCAATTCTTTAATATTCTGCTGGATAAATTCCTCCTGTTTCGGGGAGCCAAGCGCTACCAGAAGAATATCCGGCTTCATGTTATATATATTCGCTACCACCTCTATAGTTTCCTGCTGGGAATAGTATCCGTGGTGGTAGCCGAGAATCCTGAGCCTCGTGTGTTTGCTCAGCGTATTCAGGACAGCTTTTTCCAGCGCCTCCGGAGCGGCCCCGAGAAAATAGACTCCCCAGTCCTTTTCTTCGGCCAACTGAAGAATTTTATGGGTCAGGTCTATCCCGGTTACGCGTTCAGGCACGGGAGCCCCGAGAAGCCTTGCGGCCAGAACAACGCCCGCTCCATCCGCGGTAACCAGATCGGCGCGTTCAAGCAACGCCGCGAATTCCGGTTCCGTGTGGGCCTTATAAATAATCTCCGCATTGGCTGTGACGATATGGCGCGGCCTTTTTTGCGCGACCATGATGCGAATCCATTCCAGAGCCT
>DIVP01000040.1 GCA_002422465.1 Peptococcaceae bacterium UBA6129 | reverse complement strand
AGGAAATTATGAATTTTTTTCTTCCCCTGACCGTCAATATCTCTATTTCTTCGTCAGTAAGATATTTGCCTGTTGAAAAAACGCGAAAGAATTTCTCGTTTTGTTTGGGCAAGATCTCATAGATACTCACATCCAATAATTCTCCGGGCTTAAAGCCGAGAATGCCCACAGCAACCCCGTTATAGTGGGTTATATTGCCCTGAGAATCGGCAGCAATAAGGCCTTCCGAGATAGAGTCAATAATCGTACTTTTATACTGATTGGCTAATTGAAGGTTTTTCTGGGATTGTTTAATCACGAGAAAGTTCTCAATGGCATTTGCTGCGGCCACGACCATACCCAACGTATGGCTGTGCACCCTTTCGTCATTTCCGGTCATATTCAGAACACCGATAATATTTCCTTGCGGATCCCGGATTGGCGCAGCGGAACAGGCGCTTTTTTGAGAAAAGGTACAATAGTGTTCATAAGAAAAAAGCTGTATCGGATTCCCGGTTACCAGGACTGTACCAATTGCATTTGTCCCGGCAGTGCGCTCGCTCCAGTTAGCCCCTTCCACAAAAGTCCCGGTTGATACCCAATTTTGGACTTCCGTACTGCCGACAATCTTCAAAATAATCCCATCAGCTGTAGCAAGGGTAACAAGAAATCCGGAGCCAACAACAAACTGATTGAGATTATCCATGATTGGAAGGCTAATCTCAATCAACTCTCTATATTGATTAACGAGCTCTTTATATTCTTTATCACTGATAACAGCACCCGCATTCCTTTTATAGGGACTGACGCCTGATTTTGCGCAACGTTTCCAGGATTCTTCAACAACCGGACTTATTTCCACAGAACTGATTTTCCCGGTATTGACAAACTCTATCCAGGCTTTTCTCAAATTATCCTTCGACATAACATACATCCCCCTCAGAGTGCTGCATCATATAATCAAGAAAAACTCGGCAGATGATATTCTAAATCCCACTTGCTATTTATTTTGTTATATATTCTTTATAAAGGCAACATCGTCCAAAGCAATTTTAACATATATTTTATTGAAGCGCACTAGTTTCAAAATATTGATAATTGGTAAAAAAAGAAGCCCTGCATTAGGACCCCTTGTCAAACCGGTATTAATTTCACATCCCCGAAAACTGCCATCCTGTCGCCGATGATAGCTATCGCTCCTGTTACACCTGGAAAGTCACAGGCAAACCGGACGGTCTCTTCCAAATCATCTGTACTCTGCACAATATTTCCGGCAGCTGTAGCCACAGCATCCGCCAGAACGGCCGACGGCGCCAGGATAACAACGGCGTCGGCTCTGCCAAAGCTCAAGCTATGTCCTACCGTCCCGGACGACGTACATATACCGAGCGGTGTCCGCATGGGGCTTATCTCCACGCCGACGCGGCAGGATAAAGGCGACTGCCCGGCATAAATAGCCACACTTCTCTTCTTGCTTGATTTTAACCAGATATCGCCGCCGTTTTCAACAATTATATCACTGGAATAGCGGGATAACCACTTCCCGACAATCTCAGAAAACAGCCCTGCTACTGCTGCCATTGGGCCAACACCTGCCACTGCAGCCTTTTCGCACATTTGCTCAATAATTGCGGGGGCTTGAGGCTGAGCGCAGTGCGGTTTCAGCGTGGAGAAAAAAACAGGATCGACCTTAATGTACTCCAGGATAAGATTTCGCTGTGCACATACGAAGGCTTCTGCTTTTTTCTTTAGCTCCTCGCTAAAGTTTTCCTTTCGGACCGCAATATCGAGATCGGTTTCTCCAACCACAACCTGAAAGTGAAACAAATCATTATCACTGTGCAAGGTTCGGTAGGTGCGCGGTTCGTAATCCAATTATATCCGGACCTCCATTGCTTTGACTGGACATACTTGCACACACATCAGGCAGACGATACAGTCATCACCTTTGAAATTCACGGTCATTGAGGATCTTTCAAGAAATAACGCTTTCGTCGGGCAATGCACCGTGCAAGCGCCGCAGTGCGTGCATTTATCTTCATTTCTCACGATCTCCTGGGCTAACGGATTTACGGCTATCCCCTGTTTGCGCAGAAAATCGATCCCTTCTGAATAGCGTTCGCCTATTAATTCTAATACCATCGTACCTTCTTTATGAGGATTTATCGAGGCTTTGACAATATTGATAATCAGGTCATAGTCCTTGGCGAGATGATAAATTATTGGTTTATCGGAAGTTTCCGCCCCGAAGCGGAGTACTATTTTTTCCGGCGCCATGTTATCACTCCTTTGTCTATTATTTTACCACCAAACTTTTTCCGTTTAATGCCGCTTGGGGCCCAGGCAGCATTTGACTCGGTACCCCGAGTAAAAACTCGCCTTGTTGTATCCAGCTTTTTAGTTTATGGGCGATCTCACGGGCTTTTGCATAACTGCTTAACGGAGCTGTAGGGATGTCACGGTCTTGAAGCTGAAACCGACCGCTTTTCAACTGGGCATAGCTGACTAACCCTAGGTTACCCGGTATACCATTGGGATAACTCTCACTGTAATCTACAATTGGCGCAAAAAGCTCCTCATCCGTTTTGGCCGCATATTCAAGGATTTTTTCGTTTAGTATAGGAATAGGCAGCCCTATGCCCACTGTCAGCGTCGTACCATATCCCCGGAAACTCGTGCCCACTAGCCAGCGTCCGGTCATTTGCTTTAAATCCCCGAGAACCGAGAGTGTGCCGCCAGATCCGCACAATTCATTGCCTGCGGCATCTTTAAGATAACCGGGAAAATGCTGTGTTCCATTCCAGACAACATATCCGATACCCCCGCCCAGAAAAATCCGTGTACCTATACCGATAGTTGAAAAATTCGGATCCTTTAGCAGTGGGCTGAGCTGCCCGGACGTAGAATAGTTGGCATTGCCATATTTTGGCTTTAACGTGCCCATATACGTATAGATTGTGCGCTCGCTGGCATTAACAGCACAATTGTAGTTTTGATAACAGTTGCGGGGATTAAAGAGAATCGCTTCATTAATCTCCTCAAGTTTGATAGTAGTCTCAATATCCCGGCGGGGATAGCAATCCGTCCCATAACTATACGCCTTCAGGCGTACAGGCTTCCCATTAGCCAGATCCTCGATGACATGAGCCCCGCCATAGCGGAATTCCCCCGGATAATCACTATTTTGCGGATCGTCATCCGGGAGCTCAGTCGCTCCTAAAAAAGCATCTACAGCAGCAATGCCGGCATAGGCCGGTACATTATTTAACCATACTTTAGTCATCCTCATGCGGGGCTTCGTATGACCAAAATTAAGAAATACACCGGAAGAACACATGGGACTGAAGGTCCCTGTTGTAACAACATCTACTTCGCGGGCTGCTTGGGCAATGCCCTTTTCCCTCACTTTTTCGACCAGCTCTTCAGCTGTCAAGACAACGGCTTTCCCTGCTTTGATGCGGGCATTTATGTCCTCATAGGTACGCTCAACACTCATACAGTTTTTCCTCCCTCTCGGTGCTCTCTTTTACACCCTGTATATGCAATAACAAGGCCTCTTCTCAAGCGAAGAGGCCCGTATCATCTGTACCGGGTCTCTTATCTTCCAGAAGTTCTACTTCTGCAGGAATTGGCACCATTCTAATACCATTAGACGGTTGCCGGGTTTCATCGGGCCAGTCCCTCCACCTCTCTGAATAAGAGCACACATAATTAATTTAATTTTTCTCTTAGTTTATCAAGCTCCAGTTATCCTGTCAATCACTTTTACCAATTAGCTACGTTAATTCCGGCTATCATTAAAGTTACCTCGTGGGTACAATCTCGATCCAATATCCATCAGGGTCATTGATAAAATATAAGCCCATATCTTTATTTTCAAAGCAGATACAGCCCATCTGCTGATGGTGCTCATGGGCAGCCTTAAAATCATCCACTACAAAAGCCAGATGAGATTCATTGTCACCCAAATTGTACGCTTCTGTCCTGTTCTTTAGCCAGGTAAGTTCCAAAGTATGGTGCGAAGCGCCATCACTAAGGAATACTAAAATAAATTCCCCACTCTGAGAGTGTTTTCTTCTAATCTCTTTTAACCCCAAAGCCTCCTGATAAAATTGCAGGCTTTTCTCTAGCTTTAATACATTAATGTTGTTATGATTGAATTGAAATTTCATACGCTGCACCCTTTCTCTTGTATGATTATCTTTCCTAATTATACCTAAAATCAGGATTATTATAAGACATAATATTTGCAGAGCAACAATATCAGGAGGTGTTGGTAAATGGGAGCAATTAATGTGAAAGTCCATTATCTATATCATAGTGGTTTTGTCGTGGAAACAACCCATCGCTTATTAATATTTGATTACTATCAAGGAACGGTGCCTCTGGGAGACAAGCCTGTCTATGTCTTCTCTTCTCATAGCCATCCGGACCATTATAATCCTGTCATCTTGAGCTGGCCAACGGAAAGAACCAATATCCAATACGTCTTTAGTAGTGATATTCAAGTAAAGCAACCCCAGCGCAATATCACTATTATGTCTCCCTATGAAGAGATTCTAGTAGACGATATCCGGATAAAGACTTTTGGTTCGACGGACTTAGGTGTTTCTTTTCTTGTGAGCTGTGAGGGAATAGACATTTTTCATGCCGGCGACCTCAACTGGTGGTACTGGTGGGAGGATTCCCCAGCAGGTATAGCCGAGGCCGAAGCAGCCTTTAAAAGCGAAATCGCAAAAATCAAGGGGGAACACATTGATTTAGCCTTCTTCCCGGTAGACCCCCGGCTAGAGCATAATTATGGCCTTGGCGCCGAATATTTTATCAAGGAAATTAAGCCCCGTTTCTTGATTCCTATGCATTTTGGAGATGATTGTCAAGTTGCGGTAACGTTCACAGATTCTATGCACAATTGTTCAACCAAGGTAATTGCTTTGACCCGGCGCGAACAATCAATTTGCCTATAGCGCGCCCCCCGGGAAATTTGTTAATGGAAATTCAATCCACTTTCTCAGCTATAATTTCTGCTTGGTTGTCCTTTCGGGGCGGTTTTGGACCATAAAACTGGTAATAATGACATTCAATGCGGCCATTATAGAGCTTCCTTTTTTTATCAGCCCGCTTGTCAAATAAAATTTCAAAACGTGGGTGATTAGTGAGCACATATATAGACCAGGTTGACAATTCTTTCATAACTCTCCCCATTTCCCGGTATAAGCGCTCAACGACCGGAAGATCTTCTATCCGCTCACCATAGGGGGGATTGCAAATAATATATCCGTATTTCTTCGGAGATTGCAGCTCGGAAAATGCTCTTTGCTGGAAATGAATCTGTTTATCAACTCCGGCTTCTTTGGCATGATGCCTCGCGATACTCACAGCCTCTTCATCTATATCAAAGCCGGAAATCTGCAGTTTCACATCTTTTCGTACTAGATCCCCGGCTTCATCACGCGCAGCCTTCCATAGCTGTTCCGGAATATTCGGCCAGGACTCGGCTGCAAAGCTGCGTTTTGAACCGGGAGCAATATTCAAACCTAGAAGTGCTGTTTCAATAGGAATAGTACCCGAGCCGCAAAAGGGATCAATCAAGGTACGTTCAGGCTGCCAGCGGGTCAAGGCAATCATAGCTGAGGCCAGGGTTTCTTTTAACGGCGCTCTGCCCACCAGTTTGCGATAGCCGCGTTTATGTAAACCGGCTCCGCTGGTATCAATCGTCAGGGTTACCATATCTTTGAGAATAGCTACTTCAATGGTGTACCGTGGTCCGGTTTCTTCAAACCACTCAACTTTATATCTTTTCTTCATTTTTTCGACAATCGCTTTTTTAACAATAGCCTGGCAATCGGGAACGCTAAAAAGCGTTGATTTAATGGATTTACCCGTTACCGGAAACTGAGCGTTCTCAGGCAGCCAGTCTGCCCAAGGGAGCGCTTTTGTTTGTTCAAACAATTCTTCAAATGTTCTGGCCTCGAACTGACCCATTTTCACGAGAACACGGTCAGCAATCCTCAGCCACATATTCGTCCTGCAAATAGCTGCCTCATCAGCGCTAAAAAAAACCTTGCTGTTTTCGATTTTTTGTTCCTGATAACCCAGATTGAGCAGCTCTCTCGAAACTAAGGATTCCAAACCAAAAGCAGCAGTAGCAATCAACTCAAGTTTTGCCATACCTATTCCCCCTGTATTAGATTATGCCAGATTTTTCGTTTTCCTTATCATACCATTATTTTTACCAGAGAAAGAAACATCTAGTGTAAATAAATATTTCATATTAATAATTTCATATTTTCATTGCTTTATTTTTTTGCTAAAATAAAATGGGTTAATATTTTTTTAATTATGTGTCATTACTATTATTTGGGAAGATTTGCACATATTTTAGCAATAAAGTACTGGTTATTCATTCATTTATATTGCTATATTCAAAGGGGGGTGTTGGCCTCAATTTTAATTTAATGAGACATAAAACCAAAATATTATCGTCGGAGGTAAGAAATGAACGTTGTTAATCCTGAAGCTATTGGTGTTTTTGGTCTTATAGTAACAGTATGGTGTTTTGGCTTGGAGCAGCTTGGCCTTGGCGTAAAAGACGGCGACCACAAAGAAATTGGTAAGTCACTGGCCTATATCGCTATCGTCTTCGGTGGAGCTGCCCAGATATTCACAGCGCTTGCTATGTGGATGTTTAATCTTACAAAAGACGCAGGGCTGAGCATTTATCTTGGAACAGTTTTCGCAGATTATGGTCTTTTCTGGATTTTAATTGGTATCTTTTTTCTTAAAGGCGGCGATAAAAAACAAATTGCGCATTTCTTCTTTGTGCAGTTTTTAATTTCTGTAGCGTTCCTTTATAAAGCAGTTGAAATTGGCAAAGTTTGGCCACTGGGCGCGGTTATCTTCTTCATTTGCGTTCTTTTTGCCTCTTTAGTTCCTGCCTGGTATGGCAAGGGAGCTATCTATGGAAAAATTGCCGGTGTATGCAATATCCTAATTGGTCTGTGTGCTATACCCCTTTTCTTACACGCGCTAGGGATATAGGATAGAAATAAATATACAAACAGCTTAGCTTTGATAAAAAGCCAAGCTGTTTTTTTGTCTGGAAAGAAGTATGGTTTGTAACTAATTAAAAAAATAACCCGGTCAAATCCTCATTTTTCAAATCGCCAAAATAGCGTCTGATATCCATACTATTGATTATAGAGCAAACGGCATTCCTCTCATATTTAACACCAACAAGTCCCGCTTCAAAATCGCCGATCTCTTCGCTGCTTAAGAAGTCTCCATAAACTTTACAACTATTTATAATCCCCTTTTCAACACTGAGGCGAAGTTCAATCAAACCACCAGGAAATCTGCCAAATTTTTTGATATTAAAAATAGGTGATGGCCCATAATTCCATTGCCATGTAAGGTATTTTTCGTCGGTAAATTCTTTTACTTTAGCAAGATCTTTTTCACTCAGTCGATATTCTCTGATCTGCTCATCACCAAATATCTCATTTACTAAGGCTGTTTTAAACTCCTCTACGCTCATCTTGATCTTAAGATAATCAAGGATGTTCGCAAATCTTTCTCTGACATTTTTATCGTTCTTCTCGGTAAGCTTATATCTCTTTACCGACAAGGCTTCTTGCATGTTTTCCAGATCGGAATTGAATAATAACGTACCGTGGTGAAGGGTTTTCCCATTGTATTGATAGTGAGCGCTCCTATAAACTTTTTTGTTATCTACCTCAATATCATTACGCCCTGAAAGCACAGCCTGGACTCCCATTTTATTGAGCGCCTTAACAATACGGTCTGTATATTTCTGAAACTGAATGATCCCGCTGGGGTTCTTTTCAATAAAGCTGTAGACAATGGTGCCATAATCATTATAAACAGCCCCTCCCCCACTGATCCTGCGCACTACATAAAGGCTATTCTTTCTTATGTAATCAACATTTACTTCTTCAACTGTATTTTGATACCTGCCAATGATCACAGACGGTTTATTCTGCCATACAAGCAGGCTATCCTCTTCTAAACCCAACTTTTTTAAGATATACTCTTCCAGAGCCAGATTATAATATGGTTCATCAGAGTTGTTCCTGATATATAGCATACCGTACCCCACCTCGCTTGGTCCCTCTGCATTTACCTTGTTATCATCATAATACGAACACCTAACACTTAACAAGGCAAATAAATATATCAGTTTTCATTATACATATACGGTATACTTTGTCCTTTAATCAAGGAATTTTCTTTCTAATTCTCTGGCTTTTTCTAAGTTTATTATCCTGTTAAACTCAGGAAAATCAACCATCCTGTCAACATACTGCAGCGTTGAATCGTTTTCTTTCAGGCCAGCCAACACATCTTGCATAGCCTTCGTGGCTGTATACAAACAAGACACAGGGTATATCACAATTTTAAAACCCATTTTTTCCAGTTCCTGTGCCGGTAAAAATGGCGTCTTCCCTTTTTCAACCATATTAGCCAGTAAGGGAACATTAACGAGACTTGCTATTTTTTCCATTTCTTCTTGTGACTGCGGCGCCTCAAAGAATAAAACATCCGCACCTGCGGCTACATAGGCCTGTGCCCGTGCCGCCGCGTCGTCAAATCCGCTGACAGCACGCGCATCAGTCCGCGCTATTATCACAAACTCATTATTCTTTCTGGCATAAACCGCCGCCTTGATTTTTGAAACCATTTCCTCACGCGCGATTAACTGCTTGCCTTCCATATGCCCGCAACGCTTCGGGAAAACCTGATCCTCCAGTTGTATAGCGGCTACACCTGCCCGTTCATATTCGAAAACCGTCCTGACTACATTCAACGTGCCACCATAACCTGTATCTCCATCAGCAATAACCGGAATATCTACTGCCGCCGCAATATTTTTAGCCTGTGTAACCATCTCTGTCATCGACAAAAGGCCTATATCAGGCCTGCCCAATACACTGGCCGAGACGCCATACCCAGTCAGGTATACCGCAGGGAACCCAGCCATTTCAATGAGACGCGCAGACCAGGCGTCGTAAGCCCCAGGCGCACGAATTATTCCTGGCTGATTAAGAAGTTGCCGTAAAATTTTTGTTTTCAAAATATATCTCCTCCTTGTTGAATATTATACAGCTATTTTAAAAAAGAAAAAACGCAAACTATGCAGCATTGTGCTGCTGTTTGCGCATATCTACGGATATATTCTTCCTGTCTTAAGCCTGCAATACCTTCCTTGGCCCGGATTTTTGTTTTTGAATCATAACTCCGGCCACCAGTACACCGAGCCCGATAAGATCAGTAAACGAACCCGGTATTACCATCATCACTCCGCCGACTAGGAACATCAGGCGCTCGAGAAGCGATTCTTCGGTCAAAAGATACCCCGATACGCCTGAACTAACACCAATAATACCAATGAGTGATGTAACCGCTATCTGTGCTATCTGCAGCGGGTGGGCATCAATTAACAGCATGCTCGGGCTAAAAACAAAGATATATGGGACCAAAAATGCCGCTATCGCCAGCTTCGAAGCAGTTATACCAGCCTTGAGCGGATTGGCTTTGGCAATACCGGCTCCGGCGAAAGCCGCCAACGCCACCGGCGGTGTAACATCCGCAATAATTCCGAAATAAAAGGTAAACATATGGGCTGCGAGGATTGGAACACCCATGAGGATAAGCGCCGGCGCTGCGATAGTTGAGGTTATGACATAATTGGCGGTAGTCGGAACTCCCATCCCCAGTATCAGCGATGTAACCATTGTAAAGATTAATGTGAGGAATAACTTTCCACCGGCAAAATCGACTAGTGACGAGCCCAGTTTCAACCCCAAACCGGTTTGTGTAACAACCCCGATAACAATACCTGCGCAGGCAGTTGCCGCTAATACGCCCAATACGCCTCTGGCTCCCTGCTCAAGTCCCTTAACAATATCACGGAAGCCGATACGCGTGTTTTTTCTGATCATTGAACAAAGAATTGATAGCACGATCGCATAAAGGGCTGCCTTCATAGGAGTTCTGCCGCTCACAAGCAGATAGATAATCGCGATTAACGGTAAAAACAGATGCCCTCTTTCGAGAAGAATCTTCTTTATCTTTGGTAGTTCATCGCGGTTTAAACCCCTTAATCCCAAGCGTTTTGCCTCAAGATGAACACCTGTCCAGACCCCAAAATAGTAAAGAAGCGCGGGAATCACCGCTGCACCTATAATCGTGACATAAGGTATCCCGGTGAACTCCGCCATCAGGAAAGCCGCTGCCCCCATAATCGGAGGCATTAGCTGCCCTCCAGTCGAGGCTGTCGCTTCGACTGCAGCTGCGAATTCCGGTTTGTAACCGAGACTCTTCATCATTGGTATCGTAAAGCTGCCGGTGCCAACGACGTTAGCTACCGAGCTCCCGGAAACGGTGCCCATGAGGCCGCTTGATAACACGGCAACCTTAGCCGGACCACCAGATGCCCAGCCTGCCACAGCATTGGCCAGATCAATAAAGAACTGCCCCATACCCGTTTTCTCAAGATAAGCTCCAAACAGGATAAAGAGAAAAATGAACGTCGAACATACTCCAATTGGAATACCAAAAATCCCTTCGGTTGTAAAAAAAGTATGCTGTGCGAAAGTGGCCAGATCTACGCCGCGATGCGCCAATTGTCCAGGGATATATCTGCCCAGAAAAGCATAAGCGATAAACAAGCAAGCCACAGAGATCATCGGTATGCCTACGACCCGTCTGGCGGCCTCGATTACCAGCACAACAGCTGAGATACCGAAGATAACGTCAACTGTCGTAACTAATCCTGCCCTTAAAACTAATTCTTGGTAGTTTACAACTATATACATCGGCACGGCGGCCCCAATTACTGCCAGCGCCATATCAAGAGGATGAATCTTTCTTCGCGGCCAGCTTTTACGGGCTGGGTAAAGTAAAAAGATAAGACAAAGGCCGAACGAAACATGGATTGAACGCTGTATCATGGCGTCTAGAACGCCAAAAACGGCTGTATATAACTGGAACAACGAAAATGTTATCGCGATAGCGGAGATAAGCTTGGCTGCAAACCCGGTGAGATTACGGTAATCCGATTCTTTATCGAATTTCCTGAGAATCTCTTCGCTATCAACAGCTTCTTGTTCGATTTTGGGATCAACCATCTGTGTACTTCCTTTCTTATAATTCAATTCATAGTTATTATTTTTCGATCAGAATCCATTTCTTCCTTGTGGTAATGTTTATCAAGCCCCCTGGCTGACCAAAGGAGACCAGGGAATAAGGTTTCTCATCAATGATAACAGTGTGATCCGGGATTGGAGAAACCCTCAGTGGTATTCTCTGAAACTTCCTAGATAACCCTGTAATAAAAAATTCTCCCTCCTTATTAGAGAACACGCCTTCTTCAGACGTAAAGGGCATACCTACCCCGAGAGAAAAAAATCTAGTTTCCGTTAAAACCATGTTATTGTCACTATCGATCTGATACACTTCATAAACTGGTGTTAAGTGCACAGAGTGTTGGAACTTTAACGTAAACCCACCGGAGCCGAGAGGTAATTGAGTTACCTCCCGGCTGTCGGCGTCTTCAATTTGCAAAACTTGTTCATACCTAATGCTGTAATAGCGACTAAAAAAACATAGACAGACTACGGATAACAAAACTAATATTCCTAATATTGCCAGCGTTTTCTTCATAAAATCTGAGCATTGGATTACTCCAATGCTCAGCCTCCCGTTTGCTTATTTTTCGCTAAACGCTTTTTCAGCGCCGGGATGGAGCTTAATTGGCATTCCATCCTTGCCGGTAGCTTTTGTTATTTGTTCGCCTACCTTATGAGCGGCTTTTATTCTATCGGTATTTGCATATAGTGTTCTAACTAATTGGTATGCCAGGTCATCCTTCATCTTTGAGCTAACCGCAAGCATAGCCTTTACAGCTACGGTCTTGCTGTCTGTGACAACCCCATTATATGCGTTGGCCACAATAGTTTGTTTGGTATAGAAAGGATATTTTTGAATGAGCTTATCAGCAATTGCATCATCCACCTGGACAATAACAATCTTTTGCTGCGCAGCGATATCCTGAACAGCTGCTGTCGGGTAACCGGCTGTCAAGAAGGCAGCATCAATGTTGCCGTCTTTGATGTTGTTGGCTGCTTCGGCAAAGGAGAGATACTGTGCCTTGATATCCTCGAAGGTAATATCTGCAGCTTCAAGAATCTGGCGAGCATTGGCAACCGTGCCGCTACCGGCAGCGCCAACGGCGATTTTCTTGCCTTTTAAGTCGGCAATCGTAGCAATGTTTTTATCTGCACGCGCCACAATCTGAATGGTCTCCGGGTATAAAGTAACAAGACCTTTGATGTCCTCGTACTTGGCATCCTTAAACATTTCCGTTCCTGTTGCAGCGTAGTAAGCAATGTCATTTTGAACAAAAATAACCTCTACCTTGCCCTCTTTCAGCATATTTACGTTTGCTGTCGAAGCCCCGGTACTCTGAGCTGTTGCATTCACATTTTTGATATTCTTGTTCCAAATCTCAGCGAATGCACCTCCGAGCGGGAAGTAGGTCCCAGCTGTGCCCCCCGTAGCAATGTTGACAAATTGCTGCGGCTGCGAACAGCCAACGACCACTGCGGATAATAACATGATACACACTAATAATGCCACCATTTTTTTACCCATAAATTTACCTCCTTATTATAGTTTTTTTTGTCAATTCATATAATTCGACTTAAACGGCTTTTCTCCTTCTGTATACATTATGCTTTTTCTTTTTTTTTATGTAATTAAAAAGCAGCCGCTTGGCTGCTTTTTAATATTTTTATATTAAACTTATTTTTGCACGTAATATGTTAGGAATTCCCCTAATTTTTTGATCGCATCCGTTAGTTCATCAACCTGAGGAAGAAAGACAATCCTGAAATGGTCCGGCTCCGGCCAGTTAAAGCCGGTACCTTGCACAAGCAATACTTTCTTCGCCCGCAAAAAGTCCAGGACAAACTGACGGTCGTCCTTTATCTTAAATCTCTTTGCGTCGATCTTAGGAAAGGTGTAGAAAGCGCCCCTCGGTTTTGTACAGGATAATCCCGGTATCTGGTTAATAAGCTCATAACAGCAGTCTCTCTGTCTTCTCAGTCTGCCGCCGGAAGTAATCAGCTCCGTGAGGCTCTGATACCCGCCAAGTGAGGTCTGTATCGCAAATTGCGCAGGCACATTACTGCACAAACGCATGCTCGAAAGTATATTTAACCCTTCGATATAATCTTTGGCCACACTCTTATTACCGCTGATAACCATCCAGCCAGCCCTGAAACCAGCGATACGATGGGATTTTGACAGTCCGTTCAACGTGATAAAAAGGACGTCGTTAGAAAGTGTTGCAATTGAAGTATGCTCAGCATCTTCGTACAGGATTTTATCATAAATCTCATCAGCAAAAACAATCAGGTCATTTTCGGCGGCCAGCCCAACTATCTGCTCGAGTATTTCCCGCGGATATACAGCCCCGGTCGGATTGTTGGGATTAATTACAACAATCCCCTTCGTCCGGGGTGTAATCTTGCTTTTAATATCCTCGATATCAGGACTCCAGTCCGAAGCCTCATCACAAATATAATGAACGGCGGTCCCGCCGGAAAGATTGACTGCCGCAGTCCAGAGCGGGTAATCAGGCGCAGGTATTAAAATCTCATCGCCATTATTAAGCAAACCCTGCATAACCATGACGATCAGCTCGCTGGCGCCATTGCCGATAAAGATATCTTCAATTCTCACCCCGGAAATGTTCTTGCGCTGGCAGTACTGCATAATGGCTTTCCTGCCTGCAAACAGGCCGTTTGAATCCGTATATCCCTGAGCATTCCTTAAGTTAATCATGACGTCATGAATAATCTCATCAGGCGCATCGAATCCAAAGGGGGCCGGATTCCCGATGTTCAGTTTGGTAATTTTATTTCCCGCTTCCTCAAGCCGCCTTGCTTCATCCAAAACCGGCCCTCTGATGTCATAGCAGACATTATCGAGTTTGGCGGACTTTTTAACCGGATCCATATTGATTCCCCCCAAATATTTTAATTAAGATATTCTATCATACTATGCCTAATTTTTCTTGAGAAACTATTGTTGATAATAATTTTATTTTACAACTCACCCTTATAGTAACAAGCAATACCCTTCGGGTTAAAACATGCATTGCAGGAAACACAAGAGACCTTTTCTTTCCCGTCCCGCAGCTTTTTGACCAGGTCCGGTTCTTTGATAAACGGACGGCAAAGGGCAACCATATCTGCTTTCCCGCTGTTAATAACCTCTTCCATGACGCCAAATGAACGCATCCCCCCAACCAGAATAACCGGAATCTTGATATTCTCTTTTATTACGCGAGCGGCTTCCTGAAAATATGCTTCCTGCTCAGAACTTTTAATGTTAACAGCAGAAACGAAGTTTTTCGCTTCATGCATGCCGCCGCTCACCTCTATTGCCGATACACCAAGCTCCTCAAGCATCTTGGCGATAGAGACAGCGTCTTCAAGCGACAGGTATTCCGGACCGGCAAAGCCATCGGTGCTATTTAGCTTGGCCAGGATAGGGAAATCACGGCTGAGTTTCTTCTTTGCTCCAATGATGATTTCTTTAATGATTCTCGCCCGGTTTTCAACGCTGCCGCCCCATTTATCCTGACGCCTGTTGGTATATGGAGAAATGAACTGCGCCAGCAAGTAGCCGTGCGCGATATGTATTTGCACAGCGTCACAACCGGTGGCCTCGGCGCGCACCATTGCCGCGATAAAATCTTCAATCACCTGCTCGATTTCCTGTTCGGTCATTTCCCGAGGTCTTCTCTTTTCATCTAAACTTACTGCCGACGGGGCAACCGGGATTAATCCCCCCGTTACCGTCGGCGCGGTCTGTCTTCCGGCATGAGCTATTTGGATAATGAACTTTGCCCCGTAAGGACGTACCGCTTCTACAATTTTTTTATAACCAGCAATAAACTCATCACTGTAAAAGGCGTTTTGGGTAGCCATCGCTTTCCCAAGCGGATGTTGAATATAAGTAAATGCCGAAATAATCAGACCAACATCATTCTCAGCCAGAGTTTTGTAAAGCTTAATTTCTTCTTCCGAAATAGTACCGTCAGGGTTACCAAGATAATCGTGCGTAGCTGAACGTACAAAACGGTTTTTCACGACCATTGAACCTATCGAGATTGGTTGAAAAAGAATACTCATTAATTTGCTACCTCCTTATGTATTTTTTGGTTTCGTACCCTGTTTCTATGACAGCGTTATCATTATATTATCATCCTTTTTTTATTTATTGAAGCATATTTTCAGTTCTTTGCATGCTGAACAAGGGGACACATTTTCCGGTACTCATCCTGTGTGTTAATATTAACAAAAGCTTGCTTGGGATCAGTTATCTTCCTGATCATTTTTTCTTCGATGTATTTAACCTTTACAAACGGATAAAAATCAATTACCCTGCAGCATTTTTTCGCAATATTGTTTTCTATATAAGGAAGGCACGTCTTGGAATATACGGCGCACAAAGGCTCGAGATAACTGCCGATGCGCGGTACAACCACATCAAAACCAGGGCTGTTCTCCAGCAGCATTCCGGCTAACCGCCCTTCGAGAAAGGGCATATCGCAGGCCATAAAAAATACATATTCAAAGGCAGCAGCCTTCAATCCCGCGTGTATGCCGGCTAATGGCCCAATCCCACGATAAATATCCGTGATTTCCTTGACTCCGGGGAAGCAGTACTTTTGCTGGCGATTGCTAACAACAATCAATTCCTCAACATAGCCCCGCAATTCCCGGACGCTGCGGCTGATGAGCGTTTCACCATGAAATTCAAGCATTGATTTGTCTTCTCCCATGCGGGAGCTCTTCCCCCCCGCCAGGATAACGCCGGCAGCTTTCATGTCGGTCCTCCGTCCTAACATCGAACTAGCTGTCTTGCAGCTTTTTAATACTTATTTTAACTTACCTCACCCGCTTCACAAAGCAGTTTATTTTAAATGTTTTTGAAAAGCAGCCTCCATGGGTTGGGCAATACCGGTATGATTAAAACACCTCGCTTCACTTTGTTTGTGAACGAGGTGTTTAATACTCACTATAATAGTCCGCTCGACATAAATAGGCTGAGTCTATAATAGCTTGGCAAACTTATCAAGCTGTTCCAGTTGCAGCATCATATCCTGAATGGTTGCTGCTATCTCTTCTGTTGAGGCCGCTTGCTCTTCACTTACAGCGCTCGTTTCCTGCGATTCATTGTTTACATTATCAATTGAAGTGACAATTTTGCTCAAAATATTGGCTACCTGTTTGGCTGAGTTATTGCTTTCCTCAGACAACCGGCGGATCTCTTCAGCGACTACTGCAAAACCCCGCCCATGTTCTCCCGCCCTGGCTGCCTCAATTGCAGCGTTTAAGCCTAACATCTTCGTCTGGGTCGCGATATGCCTGATCATCTGGATAATATCGTCTGTCTTATTTACGTCTTCCTTGGTCTGATAGGTAATCTGGGATAGCTTTTCCCCAACGACCGCAAGGTTTTGTGATCCCCTGGCTATTTCTTGAATGCTGTTGTTCACTTCTTCAAAAGCCGTGCCGAACAATTGGACAATCTCTTGAAAGCGAAGTTGATTAGCCAGACTCGTCCCTATATTTACGATGCCGATTACACGCCCATCCTCATCAAAAACAGGCTCAGCGACAGCTTTATACGGAACGCCATGGACCTGAGCCGAAACTTCCTTTTCCACTCTCCTGCCGGTATTGATAACCTGCCTCATTGCCCCACCCTGCGATATCAGATCACCCACCTTTTCTCCTATATCGAGAGTGTCGGCGGGCTCATACGCTAAGATTTTTTCAGTATCCGCCACATCGATAAAGACATCCGCATTCACCATTTTATTAAGATGTGGAGCTATCTTAACAAAGGCTTCCAATAAATCATTGCCCACGAGCATATGCCCATCTTCCTTTCTTCATCAGCATGAAAAATATACCTGTTCAAACGACAAAATACCCATTTCTAATATTCATGCTAGCAAAAAGTCTGCCTATTGTCAATTATTCTAATATTTTTCGATATATTATTTAATATTTAAGCGACAGGAAAACAGACGGGGATTATACCTATTCTGATACCTCGTCTGTTATTTCGATTCTGTGGCAGCTTCAGCCTTTTTCGCCCTGATATCCGGTCGATGAGAGCCATCACAAAAAGGCGGGTTGCTCGATAGTCCGCACTGGCAAAGCGTCATACGGCTAGCTTCTTTGATCAGCTCGCCCTTCATATTATAAATTGCAGTCGGCCCTTCGACTAATAGCGGCCCTTTTTTTATAGCTTTCATTTTTGTAACTGTACTTTTATCCCGATAATCCAACGACCCCGAGCCATTAGCAAGAGACGGCTGCACTTTTGAGCCGGCCGGTAAAGAATAACGCAAGGCGCCTGACGGACAGGCATCAATTACCTTGATGATCTCTTCGGGAGCGGCGCCATTGATGTTAACCCATGGCCTCTTTTTTGCGTCGAATACCGCCCGCAAGTCCCGGACGCAAAAGGAGACATGGGCACAGAGCTCGGGGTACCAGTAAACGATAAGCTCTGAATTTTCATATACCCTCATACGTGACCCCTCCCGCTAATGATTTTATTGATAGCCGATTGAATACCAATCCAAATCTTATGAAGCCTTTAAAAGAGTACTTTAATTTTCTCGACTAGCGTGAGTATAACGATAATGGCCGGTTGGTGCAGGAAATAGATAAATAGCGTGTGCCTGCCCGCCCTGTTCATGATGTTGTCTCGGTCTAAGACGGGCTCTTTAAAGATGCTTGTTTTATTCCGATAAAGCACCTGCCCTGCGGCGAGGCCGTATAAAAATACGCCGAACCAAGGGATAAGCGGATAATAGTCGGACGAAACAAACGCGGACGTGGACACCCCGAACATAAACAAGTAATTATTCGTTACAGTAACGCCAGCGATAGCCTGATCCACGAGGATAACGGCAGTACCCAGAACCACAAGCAGTACTGCGGGAATGCGCCGGAAAAAGAAAGACACAAGGATACCGACACCTAAGAAATGCAAAATCCCAAATGTGATGATCAGATTACTGTCATATAGATATGTTACAAGCGTTATCACGATCGCTGCAGCCAGTATTTTAACAGCCCGCCTGGCATTACTGCCGGTCAGGAAAGAGCTGATCCCGGCAACAAAAATGAACAGTATCCCGGAGGCCTTGCCAACATAAAAATTCAAGCCGTCGGAATAACTGACGTTATAACCAAAGATCTCCTTCATATCAAAGACGGTATGAAAATAAATCATCAGAATAAGCGCTATCCCTCGTAAAAAATCGACTTCCCAGATCCGTTTTTTTTGCATCAGCATCTTCCTACCCTTAGTTTATTACACAGTAACGGTAGTTCCGCCATCTTTCTGGTACTCGGTAAACCATTGGCCTACATAGAATACTTTTATGCCCTGCAGTTTCAAATCCTCAACTACTCCGTAATTCTCAGCACAAGCTTTGCAGGCTATTACCGTAACCCCAGCCT
>DIVP01000142.1 GCA_002422465.1 Peptococcaceae bacterium UBA6129 | reverse complement strand
GGACCAACCGGTTATGAGCCGGTTGCTCTACCGCTGAGCTATAGGCCCATAAAGTGAAACTTCATTCAGATGGAGTTTTGACTACAAAGGAGACATAAATTATTTTATAACAACTGCCTTGTCCGGTCAATACCAAAATTAATCCAGACGTAATTAATCGAGATAATCTTTTAATTTACGGCTGCGGCTCGGATGCCGAAGCTTTCTCAAGGCTTTTGCCTCGATCTGCCTTATTCTCTCTCTGGTTACGCCAAATTCCTGTCCAACCTCCTCGAGTGTACGCGCCCTGCCGTCATCAAGCCCGAAGCGCAGCCGCAGGACCTTCTCCTCTCTTGGAGTGAGCGTCTCGAGAACCTCTTCGAGCTGTTCCTTCAGCAGGATAAACGAAGCCGCTTCCGCCGGAGCCGGGGCATCCTCATCCTCGATAAAATCCCCGAGATGGCTGTCTTCTTCTTCCCCAATCGGGGTTTCGAGGGATACCGGTTCCTGAGCTATTTTCAAAATCTCGCGCACCCGTTCAACCGGGATATCCATCTCCTGAGCTATTTCCTCCGGAGCAGGTTCACGGCCTAATTCTTGAAGCAACTGGCGGGACACGCGGATAAGCTTATTGATGGTTTCAACCATATGCACGGGAATACGTATCGTTCTGGCCTGATCGGCAATAGCCCTCGTGATGGCCTGACGTATCCACCATGTCGCATATGTGCTGAATTTATAGCCTTTACGGTAATCAAATTTCTCTACGGCTTTGATAAGACCGAGGTTGCCTTCCTGAATCAAATCCAAAAAGAGCATGCCGCGACCTACATAGCGCTTCGCAATACTGACTACCAGCCGGAGGTTAGCTTCAGCCAAGCGGCGTTTGGCCTCCTCGTCTCCATTCTCCATTTTTTGAGCCAAATCAACCTCTTCCTTGGCTGACAGCAAAGGGACCCGTCCTATCTCTTTAAGATACATCCGGACCGGATCATCTATACCAACACCCTCTGGAACAGACAGGTCTATTTCTATTTCTACCTCAACTTCTTCGTCATCAGTCGGAACCTCCGGCAGTTCTGGGTCCTGACCACTTTCCAGCACGTCAATATCACTGGAATCCGGAATAACTTCAATACCCATCGTACCTAATTGTTCGTACACCTCATCTATCTGTTCAGGGGTCATCTCCACACCCTGCAACGTAACAATTATTTCACTATAGGTTAAAGAACCGCGTTTTTTACCTTTTTGAATCAGCTCTTTGACCCCGTCAATTTTTAACTGTTCGACGTCTTTTTCAGTTTTCAAAATAAATCCCCCCTTCCATAGGGTTCTGGCCTAAGGATTGTTTATCCTTAACAAGCCCCTGTATTTGAGCCATAATCTCTTTGGATTTACTGGCTTCCCCGTTTTTTTCACACTGAGACATCAAGGCACTCTTTTCTATAATTTGATGATTGATATGATCAAGTTTTAGAAGGACCAGACAGTCTTTTAACACCCTTTTGCCGTCCTCAAAAACATTTTCTTCGAGAAGTAATTCTGTCAATAACTCCTGTGCTTTTGCGTTATCAAGCAACGAAATCAAATCATTCGCTTTTATATTATGACCAGCTTGACGCATTAAACCAATAGAATCATAAATTTCTTTTAATGTATTATGACAAAACAGCTCCTTGCCCCCCCATTTTTCTATCTCGGCAAGAATCTCAGGTGAATCAAGTCCTAAACGGATGAGGATTTTTTGTGCTTTATCCAGAGCTGAACCTGATGTGCTGCTGCTTCTGTTGTCCGCGTTGTTTATTTCCAGCCCCCGCATCGACTTCCTGATCTCCGCATGCACGACTGTTTCTGGGATAGTGAGTCTTTCACCAATCAGCTGAATAAACGTCTGCCTTGCTACCGGGCTTTGCATAATTTTGATATCCGGCAGAAGCGCTTGGATAACCTGAATTTTTCCTGCTACAGACTGGATATTATGTTCTTCTATCAGAGCCTCGATCCTGTATTCCAGTAAGGATTTGGCCGAGTTCAAAAGTTTTGCGAAGGCTTCTTTCCCTTCCTTGCGGATAAACTCGTCCGGGTCTTTACTTCCCGGAATCGCTACCACAGAAACATGACATCCTTGCTGCTGCAAGACATCAAGGCCGCGCAGCGTTGCCTTTTGACCTGCCGTATCCGCATCAAAACAGATAAAAGCATTGTAAGTACTTCTCATTAATAGACGGACCTGATCGGACGTCAAGGCTGTACCCAATGCTCCAACAGCATTAGTGATACCATTTTGATGCGCTGTAATAACATCCATATAGCCTTCCATAATAATGGCCTGGTCCTTGCTTCTTATGCTTCCCTTGGCCCAATGCAGCGCGTAGAGCTGTCGGCCTTTAGCAAACACCGGCGTATCCGGTGAATTCAAGTACTTAGGCTGTGCATCATCCAGTACCCTGCCACCGAACCCAACGATGTGTCCCATACTATCTGTGATTGGGTACATCAGGCGTTCACGAAACCTGTCAACAAGCGTACCTTTTTTTGTTCTGACTGCCAGCCCCATGAGGATGATCTCCTGTTCGGAAACCTCTTTATCTAACAAAAAACAGCTGAGATGATCCCAACCTGGGGGTGCATATCCCAGCAGGAATTTGTTCACGGTGTCTTGCTCAAGACCTCTTTTGTTCAGGTATTGCAAGGCTCCTTGACCATTTTTGGCATTAAGTTGATCTCGAAAGTATTCTGCTGCTATATCATTGATATGATAATATCTTTTTCTTAATGAGTCCTGCCTGGCCTTTTCCGGAGAAATATCGGCCTCCGGCATTGCTATGCCATAGCGCTGAGCCAATTGGTTTATGGCATCCGGGAAAGAAAGGCCATTCTTCTCGATTAAAAACGAAAATACATTCCCGCCTTTGCCACAGCCAAAACAATGGTATATCTGTTTTTGTGGAGATACTACAAAAGAAGGAGTCTTTTCCGAGTGAAAAGGACACAGTCCGGTGTAATTCTGCCCCTGCTTTTTTAACAGCACATAATCGGCGATGACCTCGACAATGTCCGCCCGGTGGCGCAGGTCGCTGATAAACTCCTCAGGAATTTGCAGAGACATGACCTTCTCACCACCTCGAAAATTATATTATGTGTTTTCTCCACATCTAATCATTTTTCCTGCTTCTTCACAAAGATTTAACCACTACACAGAGACATTAATTGTAACTTATCAAAAACATTTAACAAATATTCGTGAAAAAAGTCAAATTTCCTCTTTTTTTGTTTTATAACTTTTTTGTTATACCTGCTTCATGTATGATACACTATTATATTATTCTTCCATTACTAGTTATTTATTCCATTGTTAATTTCCTTTTACGTATGGGCCCACTGCGGCAGAATTAAGCCCTGGAAGACATTAATACAGAAATTATCAGTCATACCTGAGATATAATCGGCCACACCACGTTCTATCCCTTCATCCTTACAAATCTGCCGGTAGAATTCCGGCAGTTCGGAAGGAATTTTTTTGTAGTAATCGAACAGGTATTCCACAGCATGCGCCGCCCGGTGTCTTTGAGCTACGCAATACGGACCGAGGTAGACCTCATCAAACATAAAGTTTCTTAACCCGGAAAGCGCACGCTCAAATTTAGGACTCAGGCCAATTAACGGAACAGCGTTTTCCATACTCTTTCTGCTGGTCTTAACGAGGTCGGAAACCAGCGAACCAATTCTTTCACTGTGACTATATCCCAGAACATCAAGGAACTCCGCCGGAATATCATCGGATTGCAGAACGCCTGCTCTGATGCTGTCATCAATATCGTGCTGTACATAGGCGATCTTATCGGCATATCGGACAACATTGCCCTCGAGGGTCTGACAGGGATTTTTTTTCTTGCCATAGCCGCTATGATGCAATATGCCATCCAAAACCTCGCCGGTCAGGTTCAAGCCCTGACCTGTCCGGCCCTGTTCAAGACGTGTCACGACCCTGACACTGTTCTCGTTATGTCTGAATCCATCCTTCATAAGGGCATTTAGCACCTCTTCACCCGTGTGCGAAAACGGCGTATGTCCAACATCATGGCCTAAGGCAATAGCTTCAATCAGATCGGGGTTTAATCGCAGAGCCCTGCCTATCGTTTGTGCTATTTGATTCACTTCGAGCGTATGGGTTAAACGGGTACGATAATGGTCATTATCCGGGGAGATATAGACCTGTGTTTTATGCTTTAAGCGCCGGAAAGATTTGGAATGAATGATACGGTCACGATCGCGCATAAAACAGGTGCGAATCATGTCCGGTTCCTCCGGAAGCTCTCTCCCCTTCGTTTGCTCAGCCCTCGTCGCATATGGACTCAGGACTATCTTCTCCATGGCCTCGATTTCCTGACGTACTGACATATCGTTCATCCCTACTTTCGCAGGCATTTAGTGGCAAGACTTACCTCGTAAATACGTTTTGCTAAGATTTTCGTTCTCTCAATGGCATAATTATCATCCTGAGCCGGTTTTTGCGCGGCTACCCCATAATGGCCGCAGTCATGGTCGAAATGACCGCCGCCGACAATCGTCATGCCCTGAACGAGCATCATCTCATGAATAGCGCTTATTGTACCTTCCTGCCCGCCATTCCTACCATTCCCGACTACAATCACGCCGCCGACAGTATTGAGCAGCTTCTTCTCTGCTCTTAGACAGCGCAGTTTGTCCCAAAAAGCCTTTAATTGGGCTGTCATCATACCGAAATATACCGGTGAGCCGATAACGAGTCCGTCAGCTTCCCTTATCATGTCTAATGCTTCGGCCAGCGGTGTATTTGCAGCACAAATACCTTTACAGGGTGCGGAACAGTTTATGCAAAAGGGTACGCTCATCTTCCCCAGAACGTCACCGACATGGATGATGTCCGTCCGGGCTCCCAATAAGCTAGCCTCTTTTAGTCCTGTCTGCAGCAAAAAATTTGTGTTGCCTGCTTTGTCCGAACTTCCGTTAATACCAACTATATATACATCCTGAGCCACGATAACTTCACCTTCCTTATTCCAAATGATAATACAAGCCGGTTAGAATTTTATTATTTTTCATATTCGCCAAAAGGGTTCGAAAATCCTTGAAAAACAAGACAAAAATGTTATCCTGATCAATGACTCGATAATCCTTATCTTGTCCGCACTGTTTTTTGTGTAGAAGTATTTCAGATAATGGCAGGATTTGTGTTATTTTTAGAGAATTCTAGTAATGAGTAGTGTTTTTCATTTAATTTAATTATAGAGAAGGATGAGTGGGATGAGCGGACCATTTTTGTCATTGGTCTTTCTGAACACATTGCTCATGGTAGTAGCCTATATTTACTTATACTACCAGTACCGTGAACGCTTTCTGGGTTGTTGGGCCGTCGCCGGTGTTCTTTACCTTATGGAATACTGCAACGACCTGCTGTTTATCGTACCAGGCAAAGAATTTCTCGATCTCCCTGTAGCATTCCAGTTTATAGACTTGATGTGCCTCATCACGGGAGGATTTCTACTGCTGCAGGGCATTACTTCATTTGTGGGCAAATCCCCGGCAAGATGGTGGGCCTATGCTTACCTCGGCGCAGTCCTGCTGGCTATTGCCAATACTATCTTTCAAATCCAATCACCCCTCGTTAGCCTGCCTGTTCGATTCTTATTAGGCTGTGGCACCTCATGGGCGGGATTTATCCTAATGTCATACCGGAAGATTAGCGGTCTAGGCAAATATCTGACCGGATTTGTTCTGATGCTATGGGGACTGATGAATATTGCCTTCGCTTTTCACACCCCGGTAAACGAAACCACCCAGTGGGCTTATCTGGCCGTGGCTGTAATAGGCGCTTTCTCCGTGATGGGCGTTCTCCTCATATATATAAAAAAGAACCGGCATGAACTGAGCGAGAGTGAAAAGCGTTTCCGCCTCCTCACGGAAAACGCGCGCGACATTATCTACCGCATCACGCTGACGCCCCAATTTGCGTTTGACTATATCAGCCCTGCCGTCGAAACCATCATCGGGTACGCACCGTCGGAATTCTACCGGCGCCCCGCGCTTTTTCTGGAAATTACTCATCCTGAAGACCGCTCAGCGCTGACAGCCTACCTCAAAACCGGGGTCACCGTTAACGCCTCCTTAGTTTTCAGAATGATCCACCAGAATCAGTCTATCGTCTGGCTCGAACAAAAGAATGTTCCACTGCGCAAGGAAAACGGCGAGATCTACGCCTATGAAGGCATCGCCCGTGATATAACCGAGAATAAGATCATTGAGAAACGCCTGGAGTATTTGAGTCGTCATGACGCGCTGACCGGGTTGGGCAACCGGTTTTCTTTTGAAGAGCAAATGAGCCAAACAGAACAAAATCCAACCGGCCCCGTGGGAATAGTAGTCTGCGACATTGACGGTCTGAAAGTGATCAATGACTCCCTCGGCCATGATTACGGCGACCTTGTGATCAAAGAAGCCGGAAACATAATCAGAAACTCCTTCCGGGAAAGTGATTCCGTGACCCGCATCGGCGGTGATGAGTTCGCCGTGATCTTACGGGACTGTCCCCGGGAGATTGTGGAAAAATCCTGCAACCGGCTGCGCAAAGCCCTAGTCAAACACAACAGTCAGAAGCCCGAACTGCCGATCAGGATCTCGATCGGATTTTCCTATAGCAGCCTCTGTGAGCTGAATATGAAGGAATTGTTCAAGGAAGCAGATAATCGAATGTACCAGGAAAAGCTGGAACAGGGTAAAATTGCCCACCTGGCCATTATCAATGCCCTCTTGAAGGCTATCACACCCCGCTAAAGTCAAAAGGAAGGTCTCATAAATTTGAGTCCTTCCTTTTCATATATCCAGATAACCGGGGAATATTAACCGTTTTTAACCCTGGCTTGAGCTGCGGCAAGCCTTGCAATCGGCACCCTAAAAGGCGAACAACTGACGTAATTCAGGCCAATCAGGTGACAGAACTCAACGGAATTGGGTTCACCGCCGTGTTCGCCGCAAATCCCTATTTCGAGTCCTGGCTTTTTCGCCCTGCCATTTTTCACGGTCAATTCCATTAACTGCCCGACGCCAACCCTGTCCAGGACAATAAAGGGATCCTGCTTTAAAATCTTTTTCGCCAGATAATCGTTCATGAACTTCCCTTCAGCGTCGTCACGGCTGAAGCCTAGTGTCATCTGGGTCAGATCGTTCGTGCCAAAGGAGAAGAAATCTGCAGTTTCCGCTATCTCACCCGCCGTTAGGCAAGCGCGCGGCGTTTCGATCATTGTGCCGACTTTATATGCAAACTTGGTGGCTTTTTCTTGCATGACCTGTTCAGCCATCGCTTCTACATCTTTTTTCAGTACAATCAATTCGTTTTTATCAATGATAAGCGGAATCTCTACTTCCGGGACCGGTTTATACCCATCCTTGACGAGACGGGCAGCAGCCTGGAAAATGGCGCGGGACTGCATCCGGTAAATTTCCGGGTAGGATATACCCAGCCGGCAGCCGCGGTGACCGAGCATCGGATTAAACTCATGCAGGTTCCGGGCTTTCGTTAAAATTACTTCGAGTTCTGCAAGCTTTTTGGGCTCCTCTTTAGTCAGCTTTAACTCCTTGATTTCTAAGACCAGATCCTCGATATTCGGTAAAAACTCATGGAGCGGCGGATCTAACAGCCTAATTGTAACGGGCAGTCCGTCCATGGCCTTGAGGATGCCATAGAAATCCTCTTCCTGTATCGGCAAAAGCTTGGCGAGGGCTTTTTCCCTGTCTTCGAGATTATCGGACAAGATCATCTCCTGCACGACCGGGATACGGTCAGGGGCCATAAACATGTGTTCAGTCCGGCACAAGCCAATACCTGCCGCACCAAATTCGCGGGCTTTGGAGGCATCAGGCGGGTTGTCGGCATTAGCCCTGACAACAAGCCTCTTGTTTTCATCAGCCCAGCTTAGAATCATCTGGAATTCCGGGCTTAGTTCAGGATCTATCAGCTTGACCTGGCCAAGCATGACCTTACCGGTACCGCCGTCAAGCGAAATAACGTCGTTCTCTTTGATAACGCGGCCATCAACGTTGATAATACCTTCCTGGTAGTTAATCTTCAGGCTCTCGCAGCCGCAGATGCAGCATTTGCCCATCCCGCGCGCAACCACCGCCGCATGGCTCGTCATGCCGCCGCGGCTCGTCAGAATACCTTGTGCCGCAACTATGCCATGAATATCATCCGGAGTAGTCTCAGTTCTGACAAGGATGACCTTTTTACCTTCTCTGTTCATGGCCTCCGCTTTGTCGGCTGTAAAAACGACCAGACCCGAGGCTGCCCCGGGCGAAGCCGGAAGGCCCTGAGCTACAACGACAATCTCGGCCTTTGTATCAATCCTGCTATGTAACAGTTGATCGAGCGACGCAGGCTCTATCCGCATGAGCGCTTCTTCCTTGCTGATGATCCCCTCGTTCACCATGTCTACGGCAATTTTCACCGCAGCGCTGGCCGTTCTTTTCCCATTCCTCGTCTGCAGCATATATAGCTTGCCGCGTTCGATCGTAAATTCAATGTCCTGAACGTCGCGGTAGTGTTTTTCCAGCAGATTGCAAATCTTTTGAAACTGCTCGTAAATTGCCGGGTTTTCATCCTTGAGCTGTTGAATCGACTGAGGGGTACGAATCCCGGCTACGACATCCTCACCCTGCGCGTTCATGAGATATTCCCCGTAGAGCTTCCTTTCACCGTTGGAAGGATTGCGCGTAAACGCAACGCCTGTCCCAGAGTCATCGCCCATATTGCCGAAAACCATTGATTGTACGTTTACAGCCGTACCAAGGTCTTGCGGAATATTGTTTAATTTCCGGTATATCTCCGCGCGCGGATTGAACCAGGAGCTGAACACGGCCTTGACAGCCATTAAAAGCTGCTCCTTCGGCTCCATTGGAAAAGGCTTGCCGGTAACACGTTTGACAATGGTTTTATAGTCATTTATAACCTTACCCAGCGCCTCAGGCGTCAAATCCTTATCAAGCTCAATCCCTAGCTCATGCTTCCTTTTTTCAAGTGCAGTTTCAAACTGATAATGCTCTACGCCCATGACGACTCCGGAAAACATCTGGATAAAACGCCGGTAACTGTCGAGCGCAAACCTTTTATTCTGGGTAGCGTTGATCAAGCCATTGATTGTCTCATCATTCAGCCCTAAATTTAAAATAGTGTCCATCATGCCCGGCATCGAAATGGGAGCGCCCGAGCGTACGGAGACTAGCAGCGGGTTATCAATATCCCCAAATTTCTTGCCGGTTTGCTCTTCAACTTTTTTAAGCTTGAGCCAGAGCTCCTCCTCCATATCCTGCGGGAAGGTGTTCTTCCCTTCAAAAAATTTGATACAGGTTTTTGTTGTAATGGTGAGACCTGGAGGCACAGGCAGACCAATATTGGTCATCTCCGCGAGGTTAGCCCCTTTCCCTCCTAGCAATGCCTTCATATCGGCTTTGCCTTCATGGAACAAATAAACGTAATTATTTTTTTGCATTTTGCTCACCTCTAAAATAAATGTGTAGTATTTTACTTGCTGTTTCCTCAACTGCTTTATTGGACACGTCAATTACAGGACAACCCAATTTATTCATAATGCTTTCTGCGTACTCTATCTCTTTTAATATTCTCTCCATGCTCGCGTAATCGGCATTCGGAGCCAATCCCAGCGCCTTGAGGCGCTCCTGTCTGATCGGATTGAGGATATCCGGTTTAACCGTCAAACCAATGATTTTTCGAGGCGGCAGTTTAAAAAGCTCCTCCGGAGGCGCAACTTCTGGGACGAGCGGGATGTTGGCCGCCCTGATTCTCTTATGGGCCAGATACATGCATAGCGGTGTTTTGGAGGTCCGGGAAATCCCAACAAGCACTACGTCGGCGTAGATTATGCCCCGCGGATCTTTACCGTCATCGTATTTCACTGCAAATTCAATCGCTTCAACTTTTCTGAAATATTCTTCATCTAATTTATGCAGCAAGCCTGGTTCAAAATGGGGCGATATATGAGTTCTTTGGGATATCGCTTCCAGCATAGGCCCTAAGACATCAATAACAACGACATTTTTTTCTTTGGCAATGCGTACAATGCAGTCCCGCAGGGCTGGAACAACAAGCGTGAAAGCAATAATAGCTTTATACTGCTCAGCCTCCGAGACTATTTGTTCAATATGTTCTTCATCATTTACATATGGGATTCTTCTGATTTCAGTCTGCCCCGAGTTAAACTGGCTTACAGCGGCCTTCGCTACATATTCGGCGGTCTCTCCCAAAGAGTCTGAAACCACATATATAATTGGTATACCTATGGCAGTTCACCCCCGCTAATCATTTTCCCTTGGCCTAAATCGACGTAAGCCTTGGTTATAGTAGTTTTTGTTATCCTCCCGATTACCTCCAACCCCTTTTTGTTCTCATAATGAGCACAGCGGACAACGGGCAGAGAGTCAATCTCATGTTCAACCAGCTTCCGGGCTGCGGTCCAGAGGGTTTCTTCCGGGGTTACCGTGATCAAATTCGGCATGCGTGTCATGACAACATTGATTGGTACCTTATAAATGTCTCCCTGCCCGAGCGCGAACTTCAGCAAATCCTTCCTGCTTACTACCCCTTCCAACAAACCGCCGCCGCTGACGATAAACAGACTGCCGACATCCATAACAAACATTGTGACAATAGCATCATATACACTCGAGTTCTCATTCACAACAGCAGGAACTGCCTTCACATCTTTGACTTTGATCTTGTTGACCTCTTCAAAGATACGGGAGTTACTGCGTTCTCCATTATAAAAGTAGCCTACGCGCGGCCGCGCATCGAGCAGCCCTGATCTTGTAAGTACAGCCAAATCCGGGCGCAGCGTAGCCCTGACAAAACCGAGAATATCTGCAATCTCTTCGCCTTTTATGGGGCCTTGTTCTTTTACTATCTTAATGATCTGTTCCTGTCGTTCTGTTAATTGTATCTCTATCACCCCCACTAAGCTGCTTTTAGGCTAAAATGATGCAATTGTATAACTTTTTTGGCAATTCGCTCAGATATATGATGCTTACTATCTATATATGATACACTATATTTCTATTTTATTGCAATAATGTTACACTATATTCTTCGCAGAAATTTTTTAAATTTTATGGGCGCTGCCAATTTCTCTGTCTACATCAGGTTCGTTGTCTCGAAACCCTTTTTCTGCAAAGCGGCAATAATCCTTTCCCCATGTTCGCGGCCTTGTATTTCGATCACTGTCTCAACCTCGGCCTGATCCACGGCTGTATGGACCTGCGAACGGTCATGGTTAATTGAAAAGATATTACCTCGCTCCCGGGCAATTACCTCCAAAAAAGCCTGCAGGTTTCCGGGTTTATCCGTTATCGCGGTGATAAAGCGCAATCTGCGGCCATTCTTAATCAATCCTTTTTCTATTATAAGCGAAAGAAAGTTCACATCAATATTCCCGCCGCTGATAACCGCTGCCACCTTTTTCCCGGCAACAGGATATTTGTGGTACAAAACGGCAGCCAACGAAACAGCACCGGCTCCTTCGACGACGAGCTTGGCCCTCTCGAGTAACAGAAGCATCGTACTCGCTATTTCTTCATCATCCACCGTCACAACATCATCGAGGTATTTCTCTAAAATATTAAAGGTCAACTCACCTGGGCATTTAACGGCAATACCATCGGCAATGCTCCTGGCGTTATTTAGGCGCGTGGGTTCCCCTAAGTTTCTTGAGGCCAATAAACAAGCAGCGCCACTGGCTTCTACTCCGATAATTTTTACATGCGGTTTTTGCAGTTTGATGGCACAGGCCATGCCACTGGCTAATCCGCCGCCGCCGACCGGTACAAAGACGACATCAACGTCCGGCAGACTCTCGATAATCTCCAGCCCAACAGTCCCTTGCCCGGCGATAACAACCGGGTCATCAAAGGCATGTATGAAAGTCGCAGCGGAATTTTTCTGCATTTCCCGTGCTTTCTCATAAGCTTCATCATAACCCTGACCAAAGATGAGGACCTGCGCTCCATAATCCCGCACAGCCCCAATCTTCGAAAAAGGTGTGTTTTCAGGCATTACTATACATGAAGCTATCCCGGCTCTCGTTGCGGCATAAGCCACGCCCTGAGCATGGTTGCCTGCTGAGGCGGCTATTACCCCCTGAGCTTTTTCCGGAGCGCTGAGTTTCGCTATTTTGTTATAAGCGCCCCTGATTTTAAATGACCCGGTTTTCTGCAGGTTCTCCATTTTCAGATACACATCGGCGCCGACCATACGGCTAAAGGTGGTCGATAAATCCAGGTTAGTAACGTGCGCTACATTCCGAAGGATTTTTTGCGCCTCATAAAAGTCATCACGTCTGAGCATTAATGCGCCTCCTCAAACAGGCTTGCAAGCAACTCTTTGATAAGCTCATCCCTTACTGTTTTAGACAGTATATCGCTTTGCCTGATAAACCGAGGTATTTTTTTCCTGGTCTTATACTTCTTCGAGTCGTAGCTTCTCCTGATTTCGTCGATAAACTCTTCGAAGCTATAAACCCTGAACCTTTCAAGCCCTTGTTTATGGGCCGCCTCTTCACACAATGCGATAACTATGTCTTCATAGGTGCTCGTGGCTTTGATATTCAGCAGCTCGACTAAACGCGGGATTATTATTTCCAAGAGCATTCGTTGAGTAGGCCGCCCGCGCAAGCCCAGGATTTTTGCGGCCTTTTGGATATTATCTTCCCCAAAGCCGAGCAAGTATCGGACAAAATAATCCTCATCCTGTTTGGGATACAGATAATATTGCACACCTTTTAAGCCTTTAAATACTTTCATGGTATCATAGTAGCCCAGACTGAGGCTCCTTTGCACACTATCGCGGCTGAAATCAAGGATATGCCCCAAATCATCTGCGGGATCTATATAGATAATATTTATATCTTTCTTGTTTATTCTTCTGATTATGCCCATTCCATGCGTTCTGATCGCAATAATGTCCTTATATCCCCTAGCCAGAAGAAGGTTGATCGGGAGATTGTCATAGAAGCCGCCATCAATGAAATACTTTCCTTCGAGCTTATCTATCTTGAAAACAGGGATGCTTGCGCTGGCCATAAGGTAATCGAGAACCTTGCCAGGCGGTATATCCTCCAAATAAATCTCCAGCGGCTTCATGTCGGTTAAAGAGACGGTGACAAGCGCAAAATCTATTTTGGAATTTCTCAGTTTGTTCTCGTCAATATTCTCTCTGAGAATCTCTCTCATGAGCGTAGTGTCGAGCCCGCGATTATTCAAAATATCTCTGGCCTTGTTAAATATGTACTGAAGGTTATCCTGGTTTATCTCGAGGTTTCTCAGCTTTTTGAGGTAATTCTCATTAACGTCGAATACTCGCGACGGACTCATGGAATACCAAATTTCATAGGCTTTCTCAAGGTCGCCCTGAGCAATCATCGCGCCGTTTATCGCGCCAATCGACGTCCCGGCGACACCTTTTATTTCAATACCCAGTTCCTGCAAAGCTTTACAGGCGCCTATCTGATAGGCGCCCTTGGCTCCCCCGCCCTCAAGTACCAAGCCGTACATCCCGCCACATCCTTTTTTAGCCCAAAACTATTTTGCTGAGATCTCCGACAAGACGTGTTATATCGACAAACATAACTAAAAGTCCGAGACGGTTTTGACGAACCTTATCGTCGTCAGCCATGACCATAACTGCCTCGAAAAACGAACTAACCGGGGCAGTGAGCGTTGACATCGCACGAATAGCTTCTGTAAATTCTCTTCCGGCAGCATGTTCTTCGGCAATTTTTTTAACGCCAAGGAGCTCTCTGTAAAGCGTTTTTTCAGCCTCATCTATAAATGAGGCGGGATCTATTTCCGAAGACGCCGTCTTTTTAGCGAGGTTGTAGGCGCGCACGAACGAGGTCAAAAGACTCAAAAATTTTGCGTCCTCCTTCATCTCGCTGAGCGCACAGGCTCTTGCCAGCGTAAGGACAGGCGAGGCATAGTCCACGCCGAGGGCCGCATCGATAACATCATAACGATGCCCCGCCTCAGACAGGATGTTTCTGAGCCGAGCCTGGAAGAACTCCATAATCCGCGCGTGGGTTTCTTCTCCGAGCTGCCCTGGATTGAGGACTCCCTTGTAATTATCGAGAGCCAATTGAACAAGGTCATCTATTCTTAGCTTAAGATTGTGCCCTAGCAGGATCTGACATATACCCATGGCCTGTCTTCTTAGGGCATAAGGGTCCTGGGAGCCGGTAGGCTCAAAACCGAGCGCAAAGCAGCCTGCAATTGTATCAATTTTATCGGCAATACTCACCAGGGCGCCCTCCGGGCTAGCCGGAATAGCATCTTGGGCAAAACGCGGCTGGTAATGTTCGAGGATAGCCTGCGCTACCGCTTCGTTTTCACCGGATAAACGGGCATAATAACGCCCCATTATTCCCTGCAGCTCCGGAAACTCGTAGACCATATTCGTAACAAGGTCCGCCTTCGCGAGTGCGGCTGCCCGCAGTGCATTTTTACGCACTGACGGCTCGAGCGTAAGTCTAAGGCTCAGCTCGTCAACTGTTCGCGTAAACCGGGCGATTTTCGCAGCTACAGTCCCTAAACTCTCCTGAAAAACAATCTTCTCAAGCCGCGGCAGGTATGCCTCGAGTTTTATCTTCTTATCTTCATCCCAGAAAAACCCGGCATCGGCAAGACGAGCCTTGAGAACGCGCTCGTTCCCGGCCCGAACAATCCCGAGGTGCTCTGCATTGCCGTTTCTGACTGTAATGAAGCGGTTCATGAGCTTGCCTTTTTCATCCCTGACCGGGAAATACCGCTGGTGTTCGCGCATGGGTGTAATAACTACCTCTTCCGGGATATCCAGATACTTCTCAGGGAAACTGCCCATTAATGCGGTAGGCCATTCTAAAAGGTACGTAACCTCTTCGAGCAGTTCCTCGTCCGGTTCAACCGTTCCGCCTGCCTGGGCTGCGATATCCTCTATCTGCCGCCAGCACTCCTTTTTTCTTTCAGCCGGATCGACAACGACAAATTCTTTTTTCATCTGAGTGATATATTGCTGCGGATTCATGATTGTAATGCTTTCATGCCCGAGAAAACGATGACCCCTGCTCGTCTTGCCTGCGTGCAGCCCTTCAACCTCAAATGGCACAACTTCATTGTCGAGGAGCGAAACGAGCCAGTGGATAGGACGCGCAAACCTCATCTCTTTATCGGACCAACGCATAGGCTTCGGAAAACTCAAGCCATTGATAAGCTCGACGGCTAAGAGCGGTAAAACCTCGCTCGTTTTTTTCCCTGCTATTTCCTTCTCGGCAAAGATATACTCGCCATTTCCGGTGTCCTTTAAAAGCAGCCGGTCAACCGCTACGCCCTGCGAACGGGCAAAGCCCTCGGCAGCCTTAGTGGGCTGTCCATCAGGCGTAAAAGCGGCTTTTTTACCTGGGCCGCGCACCTCCTCTTTGATGTCCTCGCCCTTTTCATGCAGGTTATAGATTAACAAGGTGATACGGCGTGGGGTGCCGCAGGTCTCTATTTTTCCATATTTAATCCGGTTTTCAGCGAGCTTTTTTTCTGCCAGACCTTTAAGCTGTTCGAGCACAGGCGGCATAAACTTAGCAGGGATCTCTTCTGTCCCTATTTCCAATAAATAATCAGCCATTTTATAACGCCCCCCTTCCCGCCAGGTTTGCTTGGTCTAATCCAAGTTTTTCCCTCTGCTGCCGGTCTTTGATGAGTGGGTAGCCCATAACTCCACGCTGTTTGATATAGCCCTGTGCGCAAACCCGGGCCATGTTCCGGACACGCGCGATAAACCCGGTTCGTTCGGTAACACTGATTGCGCCCCGGGCATCCAGCAGGTTAAAGGTATGCGAGCACTTCAGCACATAATCATAAGCCGGCTGCACGAGCCCTTTTTCTATGACGCGCAGAGCCTCTTTCTCATAAGCATCAAAGAGCTGAAACAGCATGGCCGTATCAGCGACAGAAAAATTGTAATGGGAATAGTCCACCTCATTCTGGTGATGAACATCCTTGTATGTAATTCCGTTCACCCACTCTATATCGTAAACATTCTCTTTTTCCTGGATGAACATCGTGATGCGCTCAAGCCCGTAAGTTATTTCGCCGGAAACCGGGTGGCAGTCAACGCCCCCGCACTGCTGAAAATAGGTAAACTGCGTTATTTCCATACCATCGAGCCAGACCTCCCAGCCTAATCCCCAGGCGCCGAGAGTCGGGGACTCCCAGTTATCCTCAACAAAACGGATATCGTGCTTTAGGGCGTCAATGCCCAACGCCTTCAGGCTTTCAAGATAAAGCTCCTGGATGTTGTCCGGCGACGGCTTTAAGATTACCTGGTACTGGTAATAATGCTGGAGCCGGTTAGGATTCTCGCCATAGCGCCCATCGGTTGGCCGTCTCGAAGGCTCGACATACGCTACGTTCCATGGCTCAGGTCCAAGCGCCCGCAGGAATGTGGCCGGATTCATCGTACCCGCGCCTTTTTCCAGATCATAAGGCTGTTGAATAACGCACCCCTGTGCTCCCCAAAACTTATTGAGGGCTAGGATAATCTCCTGAAAGTTCATAAATTCACTCCCCCGTTAACTTATATATAATTTTTTCTGAAACCTAAAAACCTCCCGGCCCAGCAGCATAAAAGCTGCAAGGACGAGAGGTTATTCCCGCGGTTCCACCCTGCTTGACCTGTCCTGCCAAATCAGACAAAGCCTGTTCGACGAGAGGTCCACCTTATTAATCTTACCCTAGAGGCTCCCGGGCGCCATTTTCTCGATGAACTGGCCAGGCTTCCACCCTCCCCGGCTCGCTTTATTTCAGTGCAAAGATATCTTCCCGTTCATAGCCTTATAGGATTATCCGACATAAATCTATCAGAGGACAGTCCGTTTGTCAAGAATCACCGACAACTGTGGAAGTACCGGCGACATCAATTTTTTCTTTCGACCGTTATGGTGCATTCGGTTAAAAGCGCCGCAGCAGCCCCGACAGCAGCCAGAACCGGCGCTATCACAGCAGCTACAACCCCAAAAGTCAGCGGAAGGTTCAGAATGACATTATTGTTTTTGTCTTTAATTGTGATACTGCGCACATTCCCCTCATTGATCAGCTCTTTAACCTTACCCAGCAGTTCTTCGCCGTTTATTTTAAATTCCTCTTTCGCGGACACTGCGCGACCACCTCCCCAACTATTATCTTACTCACATGTTATCCGGCGGCTCACTTTTATCATCATCATCGATGAGAAACTTGAGATCCTGTTCTTCAACCTTGCCGTCGGTTCGGACAATTTCCAGCTTATAATGATTTACAAAAGCCGCCACGGTTCCAACTACGCCAAGGACAGCCAGCAGCGGACTCAGCAGCGCGCCGCCGACGCCGACTACGCCAAGCGTGGCCGGTATTTCAAATATTATCTTGTCCTCCTTTTTCAGACGGACCTTCGTGACATTACCCTTTTTAATTATCTCATTGATTTGTTCAGCAAGCTTTTTGCCTTTACCATTTAGTTTTTCATCCCATTTTTTGTTTTGCTTTTCGAGGTAAATTAAAGCCTGCACAGCATCATCCTGATTTAGGTCAAGCGCCGTTTTGGCCTCCTGATAAGTGACCCCCATCCTTTCCCTGATCAGATCAATTTTTTCTAATTCGTCCATTTCTTTCACCCCTTTTGATTTTATTATTTTTCTATTATGTATTCTTCTCCCTTATTTACAGTATAACCTGTGCGCCCAGCCTTATTCCTCTGCAGCCGAGAGCATTTTCTTCAGGATTGGTCTGGATTTAAGCGGATAATCCAACTGTGCGATCAGGAATTCTTCGATGACCTCATCTAAAATAGACAAGGCCCTTGCTGTTATTCTGAGCCTATGGATTTTACTCAAATCCATCTTAATTAACTGCTGCCAGATATTTAAGGCCTCATGAGAAAAGTTGCATAGGTTTTGTAGAGCTGCTTTATTACTGCAGACGGTACACATGACGCCACCGTGCTTGACGGAAAAAGTAATCATGGGGTTCTCGGTAAGCTTCTGCCCACAAGATACACACTGTTCTAACAACGGCGTATATCCCAACTGCGCCAATACCTTTATTTCTAAGCCCCTTATCACGAGACTTGTCGCCGACAGACACAGGATATGAAAACCGGCAAGCGTCAGTTGAAACAAATCCGGATCAGGCTCGCCCTCCGGAATCAGCGACGCAACGAGTTCACTCCAATAGCTCGCGGCGGTCATGGCTGTAAAATCATCCTGCAGCGGCGTGAAAGACTCGACACACTCNNCTCGCTTTGGGTTACAATATCCAGACTTTTTCCTTCATGCACAAGCATCTCATTATGCGTAAAGATCTGAACACCGCCGCGCAGACGGCTTTGGGGCTTGCGTACACCCTTGGCTATTGCGCTGATTTTGCCCTTCTTATCTGTTAAAAGAGTAAGGAGGCTGTCTGCCTCCAAATATTTCCTGCTGCGCAAAACAATCGCGTCAGTCCGGTATAGTCCCATCTATTCTCACCCCAGCTTACTCCTCTTCCCTAGTCCTGAAATCCGGTACAATGCCGGGGTTTCATTTTTATCTATTCCCCGAAAAATAAGATAAGCACCAATATTACCGGTAGCCATAAAGTACTCCCAAAAAACCTCTCTTTTACTCATGATTTTTATCCTTTCTGTCAAAGGTGTTTTCTCAGGCCTTACACTATCCGGCCGGGCAGTATATGATGTTCCGGTTACCCAAACATTATTCTTGCCCATTTAATCCACAATAATATTATATCTGTTTTAAAAGGCAAAGACAAATAATCACCTATTGAGAACAATTGCCACACCGCTGCTGGTTCCGAGACGGTCCGCTCCGGCCTCGAGCATCATCTCAGCTTGCTCGCGGGTTTTTATACCACCGGAGGCCTTTATTTTAGCCTTCCCCCCTACAGCTTTCACCATGAGGAGAATGTCATCAACAGTCGCCCCGGTTCCGCCAAATCCTGTAGAGGTTTTCACATATAAAGCGCCGGCCCATACTGCAGTTTCACAAGCCAGCACCTTTTGCTCCTGCGTTAGCAACGCCGTTTCAATGATTACTTTTACGAGGGTCCCCGGATAAAAAGACGATATCTCAACTACTCCGCGAATATCTTCATAGACTTTGTGAATATTACCGTCCTTTAAAGCGCCGATATTCATGACCATATCCACCTCACGCGCACCCTGCGCAAAGGCTTTCTGCGCCTCATAAGCCTTGACCTCAGAGCAATTGGCGCCTAACGGAAAACCGACCACTGCCGCAACGTCAACACCGGAGTCACGCAATTCGCTGACACACAGTTCTACAAAACAGGGCTGCACACATACTGCTTTAAAGCCATATTTACGCGCCTCGCTACAAAGCTCAATAATATCGGGCTGCAGCGCATCCGCCTTGAGCAGGGTATGGTCTATCCTCCTGGCAATCTCGTCCGTTGATAAGTCCATATTTTCTCCTTACAAAAGATGTGTGATAAGAATTGTAGCCAGTGTCGAATATATGACCAGCCCGGTAATATCAATAGCGGTCGATATAAACGGAGCCGAAGCTACCGCCGGATCGATGCCGACGCGGCGAAAAAACAGCGGGACAATCGTCCCCATCGTCGCAGCGGTAAACATATTCCCTATCATCGCTAAGCCTACAACAACACCGAGCATGGGCTTGTTCTGCCACAGCGAGGCGATAATGCCGACAATAAGTCCTAAAACCGCGCCGATGGCTAGCCCGACAAGGGCTTCGCGCAGAATTACCCGGTAAATATCATCTATCTTGATTTGTCCGGTCGCAATCCCGCGTACCGTAACTGTTGAGGACTGAGTGCCAACGTTACCACCCATTCCTGTCAAAAGCGGGATAAAAAAGGCTAGTGCAACAACGGCGCTGATCTGACCGGAAAACCTGCTTAAAATCTGACCGGAAATCAAACCGCCGAGCATCGTAATAAAGAGCCAGGGCAAGCGGGCTTTCAAAGAGGACTTGATACGTGCAAAGAATTCATCCTCCTCATCCTCTTCATCCTCGCCGGCCGCACCGGCTAAACGATATAGGTCCTCCGTAGCCTCTTCATGGATAACATCAATAACATCGTCAAAGGTAATGATCCCAATAAGCGCCTTGTCATTATCGACAACAGGGACTGCGAGAAAGTCATATTTTGAAACTATCCGCGCAACCTCTTCCTGGTCCATGCGCACAGGCACACTGATGACATTGCGGCGCATAATATCCCGGATATAGCTTTGGGGATTTGCGATAATTAACTCGCGCAAAGAGATAACCCCGACCAACTGGTTTAACAGGTTGATTACGTAAACATAATAAACAGTTTCCGCATCAGGCGCAGTATCACGCAGAACTTCTATCGCCATTGCGGCGGTAATATCCTCCCTGATAGCAACGTATTCAACGGTCATCAGACCGCCTGCGCTGTCCTCCGGATAAGTCATGAGTTCACGTACATCTTGTTGGTCTTCTGTTTCAAGCATATCCAGGTAACGGTTTTGGTCCTTGTCGGACAGCTCGCTTAGAAGGTCGGCAGCATCGTCTGAGGACATCTCCTCGAGAATTTCACCGGCTCTCTCTTCTTTTAACCGGCCAAGCAGCTCACCACCGAGATCAGGTTCAAGTTCATTGATAACGAGTGCGGCAGTTTCATTATCTAGTAAGTTAATTAACCAATGCTCTTCATCACGTTCCAGTTCTTCCAGGATTTCAGCAATATCTGCGGGTTGCAAGGTGTTTAAATATTCCCTGGCTTTTTGTTCATCCTTGCTCAGAAAGAAAGTTCTTATTTCCTTCAAAACATCTTTGTTGTTTTTTGTCACGCTGCTTCCTCCTCTTATCGGGAAGCAGAAAATAAATAAATGATTCAGGATTTAGGGTTCTGCCTCCCGCTTATATTTAATTGATTATGCCAAAAGCATCTACTAGGGGGGTATGAATCCATAAATCCCACCTCCAATATTTTACTGATTAAGTCGTCTGTTTGCTTCAAATTATTTGAAGCCTTTCCAGTCAAGAAAGGCTTCATTGCCGCCAAAATAACTCTATCAAGTTTCCCTGTAAGTGTCAAGAATATGCCTTTTTTTCTGCGGATATTTTTCGGATATTTTTCTGCTTGACATTACCGGCATAACCTGATATTTTTAGATTGGTGTTAGGATAACCTAACAATTTATAAATTAGCTTACCCTTGAGGCGAGGTGTTGAACTTGTCGAAAAAATCTACGGTTTCCGCTTCGATACAGGACTATCTCGAAGCAATCCTCAATCTTTCCGAACAAACTAGTACCGTAAGAATCACCGATCTGGCCAAGTCTCTGCAGATAGCCAAGTCCAGCGTCACGGAGATGATCTACGCTATGGTGCAGCAAGGACTCATCGAGCATGACAAATATGGTCCCTTAGTCCTGACAAAAACCGGCCGGGATGAGGCCAGCAAGGTTCGTAACCGGCACAAGGTTATACGGGAATTTTTAACCCAGGTGCTCGGTGTTAATCACGAAACGGCGGAACTCGAAGCGTGCCGGATGGAACATGCTATTTCACCGGATACCACAAGCAAATTGGTTCAGTTCTTAGAAAAGGCCGTTCATGTGCAAACTCAAAATTAGATAGAAACGGAAGTGCTGTCACTTGCCTTCACACACCCTAAAAGATATGTTACCAGGTCAAAAAGCAGTCGTAGTCAGGATTACCGGGGTCGGCGCAATCAGGCGGAGACTGCTGGAAATGGGGATTATCACCGGTACTACGGTGGAGATGGTACGCTATGCGCCTTTGGGCGACCCACTTGAACTCAAAGTAAACGGGGCTCTGTTGTCCGTTCGCAAAGAAGAGGCTGCCCTTATTGAAATACTCGAACAAAAGACAGGGGAAATGAGCAGTGAAACATAAAATAACAGTCGCTCTTGCCGGCAATCCAAATGCCGGTAAAACCACGATTTTTAATAATCTGACGGGCTCGCACCAACACGTCGGTAATTATCCGGGGGTTACGGTCGAAAAAAAAGTCGGCAAGGCCGTATACAAGGATACTGAGTTCACAATAATCGACTTGCCCGGCACATATAGCCTCACAGCCTTTTCTGCTGAAGAAATGGTAGCGCGGGCAGTATTAATCGAAGAGAATATTGATGTTGTCGTTAATGTTGTCGATGCCAGCAATCTTGAACGCAATCTCAATCTGACCGCCCAATTGAAGGAACTGGGTTTGCCCCTTATCGTCGCCCTTAATATGGTCGATATAGCGAGCTCACAGGGAATTAGTTTTAATTACGGGCTTCTCTCGCAGCTCCTTGCCGTACAGGTTATTCCGGTAACCGGAACAAAGAACAAAGGAACTACGGAATTGCTCGACGCAATAATCGATGTTGCCAATAATGGATGCAGCTTAACAGCTAAGCCTGTACGATATGAGGAATACATTGAAAAGCAAATCAATTTCCTTGAGAGAATCCTGCCGGAAGCGCTGTACAAAGATTTCAGCAGAAGCGTTTTCCTGCGGCGTTGGTTTGCAATCAAGCTGTTGGAATATGATCAGGACATTTTATCGAAACTCAAAGAGCAGCCTACTTATGACAGTGTAATAGAACAAGTCAATATCTGCAGGTATTTGTTATTACAAAAATACAAACAGGACCCGGAAATGCTTATTGTTGAAGGCCGCTATGCCTTTATTCGCGGGGCTTGCCGCGAGGCTTTGAGTTATACGCCGAAGGAGCAGGCCACCGTTACCGATCGAATTGACGCGATTGTCTTAAACAGACTGCTCGGGCTGCCGATATTTTTAGTAATTATGTGGCTGCTTTTTCAAATGACCTTTACCCTCGGGAATCCACCCATGAGCTTGATTGAAAGTGGCTTCGCCCGTTTTGCCGATTTGTTAAACACCCTTATGCCGGCTGGTCTCCTGAAGTCACTCATAATTGACGGCATTATCGGAGGAGTAGGCGGTGTCATCGTATTCCTGCCTAACATCCTGTTTCTTTTTCTCGGAATTTCCCTTCTGGAAGCCAGCGGTTACATGGCCAGGGCCGCTTTTGTCACAGACAGGCTCATGCACAGAATCGGATTGCATGGCAAATCCTTCATTCCGATGATTCTAGGTTTTGGCTGTTCAATTCCTGCGATCATGGCCACACGCACGTTGGAAAACAAACGTGACCGCTTCGTGACAATGTTGATTGTGCCGCTCATGAGTTGTGGAGCACGTCTGCCTGTTTATACCTTACTTACGGCAGCTTTTTTTGAGAAGCAGACTGCCGGGAATATACTATTTTCCGTTTATCTGGTTGGGGTTTTGTTAGCGCTAATTATGGCCAAGGTCTTACGGACCTGGATTTTGCCGGGTGAATCCGAACCATTTGTCATGGAACTGCCGGTATACCGCTTGCCAACTGTGAAAAATATCCTGATGCAAATGTGGATCAGGGCCTGGCTTTATCTAAAAAAGGCCGGCACAGTAATCCTGGCCGCCTCGGTTATTACCTGGATATTGTTTACATTCCCGCTATCCGGTCATGATCTCCAGTCTTATCCAAACACTTCAACTCAATTGGAACAAAGCTATGCCGGTCAGCTTGGACACCTGATTGAACCGGTTATCAGACCGCTCGGATTTGACTGGAAAACAGGCATAGCGCTGGTTGCAGGATTTGCCGGCAAAGAGATCGTTGTAAGCACCCTCGGAACACTATACAGCATCGAGGATACCGGCAGCGGTGAAATAAATGCTCAGGAAAGCGGTTTCGCTGAACGCGTGAGGGAACAATCGGGATATACACCCTTAGTCGCCTATGTTCTGATGCTGTTTGTCCTGATCTATGTCCCCTGCCTCGCGACAGTGGCGATTATTCGTCATGAAACTAACAACTGGAAGTGGCCGCTCTTTTTAATCGGCTACACGCTTGCACTGGCCTGGCTTGTCAGCTTTGTTGTCTACCGCGCGGGACTTTTATATGGCTTAGGCTCCTAGCATTTTTACACAAAACAGCGCTAATGAAAGCGGTAAAGGGTACCGCCAGGAATAGACCAATACTGCCGGCCAAGGCCCGGACAATTTCAGAGGCAATCATATCCAGATTAATATACTTGACATAAGGTATGTCATTAGCCATTATCAAAAGCATCAGCGGCAAAGCACCGCCTGTATAGGCCAAAATAAGCGTATTGGCCATGGTCCCGATAATATCCCGGCCAATATTCAGCCCGCTCTTTACTAAACGACTCAGTGATAAATCCGGATTAGTCCCATGTATTTCGCACACACTTGAAGCTATAGACATCGCCACATCCATAACGGCGCCGAGAGCGCCGATTACTATACCGGCAAATAAAAGGCCGGTTATATCTATTCTCCCTTCGGCATAGCTGAAAAAGAACAGCCTGCTTTCTTCGGACGCTAAACCGCTAATCTTGGTGATTTCAATAAAATAATTTGCAATAATACCCGCTAAACTGATACCTATTATCGTACCGGAAATCGCGGATAAAGACTTGCGTGTAAATCCGGAGACCAGCATTAATGTAACGACCGTGATGCCTGCACTTACAATGATCGTAACCGATATCGGATTTTTGCCGGTCAGAATGGCCGGCAGTAATATTTTAATGACCGCCCAGCCCGTCAGAAAAAGGGACAAAACAGTTTTTACACCCTGCCTGGCCCCGATTAATAGGATGCTCACGACAAAAACAGCAAATAGATAGAAGAGATATCTATCACGTGCCAATCCTGATATATATGCGTTTTTTAAGACATAATCTTCAACATCCAGACTAAGTACGACCTCATTACCGGGGTAAACCATAAAGCTATAAGCAGGATTGTCTTCCTCATAATGGACGGTATCGATTTCACGCCCTTTGTATATACCCTTGGTTATCCGCACCTTGACGGCCCATTGTTTATCGTTAAAGATACTTTCAGCGTCTTCATCCGTAAGCTTAATCTCTTCTACAGCCAGTACTACTCCTTTGGTTAAGATTTCCGCTTCTGTCTCCTGCTTAAATTGCAAAGAATTACTGTAAAAATAGCCTATACCGATAAGCGCCACGCAAATTAGATAGGCATAAATACGCTGCCGCATAATCAAACCCCTTATCCCTGTTTGGTTTGGCAACTCTCGCTCCTGCTATTGCTTGTAGCCTAGCTCTTGCAGAATACTTTCGCGGTTGCGCCAGTCGGCTTTGACCTTGACCCACAACTCTAAAAAGATTTTGTTGCCAAGCATTTTCTCAATATCTACACGCGCCCTGCTGCCAATAGTCTTCAGCACATCGCCGTTTTTGCCAATGATAATTCCCTTTTGTGAATCTCTCTCTACATAAATCGTGGCGCTGACATATAATAGCTCCTCGGAACGGCGCTCTATAATATCAATACCCACTGCAACGGCGTGCGGCACCTCTTCTCTGGTTACCTGGATCACCTTTTCCCTAATCATTTCCGCGATTATTATCCTTTCCGGCTGGTCGGTGACAGACTCGGCCGGATAATACTGGGGTCCTTCCGGGAGGTGTAGAAGCGTGGCTTTGAGCAGAGAATCAATATTCTCACCAAAACGGGCCGATATCGGTACGATTGTCTCGCAGTCCAGTTTTTTCTGATAGAAATCTATTAGCGGCAGAAGCGCCTTTTTCTCAAGCATATCGATTTTATTCAGGAGCAGAAAGACAGGTGTTTTGAGATTCTTGAGTTTGTCTACAAGGAAAGCCTCTCCGGAGCCAAAAGGCATGGTGGCATCGACAAGATAATAAACCACATCAACTTCAGACAGCGTATTCAACGCTGTTTTAACCATCTGATCGCCAAGTTTATCTTTAGGTTTGTGCACACCAGGGGTATCGAGCAGAATCACCTGCCAGGAATCGCCGGTTAGAATCCCGGCAATTCTGTTCCTTGTCGTCTGAGGTTTATCCGAGGTTATCGCGATTTTCTGTCCGACAAGATAGTTCAAGAGAGTTGATTTTCCTGCATTTGGACGCCCAATCAGCGCTATAAAACCGGAACGGTGTTCTTTATTCATTCGGCTTGCCCTCCCCAAGCTTTGCCTTGGTAAAAGCCATCGGAAGCAATTCCCCTATTGTTGTTATCACTTGCTGTCCGGTTAGATTAGCTAAGATTATTGTCATTTCAGAAGAAAACTCTGCCAAAGCCTGACGACAGGCTCCACATGGTGAAACTGGTTCAAGTGAGTCTGTCACAAGAGCGATAGCCTCAAAATCAGAAACCCCGGCACAGACGGCTTTAAATACTGCAACCCGTTCAGCGCACATCGTCAGACCATACGAAGCATTTTCTACATT
>DIVP01000061.1 GCA_002422465.1 Peptococcaceae bacterium UBA6129 | reverse complement strand
TTTCCTGCAGGGACTTTTGGAACCCATCTCTGAAAGTCTCCGCACAGGCAATCACAAGCTTGCCGTCCTTACGCATGCCAATAGGTACGGCCGACAAGGCGCGGGCCTGGTTTAGCGTGATCTTTTTAAACAGCTTCGGTTCAATCTTTATCTGTTCAGGATTCAATTCCAGATAGGGAAGTTTAGCCTGCGCCGCCAGGGTACTAGTTAAAGTTATTTCATCGATGAAGCCTAAAGACATGAGGCTTTCCCCGAGAGGCTGTCCGGAACGCTGCTGATAGAAAAGACCCATTTCCAGCTGTTCTGACCGGATAACGCCCCGCTCGAGCAGCAATTTTCCTAGGCGGATAGTTTTTGCACTGGACTTCGTACCTCCCGTTTCGGAATCGAAAATATAGACGAGATTTTCTTCGAGGACATAGTACTTTTTGGTTTCCGGGTCAAAAATAACCCGTTTGTCCAAGTCTATGGCCAGGTCAACCAAACCCTCGAGGGAATGGACATTGATGCGCACCCTGTCCTGAATCTGGATGCTTCCCTCTGTTATCCATTCCTTAAATCTGCGGTGTTCATAATCATCCGTTTTGCGCTTTATTTTTCTCGACTTGAGAAGATAAAGCAGAATTAACAGTAATATGATGTCTAGGAGCAACGGCAGCCAATTGTCGGCAAGCTTTTCGAGCAACGTTTTCTTGGGAGTTACCGGTTTACTATCGAAAGTGTCCAAAACTATGCTGGTTATACTCTCGGCAGGCGTCGGCAGACTAAAGCTCTCTTCATGAAACGTGAGCGGGAAATTGTTCTTGATGGATTTTTGAGCTTCAACATCATTGACCACACCGGTCATTTTGACATCAGACTGAACAATAAGCTGAAAGACGGCGCGATTGAAGTCAAGCTCTGCGCTTATACTCTCAAGCTGCTGATAAGCAGCCATCATATCAATCGAGATTGGGCTGCCTTTGAACACAAGCGCTTCTGGTTTATTGGGCATTCCGTTTGCAACAGACACAGTTTCCGCTTGTGTCTGGCTAAGCTGATATGACCAGTATACCTCCCCCTTCTCTGTCGCAGCCTGTAAGGAAACCCTGGATTGTATTGTTCCTGCCAGTTGTCCCTTCTGAAGGTCCTTTACTTCCAGAATCGGAGTAACGTTGATAGATGGCTGGGCAGCATAAAAATACCCGGCTCTGCCCTGTTCAATAGGAGAGCCTTGCGGCCAGATAGTTGTGGCTTTATTTGCGATAACCTGGTATTCAGCTCTGAGTATAAGTGAACTCTCCGGAATTGTCCCGGTCATATTGGCAGTATCGCCATTTCCCGATACGCCCGTGCCCGGCAGCATGTCTAGACTGACGGCAGTCCAGGCTAACGCGAGGAGGACAATTGCAAAAAAGAGAAACATAATACCTTTTTTATCAAACCAGTTGGCTTTCATAGATTAACTCCTATTACTAGTATAGATTTATATTGACTACAATTACTACTAAGAATGGCTCGCGGTATAGGAATGACTGCGCGGTGAGTTCGGGGTATCCTCAAAATATACTGAAAAACCGTCCGTACCGAGCGCGTCAAAGATGAAAGAGGTGTCGGCGGCAAAACGATAACCCTTAGTCGAGGTGCTTGTCATTCTAGTTCGTACAGTGAAAGTCCCTCCGGGCTGAATCTGATAGCGCGGGGTCCAGACCCCGGCCGGATTATCAATACCAGTATCTGTAAAGTTATATGTCGTGTATGATGAGCTAGTTCTGTACAGGCGGAACGAAAGAGTCCAGTTGACGGATTGGCTGTTTGAATACCTCCTGGCCATAGTAATATTGGGGTTAATATACAGTCGAAGCTGAAGCGTCTTGTTGCTTTTGTTCACAATTGTGCCGGTAACAGCATAACTGTCTGTCAGCACATAGCTGTTATTGAAACCGGCCAAATCTATAATCCCGTTGCTGTCGGCAACAGTCGCGGCCGCATCTGTGTTCCGGTTGGCCACGACCTGAGTAAGAGCCCCGCTGCCGGCTCCTGAAATGAGCGCAAGCAGCAAACCGAGACCAATAGACAGTAGGATTCTGTTTTTTCTCATATTAATCCCGCGACCTCCTTCGGCCAAACAAGCGGCTGTGAATTCTCTGCAGCCTGCGGGCGGTAATTTTATCTTTGAGCGCGTTAAGCGGTATCCAGCCTTCTATACCGGGGATGCTGCCAATAATGCGCAAAACTATAAATATCAATAGTGCAAACGAAGCGGCTATTCCGGTCAAGGCCAAATAGGGACTCTGCTCGTGCAGCCATACAATGACCGGACGCGGCAAGATCATCGGATAGTTATAAATTCGCACATAACCCTGATACCATCCTGTTTCATGATGGGCTGGAATAGTAATGATTACCAGACCTTCAGACCGCGCCTTAATCATGGCTGGAGCTTCTTTGATCGTAAGAGGGGGGATTGCCGAACTGATATGCCACGTCGGCAGGAAGCCTGCGTTATTAACTTTAACAGGCAAATAGCCTATTTTATCGACCCGCATATGGTCCGCGAGCGTCCCCGGATTAACGCTGACAAGGTATTTAATCTGGTTTACGCGCGTACCGAGCAAAACCCCTAAAACGACAAAGCCTATAGCAACAATTGCGACAAGCCGGTAAATGTCCCGGAGTCTCCAACGGCGTCGGCTGCGCTTTTTGCGCTGCGGAGACCATGCTTCCCACAAGGCCAGCATGACGCCGAGTGTGATAAGCCCGATAGCGACATATCTTACGCCGGTACCTAATTTCTCCTGCATACTCTCGTATACGTCGCCGAGACCGTGGATAATAAACGGTTTGCCATTGATCGTAAATACCCGCCCTAAAATCCGGTTTCCTGTTAGAGCCGGTTCACCTGAGGTCTGGTCTGTTACGGGTGAATTGTCACCCTGAGTTATGAAGCCATCACTGGCCACACCCACGATTCTGTGTGTGACAAGAGCAGCCTCAAGCTTTACGGGTCTATAGACAACAATATCGTCAATGTCGTAATTGAACGAGGGCCAGACCAAAAAGCCGTCATTCACGTGGATAGTCGGTTCCATGCTTTCGGAAAATACATAGATAAAACGGGGGGCGCCTTGGGTTATGGCCCCTACGTTTACAATGAGTAAGGCCAAAATAATCCCAATAAGCGCCCGATAAGTTAATTTTTTCATATCATTTCTTCTTCGATATTATTGTCATACAATAAAAACCTGAGCGGGGAATTAATTTTATGCCTTTCTGATCTGCAGGGTTCCGCCGAGAGAACTGCCGGCAGCCATACCGGCGGTATTAATTTCGAAGTAGAATGATTGTGCACTCCCGGATGTTATAGTCGAAGAAGTAGCTCCGGTAAGGTCTTTTAACACCAGGCCGGTTCCCCCTCCGGAAAGACTAACTGTAATAGAAATATTCGAGTTGTTAGTGATCTGGAAAACACCGGCGGTAGTACTGCCGATAGCAAACTGTGCATCGGCATTAAATCCGGTGGCGCCATTAGTGAGCGCTTCGCCTAAATCAAATGACACGACACCATCCGCATCTGTGGACATTAATGATGTATACGCTCCGAGTGCGGCAAATTTGACGACTACGTTAGCATCTGTATCTGTCTTTACTGTTCCGGCGGTGACTGTCCTATCTATCGTAAGAGAGGTCATGGCTGCGGATCCGTAAGTTAGAGCTAACAAAGCAACTGCAATTAGCAATGCTCCAATTTTAATTCTCATGATAAATACCTTCCTTTCAATTCTGGTAGATTTCATTCTACATTATTCTACCAATTTGTACAATAGTTATTATAAATGTTTATACAGATAATTCAATAGGTTTTTATGAAAAATTAATAGAAATTACAAATACCTCATTTGAAAAAGTAAATTCTA
>DIVP01000153.1 GCA_002422465.1 Peptococcaceae bacterium UBA6129 | reverse complement strand
GGTGGAATTTACTCTTGCAAAAAGTTAGCTAATTTTTCACGCTTGGTTCATTATACCCTAAAATGGGCTCAGCATCGCTACCTTTAGTTGCATTTTATCCTTTTAATAGCATAGTTACCTTAATTTTTTTAAAAATTAATCCGCTTAAAATCATGCAAACACGGCTGCTTTTTTACTAAACAACCCAGTGGAATTTACTTTTTCAAACTGGAATTTACTTTTTCAATTAACCGAAATTACAAATATACACAATTAGGATACTTTAGCTTCCATGCGTTCTTATTTGTAAGGTTCCGCCGATGGCATTATTTGCAAGCAAACCGGTGGTATCAATCTCGCAATAGAAAGTCTGAGCAGCGCCGGAGGCTATTATTGAAGTGGTACCCCCGTTGCTGTCTTTGACTACCAGACCTGGCTGTCCGGCTTCAAGACTGACTTTGATCGAAGATTTAGAGTTGTTAGTGATGCGAAAAACACCGGCGTCAGCGCTGCCGATAGTAAACTGAGCATTAGGGTTAAAACCGGCGGCGCCGTGGACAAGCGCTTTACTTAAATCAAAGAATACGACACCGTCCTCATTTGTTGTCAGTAGAGGTTCATAAGTATTGAGCACTTCCAATTTAACGCCTGCGTTGGCAATAGGCGGGGGACTAGAGCCGGCCGCCGGCGGTTTGTTCGCGGGCACAGGTTTTACCTCTATGATGGGTACAACAGGATCCTTCTTTGTTGGCGGCAGAGGTATATTAGGATTAGGCGATCCAGAATTATCAACTGCGTTGGTATCAGAGGGGGTAAAGCTGGTCGGTTTGTCGGCAATAGTCGGCGCTAAATCGAAGGATACGGCATCTCTATTAATTATGAGCGTCATAATCCTAACGGCTTCCTCTGTTCCGTAGGTTCCATCGGCTCCACCTCCGTCGACTTCGGCATTCAGCTTCAATGTTACTGCGTTGAATGTCCTGTCGACAGCCACAGTGGTCAGAGCAGCAGATCCATATACAAGGGCTAATAATGCAAGAGCAATTAGCATTGCTCCAACTTTAATTCTCATGATTTACTTCATCCTTCCAATTCGAACGGACATAAGCATACTGATTTATTCAATAGTTATTATAAAGGATAGTTAACAAATTGTTCAATAGTTTGTAAGGGCTAAATCCTTTCGAGTCAGGCAAATAAATTATTACATTATTATACCAGATTATACAAGAGCTATTATAAAGGCCTTTGGCAGATTATACAATAGAAATAATAAAAATAATTAACAAATATTCAATAGATTAAAAATAAGAAATTGAACAACTTAAAACTCCCATGTTTTAGGCCTGTGCTCCTGAACAATCTGGACATCCAAGACCTGTTCTTCCGGAGTGTTTGTCAGGGTTTTCTCGAGCATATCCAGCAGCCAGATAGCCTTTTTAACTGTTTCCGCAGTAGCAAGATAGTTTTCAATGAGGAAATCTTCCGGTGGTTTGCCCTGACTACTGCTTTCCTGTCTGAGCCAATTGATGTCGGCGCCGGGCAAATAGTCTGCCTGATGTAATACTTCAATTAATTCAGGAAGCCTTTTTTCCTGTCTTGACTGCCAATCCATGATTTGTACCGCCCGTCTCACACCGGATATTAAATGCGCAACAGTCCCATCAATGTAAGAATGATTAACCAGCCACTGTATTAACGAGCCGGAGCCAGGTTCGGGCATGCTGGCAAGAATGGCTGTCTCCACGAGCCCCGATGCCTTGATAAAAAGCTCTAAATTTACGCTGCCCTGATAATAACTGAAGACAAAACGCGTTTGCTCTTCAAAGGATAGGCGCGATAATTTATTATCCTTTGCAGTCCCTTCCTGCTGGCCTACGCTTTGTTGTTGTACTTGAGCAGCCGGCTCCATCTGCTCGATGAGCTTATAAATCACCGACGGTCTGGCCGCCACGATAAAGAGTTCCTCTGCAAAGATTTCCTGCAGGGACTTTTGGAACCCTTCTCTGAAAGTCTCTGCACAGGCAATCACAAGCTTGCCGTCCTTGCGTACGCCCAACGGTACGGCCGACAAGGCGCGAGCCTGGTTTAGCGTGAGCTTTTTAAACAGCTTCGGCTCGATTTTTATCTTTTCTGGATTTAACTCCAGATAGGGAAGTTTAGCTTGTGCCGCGAGGGCGCTTGTTAAAGTTATTTCATCGATGAAGCCTAAAGACATGAGGCTTTCCCCAAGAGGCTGTCCGGAACGCTGCTGATAGAAAAGGCCCATTTCCAGCTGTTCGGGCCGGATAACGCCCCGCTCAAGCAGCAGTTTACCCAAACGTATAGTTTTTGCGCTGGTTTTTGAATTACCCACTTCGTAATCAAAAATATAGACGAGATTCTCCTCGAGGACGTAGTACTTCTTGGTTTCAGGGTCAAAAATAACCCGTTTGTCCAAGTCTATAGCCAGGTCAACCAAGCCTTCGAGGGAATGGACATTGATGCGTACCCTGTCCTGAACCTGGATACTTCCTTCCGTTATCCATTCCTTAAATCTGCGATGTTCGTAATCACCTGTTTTGCGCTTCATCCTTCTTGACTTGAGAAGATAAAGCAGGATTAACAGCAGTATGACATCAATAAGTAACGGCAGCCAATTGTCGGCAAGCATTTCGAGCAAGGGCTTCTTGGGAGTTACCGGTTTGATCGCGCCAGTGGCTAGAACGATAGTGGTAATACTCTCGTCAGGCGTCGGCAGACTGAAGCTCTCCTCGTGAAGCGTGAGCGGATAGCTGCTTTTAATGTTTTTTTGAGCGTCAACATCATTGACAATACCGGCTATTTTAACATCAGACTGAATAATCAGCTGAAATAGAGCACGGTTAAATTTTAGTTCTTCACTTATCCTCTCAAGCTGATTATATGCAGCCATAACATCGATAGATATCGGGCTGCCTTTGAATACAACCTCATCCGGTTTATCAGTTGCTCCCTTTGCAAAAGATACGGCTTCCGCCGGCGACTGGCTAAGCTGATATGACCAGTATACCTCTCCCTTCTCAGTCGCAGCCTGCAAATAAACCCCGGATTGCATGGTTCCCGTCAATTGCCCTTTTATAAGATCGTGCACTTCCAGAACCGGAGTTACATTTACAGAAGGCAAAATAGCGTAAAAATACCCGGCTCTGCCCTGTTCAACAAGTGAGCCCTGCGGCCAGATAATTGTAGATTTGTTTGCGATAACCTGGTATTCAGCTCTGAGTATGAGTGCACTCTCCGGAATTGTCTCGGCTACATTGTTTGTCCCGCTAATCTCCGATACGCCAGGACCCGGCAGCATATCCAGACTAATTGCAGTCCAGGCTAACGCGAGGAGGACAAATGCAAAAAAGAGAATCAAGATACCTTTGTTGTCTAACCAGCTGGTCTTCATAGATTTACTCCTATTACAAGTATAGATTTTTATCCACTGCTATTGCTAAGCAAGACCGAGGTATATGAATGATTGCGCGGTGAGCTCGGGGTATCCTCAATATATATTGAAAAACCGTCCGCACCCAGCGCGTCAAAAATGAAAGAGGTCTCTGCGGCAAAACGATAACCCTTTCTTGAGGTGCTTTTCATACTGGTTTGTACAGTAAAAGTCCCTCCGGGCAGAATCTGATAGCGTGGGGTCCAGATCCCGGCAGGATGGCTTCTGCCAGTTCCTTTAAAGTTACACGTCGTGCATGCTGAGCAGTTTCTGTACAAGCGGAACGAAAGAGTCCAGTTAACATCTTGGTTGCCGGTATATCTCTTGGCCAGCGTAATGTCGGGGTCAATATATAGCCGAAGCTGAAGCGGCTTGTTGCTGTTATTAACAATTGTGCCGGTAACAGCATAACTGGTTGTCAGCACATAGCAGTTTTTGAAGCCGGTCAAATCTAAGATACCGTCGCAATCGGAAACAGTTGTAGCCGCATTGGTATTACGGTCGGCCACGACCTGGCTCAGAGCCCCGCTGCCGGCTCTTGAAATGAGCGCAAGGAGCAAACCGAGACCAATGAGCAGTATGGTTCTGTTTTTTCTCATTTTAAACCCGCGACCTCCTTCGGCCAAACAAGCGGCTGTGAATTCTCTGCAGCCTGCGGGCGGTAATTTTGTCTTTAAGTGCATTAAGCGGTATCCAGCCTTCGATCCCCGGGATGCCGTCGATAACGCGCAAGACTATGAAGATTAATAGTGCAAACGAAGCGGCTATTCCGGTCAAAGCCAAATAGGGACTCTGCTCGTGCAGCCATACTATGACCGGACGCGGTAAGACCATCGGATAGTTATAAATTCGCACGTAACCCTGATACCATCCTGTTTCATGATGAGCCGGAATAGTGATGGCCACCAGAGCTTCAGACCGTGCCTTAATTATGGCTGGAGCGTCTTTGATCAAAAGGGGAGCAACCGCCGAACTGATATGCCAAATTGGCAGGAAACCGACATTTGTAACTTTAATAGATAAATCGCCTGTTTCATCAATGCGCATATGTTCCGCGAGCGTTCCCGGATTCACGCTGACGAGGTATTTGACCTGGTTGACGCGCGCGCCGAGCAAAACCCCTAAGACAACTAAGCCTATGGCAGCAATTGCGATAAGTCGGTAAATATCCCGTAGTCTCCAACGGCGACGGCTACGCTTTTTGCGCTGCGGAGACCATGCTTCCCATAAAGCCAGCATGACGCCTAGCGTGATTAGTCCTATAGCAACATATCTTACGCCGGTACCTAATTTCTCCTGCATACTTTCATACATGTCACCAAGACCGGGAATGATGATTGGTCTGCCATTGACGGTGAACACCCGGCCGATAATCCGGTCCCCTGTCAGCGAAGGTTCACCTGAGGACTGGTCTGTTACGGGCGAATTATCACCCTTAGTAATGAAGCCATCCCGGGCCACGCCCACGATTCTATGCGTGACAAGAGCAGCCTCAAGCTTTACAGGTCTAAAGACGACAATATCGTCTATGCCGTAATTGAACGAGGGCCAGATCAAAAAACCGTCATTCACGTGGATAGTTGGCTCCATGCTCTCGGAGAACACATAGATAAAACGGGGGGCGCCTTGGGTTATGGCCCCAACATTCATGATGAGTAAAGCCAAAATAATCCCAATAAGCGCCCGATAAGTTATTTTTTTCATATCATTTCTTCTTCGATATTATTGTCATGCCGGTAGACAGCTAAGCGGGGAATGAAACTATGCCTTTCTGATCTGCAAGGTTCCGTTGATGGAAGAACCGGCAGTCTTACCGGTTGTATCAATTTCAAAATAGAAGGACTTCGCCGCCCCCGGGGCGATAGTTGAAGAGGTCGCTCCTGTACTGTCCTTTAACACCAGATTGGTTCCACCGCCTGACATAGTCGCTGTTATGGAAAGGTTAGAATTGTTCGTGATCTGGAAAACACAAGCGCTACTTTTGCCAATAGTAAACTGCGCATCGGCATTAAATCCGGTGGCAGAACCGGGAGTAGCTGGTGTCAGCACCTTGCTCAAATTAAATGACACGACACCATCGGCATCCGTGGACATTAATGAACTATACGTTCCTAGCGCAGTAAATTTGACTGCCACATTTGCATCAATATCTGACTTCACTGTTGCGGTAATAGTCCTGTCAATTGTCACAGATGTTATGGCTGCTGATCCGTAAGTCAGTGCTACCAAAGCAACAGCAATTAGCAGTGCTCCAATTTTAATTCTCATTTTAAATCCATCCTTTCAATTCTGGTAGACATTGGTTTACCAGACTTTATTATACTTATTATAAAGATATTTAGTGAATTATACAATACTAAAATTATAAATATTATATAATATTCATTATATTATGTAAGAGGTTTTACGCATTAAAAGGGACGGCTTTTTGGCCGCCCTTACGTTCCAAAAACTATTTCTCTCTGATCAATAAGATTCCATTGATAGTATTACCGGCAAAACTACCGGTGGAATCAATTTCGAAATAAAAGGACTGCGCTTTACCGGAGTCTATTATTGTTGGAGTTTTTTCTCCATTGCTGTCTTTCAATACCAGACCGCAGTGAACTCCTGGCTTTAGACTCACCTTAATAGAAATATTTGAGTTATTTGTAATCTGAAAAACACCAGCTTTAGCGTTACCAATAGTAAACTGGGCATCAGGATTAAATCCGTCTGCACCGTTAATCATAGCTTGGCTTAAATCGAAAGATACGACGCCCTTCTTATTCACTCTCATCATAGATTCGTATGATTCGAGCGCTTCAAATTTAACGGACACGTTTTTATCTATATCCGACTTCACAGTTCCGGCGGTGATTGTTCTGTCTATTGTAACAGATGTTAAGGCCGCAGAACCATAAGTAAGGGCTAATGTAGCAACAGTGATTATAATCACTCCAACTTTAATTCTCAAATAAGAAACCAACCTTTCCATAAGCATAGGACATTATACCATAATATTACCAGCTTATTTACAGTAGTTATTATAATGAAATATGACAAATTATTCAATAGATTAGAAATATATATTACAAAAATAATATAAAAAGGGCGGCTTATTTGCCGCCCTTACGCCACTATGGAGCCTTCATTTCCGCCTGTCCCGATGACGCGGCGCAGTTCAGCCCCGCTGATCTTTTCGCTTGTTTCGAGTGTATTGATAATTCTATCGAGCGCTTGCTTACTCCGGGATAGGATTTCGTGTGTCTTTATCTCCAGCGCCTGCAAGATCTCCTGGTAGACCATAAATAATTCATGCTTGGGCAAGACCTCAGCGGAAACGACACCTAGACGTGAAAGACCGGACATCACAATGCGTTCAGTCATATTCAGGGCTTGTTGAAAATCATTGGCTGCGCCGGTGCTCCTTTCACCAAGAAGGATATCCTCACTGACAGCGCCGGCTAATAATATCATGATCTGCTTTTCAAGTGCGGTTTTTGTAAAAAGCTGCTGGTCTTCCTTCTGAGTGTGACGCACATAGCCCAGCGCGTTACCACGTGATGTCACGGTTACCTGATCTACCGAACCGGGATTTAGAAATTCGCTGATAAAGGCATGTCCGGCCTCGTGTATGGCGACGCGGCGTAATGTTTCCTTATTGGCGCGGCTTGAGAGCTTCTCGCCTAAGATAACCTTGTCAACTGCTTCGCGCAGGTGACCCTGACTGATGACAGCACAGTTATCACGTAAAGCCAGGATGGCGGCTTCGTTGGTCAGGCTCTCAAGATGCGCTCCTGAAAATCCATAAGTACCGGCAGCAATTTCTTCGATATCCACATCGGCTGCGAGCGGTTTGTTGCGGCAATGGAGATTTAAGATAGCCAGGCGGCTCTCTTTATCCGGCAAATCAACTTTGACAATACGGTCAAAACGGCCTGGGCGCAATAGAGCGCTATCAAGCAAATCCGCTCTGTTTGTCGCGGCGACTATGAGGATTTGGATATTTTTATCGTTCGTCAATCCATCCATTTCTACCAGCAGCTGGTTTAAGGTCTGATCGTATTCGAGATGGCTGCTATGGCTCCCCCTCTTACCTCCGAGAACCTCTATTTCATCAATAAAAATTATTGTTCTGTTCTTTTTTTGTTTTTTCGCAATTTCACGCGCGGATTTAAAAAGGGTCCTGACCCTTTGTGCGCCAACTCCGGCATACATTTCAATAAATTCACTACCCGAGGTAGCTAAAAAAACGGCGTCAGAATATCCTGCGGCTGCTCTTGCCAGCAGTGTCTTGCCGGTGCCGGGCGGGCCGGTTAAAAGGATGCCCTTTAACGGACGGATACCCATCTGGGTAATCGAACTGGATTTTAATAAAAACTCCAACGCTTCCTTTAATTCCTGCTTGGCAGTATCCTGACCGCCAATGTCTTCAAAATTAATCTCTCGGTTTTCGACCACCTGGGAGTGTGTATCAAGCTTGAGAAGCCCTTTTTTCTTGGAGATGACAAATGCAGCAAAACCTAATACGCCGATAATAATCAGGGGAGTGATGTTATATCCTGTGTAATACAAATACGCTAGCAGACCGGCTACGATCCCAATGGCGATCTCTTTTTTCATCACAGGTACTCACTTCCCATCGTATTAATTATTATTAGCGCCGAATCACCCCTGTTTATGACGATATGAGCTGAATCCGGGCCGGCATTTGCCGTCACGAAAATAAAATTATTGTCAATTTCCAGGTCGTACGTGATATTTGCCTGTAAACTGAGTTTATCAAGTTGATCAGGCAGACTGGTAAAAAGCCCAGTGCTGATAGCCTCAAAAATAGGCAGACGGGCGTCGGTTAAAAATTTTCGCAAATTCTCATTATAGGTGCTGTCAATAATAAGGGTAATGTTTTCGGAAGAGGTTATTGACTGTCCCTGGATTTGGTCGAGCAGCAGATAAAAATTTGCTCTGAGTTTTTCTTTCGTATTAAATTGAACCCGGAGTTTAGTTTGTGAATTAAGATTCTCAACCTGAAAAGAGTCTACTGCGGAAATTTTTTTCACGGAGGCTTCAAGTGGACTTGAGTAGACTACTTTATTGTAGAAGACTGTACCGCCAATTAAAAAAACAAGAGTCAAAGACCCGGCAAGAATTACTGTGAAGATTCGTAACAGTTTCTGGGACAAGTTGACCACCTCTCTCACCTGGTAATTATAACACAGGCTAAAAGGCTCTTTCCTTAGAGAATAGCTGGAAAACAAGAAAACCCCGCTATATAGCGGGGTTTGTCTAAACTAAAAGCATAAGGAGCCTGACTATAATACCGGCAGCAAGGTCATCGGCCATGATACCCCAGCCCCCTGGCAAAGCCTGAAGCCTATTGATCGGATAAGGTTTGAAGATATCAAAAAGGCGGAAAAGAATAAAAGCAATAAGGTAAAGATAACCAGTTTCAAGCTGCCATGTAGCAATAAACAATCCACAGAATTCGTCAAAAACTATTTTGGGGCTGTCGTGTTCATTGAGCATGTTTTCGGCGTAATTACAGATATAGACGCCTGCAAGGCATAATACAAAAATATGCCATAATTCTAAAGGTATCAGCCAGGCAATAAGAAGAGCCGGTACACAACCGGCAGTTCCAGGCATGATAGGCGAATAACCGGTATAAAACCCGGTTGCGAAAAACTTTACGACATTATTCATTCCAGCTTTAACCTCGAGCTTTTTTTTGCTTTAAGGTAGTAATCGACGCCTGACCAGATAGTAAAGAAAACAGCTATATAAATAGCATACTTGCCGAAGGTAATATTTAACAAACTAAGTGGGAAATCATTAAGCAAGAGCGCCGAAATAGCGATTATCTGAAAAACGGTTTTTATCTTACCGAGCTTACTCGCTTCAATAACTACTCCTTCTGCTGCCGCCAGGGTTCTAAGCCCGGTCACAAAAAACTCCCGGCCGATGATTATGACGGCAACCCAGGCAGAGATTTCTTTCATCTCTACAAGTATAATTAGCGCAGTTGAGATTAAGAGTTTATCAGCCAGCGGATCCATGAGTTTGCCAAGGTTCGTGATTTCTTTGCGTTTTCTCGCAAAATAACCGTCGAGGCCATCCGTGCTTGCCGCGATAATAAAAATAGCCGCTGCGATATACTCGCCGTACGGAACCCTTATTAATAAGACGAGCATAAATACAGGGATGAGAAAGATTCTTGATAGAGTAAGTTTATTTGCTAGATTCATGATATACCTCTCCCAATAATGTAAAATCAGTGCTGTGAGTTATCTTGACCTTAAGAAGATCGCCCGGTTTTGTGTTTTGCAGCGGCTTAAAATATACAACACTATCAATCTCGGGGGCATCACTGCTCGTGCGCCCTTCCCAGAACCCTTCATATTCTGTGGAGAGCCCGTCAACCATGACAGTGCGAATGCTATTGACGGATTGAGAAAGCTTGGCAGCCATTATTTCTGTCTGGACATTGGAGATCATGTCGAGCCGGTATTGTTTTTCTTCGTCCGGTACCTGATCAGGTAAATCGGCTGCGGGCGTTTGAGGTTGTGCGGAATACGCAAAAAATCCGGCGCGATCAAATTTGGCTTCCGCGATAAAAGCAAGCAACTCCGCAAACTCCTCTTTCGTTTCTCCCGGAAACCCCACAATAAATGTACTGCGCAGAGTTACATCCGGGATAATAGAGCGGACTTTTTTGAGCGTTTTTATAGTCTCCTCCCTACCGACGGTTCTTCGCATCGCTTTTAAAATTCTATCGGAGATATGCTGGAGCGGAATATCGAGGTAGGAACAGATTTTTCGTTCGTTTTCTATAGTATCAAGCAATCGCTCGGTAATATGCTTCGGATACGAATACAAGAGACGCACCCATTGTAAATCTGGTATTTTAACGAGCTCCTTGAGCAAATCAGGCAACATATATGCTCGATAATTATCCATACCGTAATACGTCGTGTCCTGAGCAACCAGAATCAGCTCTCTAACACCATTTTTGACAAGCATCTCAGCTTCGTCTGCAATAGCCTCGATACGGCGGCTGCGGTAATTTCCGCGGATTGATGGGATAACACAATAAGAACACCTATTATCGCAACCCTCAGCGATCTTAATATAAGCGTAATGTTTTGGCTTTTCAGTTACGAGGGGTAAAGATTCGTTAAAGAGAAATTTATTTGGGTCAGTCACTCTGATTAAAGGCATGCGTGCTTTTTCGGGTTCAAGCGAGTTAAGTGTTTTGCATGATTCCATAAATTTAACAGAGGTCAGAGTGTCAAGCAAAGCAGGCAAATGCGGAATATCTCCGGTACCAACATAGGCGTCAACCTCAGGCAATTCAATGGCCAGCTCGCGGCTATATTTTTGAGCCAGGCAGCCGGTAACGATTAAATATTCACAGCTACCCTTTTCTTTCCACTTTGCCGCGTCAAGAATAGCTTCAATTGATTCTATTTTTGCGTCTTCGATAAAACCACAGGTATTGACCAGAATAACATCAGCCCTGTCAGCATCTTCTGTATAAACGTATCCCTCGTTTGCCAGATAACCGGATATCTGGCGGCTGTCGACGGAGTTCTTCGGGCAGCCGAGCGTAATAATATGAAAGTGCCTGGGCATTGAGTTCCTCCAAATTATGCATTTGTTCGTAACTTGTTCTATTTAGTATATAATACCGCTTTATGCATGTCAAAGCTATGTTTTAAAGGTTCAGCGCTTAATTGAGCGTTTCTTTACCTTCTTTTCCGGTTCCCGCTTCCACTTTTCAGTTTTTGTTTGCCCGTGTGTCACAAGGCATTTTCTGCCGGTACCGATAAGATCGAAACGACCGGTTTTACGTAGCGCCTGCAGTACAAGTTCGCGGTTTGCCGGTTTTTTATATTGCAGCAAGGCCCGCTGCATCGCTTTTTCTTCACCTTTGGGGATATGTACGGTTTTTTTGGTAAAGGGTTCTAGCCCCGTATAGTACATGCATGTAGACAGGCTGCCCGGGGTTGGAATGAATTCCTGAACCTGATCCGGCTGAAAATTTTGATCCCTCATGTATTCAGCCAAGAAAACGGCGTCATTGAGCGTTGTCCCTGGATGCCCTGACATAAAATATGGGACAAGATACTGTTTTTTAGCCAGAGATTCATTCATACGCTCATATTTTTCCCTGAACCTATCATATTCAGCGATGGACGGTTTGCCCATGAGCGCCGTAGCTTTGGCTGAAGCATGCTCAGGGGCAACCTTTAGCTGACCGCTGATATGATACTCACAGAGCTCTTTTAAAAAAGAACTGCCCTTATCAAGCATTAAATAATCATAGCGCAATCCTGAACGGATAAAAACTTTTTTTATTCCTGGTAGTTTTCGTACCGAACGCAAAAGTTGAAGATAATCCTTGTGACTGACGTTCAAGTTTGGGCACGCCAGGGGATGGAGGCATTGTTTATCCCGACAGGCTCCGGATTCCAGCTGCTTTTTGCAGGCCGGCTCCCTGAAATTTGCGGTTGGCCCGCCGATATCGTGGATGTAGCCTTTGAATTGGGAATCCTGTGTCATTGCGGTTGCCTCGCGGATAATCGAGTCGTGCGACCTGGCCTGAATTATCCTGCCCTGGTGAAAATGCAAAGCACAGAAAGAACACGCGCCGAAACAGCCGCGGTGACTGGTAATGCTGAACTTTACTTCTGTTAAGGCAGGTATGCCGGTTTCGTTATAACGCGGGTGATGTGTTCTTTGAAAAGGCAGATTATAAATATAATCAATTTCTTTTGTTGTCAAAAGAGGCGCGGGTGGATTTTGGACGAGGAATCTGTCGGTATGGCGCTGAATTATTGTTTTTCCGCGTATCGGATCCTGCTCTTGATAGGCCAGACGGAAAGAATCCGCAAAAGCCGTTTTGGCTTCAAGACATTCCTCATAGGATGGGAGAATGACTCCTTTTTCAGGTTGTTGACCGGCAACATAGCATATACCTGGTACTAAAGATAATTCTAGTAAGGTTTTACCGTCGTTGAGTCCTTGTGCTAGTCGCTTCAGGGAATGTTCAGCCATACCGTAAACCAGAATATCTGCTTTGCTGTCGAACAAGACAGACCGGCGCAAGGCGTCATCCCAAAAATCATAATGCACAAACCTTCGTAACGAAGCCTCAATCCCGCCGATAATTACTGGGATATCTTTAAATACCTGTTTGGCCAGGTTGGTATATACTATTACTGCCCTGTCCGGTCTGAGACCGGGTTGCCCGCCAGGTGAATAAGCATCCTGGCTCCTTGGCTTTTTCCGGGCGGTATAATGATTTAACATAGAATCCAGATTGCCGGAGGAAATTAACACGCCTAAGCGGGGCACGCCCATTTCCAGAAGCGACTCCGGCCTTCTCCAATCCGGCTGTGGCAGTATACCCACGTTGAAGCCCAGGCTTTCCAAATAGCGGCTAATCAGTGCAGGTCCAAAACTGGGATGATCTACATAAGCATCTCCGCTAATGAACAGGAAATCAAGGCTGCTCCAACCGGCGGCATCAATTTCCTGTTTACTGGTGGGCAAGAATTGTAAAGCCAATTAAATCACCACGTTAAATATTTATTTAGATTGCTCTTTTTTGATGCTATCGCTTTTATGTAGTTATCAAATTTATGATGTTATCTCTTTTATTTCATTATTCTCGATTGTGAATGTTTTACGGACAACATCGCCAATACCGCCTTGTGAGCCGATATCCACATTATTAATATAAATGGCAACGCCTCCGGCATTACCAAGCGTAATGGAAAAAGATGCCAGATCAGGAAACGATATTTCCTTTCCTTTTGTCAGCGTTCCTTCGTATACCAGGGTTTTTCCGGTTTTTATCTCTATCCAGCATTTTCCTTCAACAGATTGTATAGTAAGATTCATTTTATCAACAATTGTTTTTGGTTCCTCGGGTTGAACAGGAGGATTATTTTCTTCAGGTGGGACAATGATAGCGGGAGGTGATTGGGGAGGATTGTTCTGTGTAACGTTGGTTTGCTCATCAGGGATTAAAGGCGCATTAAAATAATTCCGATAGATATACTGAGCGGAGAATAATAAAAAAACGGCGATAACGGCCAGGATAATTGCCACTTTACGACGTGGGCGTCCGGGTATTTCTATTTTCCCCGGTAAAGGACCTGTGTGCTCTTCGTGGTTATAAATAGGAGGAAGCCCGTTTACTATTTCAGCTTCATCTAAACCGAGATAACGGCTATAGTTTCTTAAGAAACCTTTAAGGTAAACCTTTCCGGGGAAAATATCCCATTCTTCCATTTCGAGAGCTTCCAGGTAGCGACTTCTTATTTTCGTGCTACTTTCTATCTCCTCTAATGACTTTCCGAGCTCCTTCCTTCTGTCTCTCAGGGTAGCCCCAATGTTCATCTTTCGTACACTTCCTCTCTCTATTTGATTATCCCGGAAGATTAAGCAAGCTTTTCAACTTATCGATAGAACCCGCCATATCCTGCGCATTAAGGTTCAGCTCATAATTCAAAGAGGGTTCGTCCGGATATCTGTAAAGCGGGTCGTAATAATCCTCAAGCAGTACTTTCACTATACTGTTGTATTCCTGCTTATCAAGCAATTCTAAAAGATAATTGACTTTAATATGTCCGAGCCTTTTTCGTAAATGATCGAGAGCTTTGCTTAATTCTATATCATTATCCCTGGTGTATTTGAGAGTATATGTTTTGACTAAGCGCTTTACCCTGTTTTCCAGCGAGTCATAAACCAGAATCCTTCGCCCGTTCTCCATCGCGGTAAAAAAGCTTGTCGGCAGCGAGATCCGGCCAATTCTGCTGCTTTCGCACTCTACAATAATGCGCGGATTGTGTTTAACTTTATATAGGATCGAAAAAAGTAATCCTTCAAATTGTTTTTGCGTCGGGGCTTGCGAATAGCCTATATGTCCAAAGACGGAGCCCTTATTACAAGCCAATCCTTCGAGGTCAACTGCCGGATAATTATCTCGAATTAAGAATTCGAGCATATCAGTTTTACCAACACCGGTCAGCCCATCTAAAACAATGATTTCCTGCAAAAAGGGCTGTGAAAAATATTCAAGTACAAAATGGCGAAAGGCCTTATAACCGCCTTCAAGCCTGTAGTGTTTTATACCCATGACAGAGAGTATCTGGCAGAGGGCTTTGCTGCGCATTCCGCCACGCCAGCAGTATAGAATTATATCGTTGTTTTGGCTTAATTCCTTTAATTTTGCATATAGCTCGGGCAGTCTCGGGGCAACAATTGATAACCCTTCTTCAGTAGCTTTTTCAGGTGAAATTTCCTTATAAATTGTGCCGATAATAGCGCGTTCCTCATTATCTAAAAGAGGTATATTAAGAGCCTCAGGTATATGGGCTTCCACGAATTCGGCAGGTGAGCGAAGGTCAATAAACAACGGTGCGGGTAATTCCAGTGCACTTTGTATGCTAATCAGATGTTCCATGAATGCGTGGTTTCCTTTCTTGTCTAGATACGTATATTTAGTTATATCCAAAAGTCTTCTCATACTCCTCTAGAGTCATGCGAATTACCCGGGGTTTGCTGCCCTCATATCCGCCTACGATACCTTTTTGCTCGAGCTGGTCGATGATTCGTGCAGCCCGAGTGTATCCAATTCTTAACCTGCGCTGCAAGAGGGAGATCGAGGCTTGTCCGCTCTCGATAAACAACCTGGCAGCCTCGGGAAGAAGTTCATCATCATGGTCCGATTCCTGTATCTCCTGTTCTGTATCCTGCCATGGAGTCAGGTATTCTGGGCTTTTTTGTTCCTTAAGGTATTCTACTAATTCATCAATCTCGTGGTCAGAGACAAAAACGCCCTGGACACGCAAAGGTTTGGCCATACCGGTAGGGTAAAACAACATATCACCGCGCCCCAATAGCCGTTCAGCCCCGCCCATATCCAAAATAGTTCGGGAATCTGTTTGTGAAGAAACAGCAAAGGCGATTCTTGACGGGATATTTGCTTTAATTATCCCGGTAATGACGTCAACAGACGGTCTTTGGGTCGCCACGACTAGGTGTATTCCGGCAGCCCTGGCCATTTGCGCCAAGCGGCAGATAGCGTCTTCAACGTCAGCCGGAGCAACCATCATAAGATCGGCCAGTTCATCAATAAGTACGACTATATAGGGCAAGAATGGATAATTAACTGAGGGGTCTTCAGCTTTTTTAGCTTCATTATAACGTTGAATATCTTTCACCCCGAGACCCGCAAATAGTTCATATCTGGTTTCCATCTCACCAACAGCCCAGCGCAATGATGTAGCCGCTTTTTTGGCGTCGGTTACTACTGGGGCTATCAGGTGTGGGATTCCATTGAAATTCGATAATTCCACGACCTTAGGGTCTATCATTAACAGCTTAACCTCATCCGGTGTAGCCTTAAACAAGATGCTGGAAATAATCGCATTCATACAAACGCTTTTTCCTGAGCCAGTTGCTCCGGCGATTAAAAGATGAGGCATCTTGCCAAGATCGGCAACAATCGGATTTCCGGCAATATCTTTTCCAAGAGCAATAGTCAGTTTTGATGAAGATTCCTGAAAAAGAGAATTCTCGAGAACCTCTCGGAGTGTAACAACCGATATTTCCTCATTTGGTACCTCAACGCCAACAGCCGCTTTGCCGGGTATCGGAGCTTCAATTCTCACCTGTGTAGCTGCCAGTGAGAGCGCGATATCATCGGCCAGGTTGACAATCCGGCTAACCTTGATTCCAGGCGGAGGCTGAATCTCATAACGCGTAATACTTGGGCCTCTGCTAACCTGTGTCACCCTTGCCTTGACACCGAAATTCTCGAGAGTTTCTTCGAGGATACGAACGTTATCGGTAATGTCCCGGTTCAGTCTTTGGCTCTTAACCCGTGGCGGAAACTGCAGAAGGTTGAGATCAGGCAGCTTATAATCGCTGATCTTCGGTCTGATGAAACCTGTCAAGTCCTCAGCTTTTTTTGCAGGCCCAGAGCCGGTGTTATCTTTGACCAGTTTTAAATGACTTTTAACCATCACCGGAGAGTCTAAAGTACTGTGCAATTCTGTACCAACATTATCGGTATGATCAATAATCAAAGGTCTGATCGGCATGGTTGCCTCAGGCTTTGCAGCATGTTTTATGCGTTCATCGGAAGAATGGCCTTTTTTATGTGCCGATTTATCAAAAATCAGATCAGCGAGTTCATGTCTGGTTTGTAATAAGAAATTTGACAGGTATTCTCTGATTTGTGTAAAAATCTCGGAAAATGTTTTTTTGGCAATACCAATAATAGAAATACCGATGCAAGCCCCAACGAAGATATATGAACCAACCTTGCCAAAAAGCGTCAGCGAAAATAAGGCTACTAAAGCACCGGTAATACCACCGCCCAAACCTATCCAACCGGCGGCAAAATTCTGGTTTTCAGCGGGAAGCCGTAGATGCAGGATAGCCAGAATACATATAAAAAGTGTGAGCCACGAAATAACAGTAAATTTATCCCACCCTCTCCCTGCTCTCAACCGAATTATACCAGGGACGATGACAAGCAGTGGGATTAACCATTTCCCGGCACCAAAAAAAGTCTTCAGCGCACGGAAAATAAAACTGCCTACAGCGCCGGTCCTGGTTATATCATTCTGTCCGGTTCCCTGCCATAAACAAAAAACAATAAATAAGCCTAGGGCTATAAAGATTATTCCCCACAATTCATTTTTCAGGTCGTCTTTGTTAGAATTATTGGTTTTTTTCATATCGTCCTCCGTCATTATTAGTGTACTATTACATATCGTCAAGAGCAATGTATTTTATTTAGAATGTATTTTATTTAGTTAGCTATCGGAAAAACAAAAAAGTGGCGCCCTATTTTCTAGAGCGAACCACATTTGGCACTATAGCTTATGTTATTATCATTTTTTCATAAGAGACAGCTTGACCGGGCTGACAGGTAGTTTTGAGAAAATCCTCGGGGTCTGTACTTAAGATCCTCTCGATTCTTGCAGTTTTTTCGCCCGTGATAAGAATCTGAACAGGGATGCCGTTTATTATTTCTTCAGCTATCTCCATTTTATTAGTATTTTCATCCAGCCAGATTAAATCCGGTGGGATGGGTGAATATAGTACTATTGCTAATGCACCCCCTTCGCTTTATTAATACTAATAAGCTCTTTTAGTTTTACAATTGCCTGCGAGATACTGCCAACCTCGTCAATCAAACCGACATCAACGGCATCTTTTCCAACGAGAACGGCACCAATATCGCGAGCCAGATCACCGGTACGGAACATGAGCTCTCTTAATTTCTCAAGAGGGATTTTTGAGTTTTTTTCAATAAACTTAGTAACCCGATCCTGCATTTTATCAAGGTATTCATATGTTTGCGGGACACCAATCACCAACCCGGTTAAGCGTATCGGATGTATTGTCATTGTGGCAGTTTCCGCAATAAACGAATAGTTTGCGGCAACAGCAATAGGCGCACCAATACTATGCCCCCCGCCGAGCACGAGCGATACCGTCGGTTTTGAGAGCCCGCTTAACATTTCTGCTATCGCAAGTCCGGCCTCAACATCGCCGCCAACGGTGTTGAGCAGGATAAGCAGACCCTCAATATGATTGTTTTGTTCCACTGCAACTAATTGCGGAATAATATGCTCATACTTTGTGGTTTTATTGTGTGGAGGCATAATCATGTGGCCTTCAATTTGACCGACTATAGTCAGACAGTGAATGTTTGATGGAGGCGGCTCCGGTAATTTTATGGTTCCAAGCTCTTTTACGTTTTCCAGGTCATTGCCAACGGGGGGTTTACAGTTTTTTCTCGTCCTCGGAGTTGTTGATGGCTGTGTGGATTTATTCATCGAAAAGACAACACGCTCCCCAAAAGCTATTTATGGTTATTTTCAACAAGGTAATATCCGCATGTCTTATATCTTTTGTATCCTGACAATAAAAAATGCGCCTTAATGGCGCATTTTCTTTACTATTATTATAGTTTACAAATTAATTTAGCTTTAATCATATTTCCATAATTATTGGCATGATCATCGGTCTGCGCCCGGTTTTTTCATAGAGGTGTTTGCCGAGAGCGTCGCGGACCTGAGTTTTTATGGTTGACCAGTCCGTTACTTTTTTCTCAAAACATTTATCTAAAACAACTTTAACAATGTCTTTTGACTCAAATAACAGCTCTTCCGCCTCTCTGACATAGACAAAACCACGTGAGACGATGTCCGGACCGGCGACAAGAAGATTAGCTTCTTTATTGATCGTGATAACGACAATCAGTATTCCTTCCTGTGACAGTTGCTTGCGGTCACGCAGGACGATATTGCCAACGTCTCCGACTCCTAGTCCGTCAATTAAGATTCTTCCGGCTGTAACCTTGTTGCCAAGGACACCATTGTCGCGCGTAAACTCCAGGGTCTGACCGTTTTCAACGACAAAGATATTTTCTTGCGGAATTCCCATCAAGTGGGCAAGTCCGGCGTGTTTGATCAGGTGGCGGGCTTCGCCATGAACCGGCACAAAGAATTTTGGCCGGACCAGGTTAATCATCATTTTCAACTCTTCCTGGCTGGCGTGACCGGAAACATGTATACCGTTAATTTTTTCATATAATACTTCGGCGCCTTGGCGATATAGTTGGTTGATAACGCGAGAAACAAGCTTTTCATTGCCTGGGATAGGACTCGCAGATATTATAACCGTATCACCGGCAGTAATTTCCACCTTGCGGTGGTCGGACATAGCCATTCTCGTCAGCGCTGACATAGGCTCACCCTGACTGCCGGTAGTAATAATCACCAGTTGACTCCTCGGGTAATTGGCAATATCTTCAATTTCAATCAGAGTATCTTTAGGTATAGTCAAATACCCTGTTTCCTGGGCGATGGAAACAACATTGACCATACTTCGACCGATAATTGCCACCTTGCGGTTGTATTTCTCAGCTGCGTTGATAACCTGTTGGATTCTGTGAACATTTGAAGCAAAAGAGGCAACAATTATTCTCTCTTTTACTGTACGGAAAGTATCTTCAAAGGTTTGTCCGACGATGCTTTCCGATAAAGTGAAACCGGGACGCTCAACATTAGTGCTGTCTGAAAGCATAACGAGCACGCCTTTTTCACCGATACTGGCAATCTTCGAAAAATCCATAACTCCGCCGTCAACAGGGGTTTGATCAAACTTAAAATCACCTGTGTGCAGTACAGTACCGACTGGCGTATGGACAGCCATACCAATCGCATCAGGTATACTGTGACTGACCTTGAATACCTCAATTTGAAACGATGTACCAAGCTTGACGGTGTCTCTAGGGCGGATTGGAACAAGCTTGATGCCGGTAACATTATTTTCCTTCATTTTCCCCTGTAATAAACCCAGAGTCAGTTTTGTCCCATAAACAGGAACGTTTATTTCTTTTAAGACATAGGGCAATGCCCCAATGTGGTCTTCATGCCCGTGGGTAAGGATAATACCCTTGATCATATCCTTGTTTTCAATAAGATATGTGAAATCAGGTATCACAATATCTATCCCGAGCATCTCATCTTCGGGAAACATTAGTCCTGCGTCTATAACCATTATCTCGTTATTATAACGCAAAACCATCATGTTTTTCCCAACTTCCCCTAAACCACCTAGAGGAATAAGCTGTAATATTTTAGCTGTATCTGTCATTGCAGACCTCCTTTTAATTTAACGATATTTGCATAAAAAAAAACCTTCTCCTATACGCCCGTTCAGAAGGTTTTACAGAACCAGGAATACCGATCCGTCCCACTTCCCTTGGTTACATTATAAAACAAGTTATTATCTGTGGCAAGGAAAACAATTGTTACTATTATTACCAGTTATTTTCCGTGACATACATACAAAAAAAAGCACCATGAGACATGGGTCACATGGTATTAACGCAGCTATATTTATTAAATGAAATATTCCAAGCCATTTATAATAAATCTAACGGCAAATAAAAGCATTATGAATCCTAGTAATTTAATAATAATTAGATATCCCATGCCCTTAATAAATCTTGTGGATTTACTTACTGCATATAAAATACAAAACCTGGACAGCAATAATAAACTGTAAAAACCAAGTAAAAAGGCAACGACATCAAAGATGTTTTTTGTTAGAGCGTCTCCAATTATTGTTCCGCCTACCGTAAACCAAAAGATATATGGATTGGGATTCAACAAATTTGCTAGTATTCCTTGTTTACAACTGTCATTATGAGACGCCTTATCATCTAAATTGATGCCTTTAATAACGATATACTTATATCCTAAATAAGCAATAAATGCTCCGCCGAGTAATGAAACAATTCCTAAAAATATTGTCAGGTCTGTAATCTTAGAATATAAAAATACGGTTACTAATAATAACGGAATGTCTACTACAATAGCTGCTACGACAACTTTATAACCTTCTTTAAAGCCTCTTGAAAGTGTTTGCGTTATGGACAAAGTCAATACTGGCGACGGCGCCACCCCTAAGGTAAGCCCCAGAGTTGACCCCGAAAGAAGTAAGCTCATAAATAAATTCATCTGTTACCCCCACGTAGGCAAAGCGAAGTGCTATGACTATTTTTCTATTCTTTATTATGAAACAGGCTGTCGGAATTAAGCTAATAGTTTAGAGCTTAATAATGCCTCGAGGATAACCTTGGTTTCAGCCTCGCTGGCTTCGACGAGAGGCAGGCGTACCTTACTGGAGTTGATGACATTCATGAGCGAGAGCGCTTTTTTAACCGGTGTGGGATTTACGGTAACAAACATGGCTCTAAACAAATTGAAGAGCTGCAGGTGGATTTTCCAGGACTCCTCAACGTTGCCGGCAACATAGGCGTCTATCATCTGTTTAATTTGCTTGGCGACAATGTGACTGGCCACACTGACAACGCCGTAGCAACCAAGGGATAACATCGGTAAGGTTAGGCTGTCATCACCACTGTATATCAGAAACTCTTCAGGCAGTATGAGTTTTAACGTGGAGATTTGGTCAAAGACCCCACAAGATTCTTTTAACCCAACGATATTCGGAATTTCAGCAAGCCTCGCAACTGTTTCCGGGAGCATATTAATCCCTGTTCTGCTAGGAATATTGTACATCATAATCGGCAAATCAGTTGCTAGAGCAACAGCTTTGTAATGCTGGTAAAGCCCTTCCTGACTGGGCTTGTTATAGTATGGAACCACAATTAAATGGCCATCCACGCCAACCTTGCAGGCTCCTTCTGTCAGCTTAATACAGTCGGCAGTCGAGTTTGTGCCGGTACCTGCTATAAGTATGCCTTTATTACCGACGGCTTCTTTAATAGCCTTAAATAAATCAAATTTCTCCTGTACCGACAGGGTGGGTGATTCACCGGTTGTACCGCAGACAACGAGCCCCGGGCTGCCTGACTCGATCAAGCTTAAGGCCAGTTTTTGTGCAGCATCAAAGTCAATACTTAAGTCCTCATTAAACGGGGTTACCATCGCGGTAAATAAACGTGGAAATTTTGTCATTGTAGTACACTCCTCAATCTAAAATTAAATCTAAACCAAACTTTAGGCCATGCCATGCACCAATTTTCCTGACTGCCATAAGGATCCCGGGGATGAATGATTCACGTGAAAAAGAATCATGTCTTATTGTTAGCAATTCACCTTCTCCGGCGAAGAGAACCTCCTGATGGGCAACCATGCTCTTGAGACGAACGCTGTGAACTCTTACTCCGTTAAAATCCCCGCCGCGGCAATTGTTGTCGTTACGGCCTTCCCAGGACTGTAAAGATAAATTATCCTTCATAGCCATTGTTGTTGCGATAGCCGTACCTGAAGGGCTGTCGACTTTTTTATCATTATGATATTCTATTATTTCCACCTGTTTAAGGTAGCGGGAAATATCTTTAGCACATTTCATCATCAGAACCGCCCCAAGTGAGAAATTCGGCGCTATGAGAATTCCTACCTGGTTTTGACGGGCTAGCACGTCAAATTGCGCTGTTTCCTGCTCCGAAAACCCAGTAGTCCCTACAACTACAGAAGCGCCATTTTCAAGAGCAATAGGAATATTTTTGACGGCCGCAGCTTTTAGCGTGAAGTCGATTACTACACAAGGCTTCGTTATGGAGCCAAGTAGGAGCGCAAGATTGTCGGTGACTTTGATGCCAGTAGTGCTTACACCAATAAGCTCTCCAATATCAGTTCCGATTCGGGTCACATCTACCGCACCAGCGATATTAATATCGCCG
>DIVP01000109.1 GCA_002422465.1 Peptococcaceae bacterium UBA6129 | reverse complement strand
ACTTTCGGCAATCCCATAAGTACCGGTTTTTAAGCCCTCCCAAAAATCCTTCAGCCCGTTGCCGACAGGGGACACTACGCCCATTCCTGTAATAACTACCTTTTTTTTCATATATTCCTACTCCTTATCACCAGCATTTGTTCTCATATTGCGAAAGGATTATAGCGGAACAATTACCCGGGATACCGTATTGATGAACTAAAACAAGTTTTGCGCCCTTTTGCAGTAATTCCAGCCCAAATATAATCTGAAACAAACCTGATACAGCCAGTCCTTCTCCGATAAGCTCCCGGCAATAATACCTAGAACCCATGTACCCCAGTTTGTCCAGCGCTACTTTTTCGGGCTTTTTCCGGTTAAAGCTACCTGCACAGACCACCGCATCCAATTGGTTAATTTGCAAACCTGTTTTTCCCAACAGCCGGATTATACACTGTTGAACACTGTCCCCACCCTGCCATGGCCTTGAATAACAACCTACAACCTTACTCTGGGGCAACTTGCCTCTGGCTGTTGCTGTCGCACTTTTTTCCACCAGTATTAGCCCCGCTCCTTCAAACACATGTTTAAAACCGTGAGCCTTCAGCCATTGGAGATAATAAGGGCTGATCCCTTCTGCCCCGCCGACAAGGAGAAAATCGGCACGCCCGTCAGTAAGCATCTGACACCCGTAAATAAGCGCATCAAGACCCGATGTGAAACCATTGTGAATAGTGGCATTAAGTGCCTTGCCCCCTGTTCTGCTCCCTATGGCAGAAGCAATGACATTGGGCGCTCCATTGGGTGAGGACAAAGGACTCAAAGCCCTGGAGCCCTCTGTCAGAATCTCTCCAATCATCTTTTCCAGCATATCAAGATGACCGAGATGGGATCCTATAATAACTCCCATTTTTTCTTTTTGATTAAGCAGGTTTGCACTTTGCAGACATTGCAGGGCAGCATAAATCCCATATCTGGTTGCGGAATTCAGGTAACGCAGGCCATTTTTACCTATAAGTTCTTCGGCGGCAAAATTTTCAACCTTTTCACAGCAAGAATCATCCCTGCTTTTGGTAAATTCTTTTTCTCCATAAAGAAAAGCATTTACTAAATCTTTGTGAGTTAATCCCCATGGAGAAACAACACCGACGCCGGAGATGACAATTCCCTCTTGTTCCGCTGTCTTTCTCATTCTCTCACCCCCGGTATCTTCCAACGACTATACAGCAGTTATTGCCGCCAAAACCAAATGCATTGATCAGGGCTTTATTGACGACATGCCCGCGGCATTTATTCGGCGTATAGTCAAGATCGCAAAGCGGATCCGGCTGTGTCAACCCAATTGTTGGTGGAATAATTTCTTTTTCCATTGCCAGAAAAGTTGCTGCAGTGGAAACTGCGCCTGACGCTCCCCCTGTATGTCCAACCATACCCTTAATCGAACTCGTTGCTAGTTTATAGCTATGACTGCCAAATACATCCTTCACTGCAGCGGTCTCTGTTATATCATTTAAAACGGTGCCCGTACCATGCATCGCAATATAATCAATTTCTTCCGGTTTGCATCCCGAATCATTCAATGCCTTATTCATAGCTTCGACCAGCCCCATTTTATCAGGTGCAGTTGGATGACCCGCGTCACAGCTTAATCCGTATCCAAATACTTCTCCATAAATTTTTGTCTTTCTTATTTTTGCGCTGTCAATACTCTCCAAAATCAAGAACGCCGAACCTTCGCCTAAGAGAACCCCTTTTCTTTGGGCGTTAAAGGGTTGACAGCAAGTCGGTTCTGCCGGATTGACGCGGTCAAGAATTCCAAACATAACATTTGCCAAACACTCGCTTCCACCGGCGACAGCAACCTCAACTTGTCCGCTTTTTATTAAGTCATACGCATAACCGATTGCATAGTTCCCCGCCGCACAGCCTGTGGATATTGTTAATGAAAACCCTGTATTATTTAAATACCGGTTAAGGTTAGTGGCTATAGATTCACAATTAAAGTACTCGTTTGTTAACACAGAATCTTCATAGGCTTTGAAATCACATAGTCCTGTTCCTATAATCAAGGGCACATTATCCAAAGATATAAGCCGGGCATCCGTAATAGCTTCCCCGACAGTATAAAGTGCCAGCGCCGATGCCCTTCCCAATTCTTTTTCCTTAACGAAATCCTCCGAAATTTCATAGGCATATTTTTTTGAGAAATTATTCTCATTTATTCTTATCAAAGGTTGGGCTCCACATTTATGCTGCAAAACACCTTGCCAGAATCCGTCTTTACCCGCCCCGATTGAAGTGGTTATCCCTATTCCGGTACAAACAACCCTCACCACTATTCACCTTCTTTTGATTTGAGCAATTCTACGAATGCTTCCATTCTCAAATGATAAGACTCCTCATTAAAATTCCGGGAATCCAGAATATCTCCGCTCAATTCCAAAAAAGGTATTCCTAACCGTTTTAAATGCGCGGAAATAAAACTGACCCCGCCATTATAGACCCTGCATCCCTGATGTGAAAAATGAATTACTCCATCAATCTTATACTCATTGATGAATCGTTCTATTGCCGCCAGTCTTCTGTCTACCGTACCTAACGGATGATAAGACAGGGTTTTTCGCGCCAAACCCTCCCAGGGGTTTTCTTCATCGATTTTGTCCCATAACGAGAATATGCTGTTCTCCTCTAACGCAAGGCTTATGCCATAATTTTTATCCAGGGTTTTCATAAACTTATTGCTTAACAGAGGAATCATGCCTAGCCACAAAACACGAAACCTGTGTCTGTATATTTGCCGATTCTCAATCCTTTTCACCATTTCCTGTTTTATTTCCCGGTATATTTCCGTAATATCCTCTCTCCCAAACTTCGTAAAGAGAGGATATATCGGGAACACGTCACTAACCTGCGTTACCTGATACTGAGCCCGCAGTTCCAAAACCTCTTTCCGCACCCTGTTCGCCTCATTGGAGTTCTTTATCACCTGTCTGAAGCGGTCCGGATTCATCTTGCATCCTGTGTATTCCTCCAAAAATTGGCCGAGTTCAAACAATTGCTCAGTAACATAGTTAAGCGCGGAAGGGTTGTCGACATTGAAAGGGATATCAAGAAAATATGAGGGACAGTTATACCTGCGTGCGATGGTCCCATACATTTTTTGCGCATCTTCACACATATATGAAGAAAAAACAACCGCACCCGGAGGGGGTATCAATCCTTCCTCAAACATACCCAACATGATCTCTATAGCCGAGCACAACTGCATGCCATCATAACGACTTTCCATCCTCTCCAGCAACCCTTTGTGATAGTTCATCATCCCAACACTGACAGCCAGAGGTTCAGTGGGGATAAACGGATAATCAAAGGTGGCGATTAACTCTGAAGGGATAAACATCCCCGTCATCAGGTACTTAAAGGGGTAGTCATTAAACGCCAGATTAGCGTCATCATAATTCATCTGCCAGATTCTTTTTTTAGATTTTATACCTCCATATAAGGGCATATTTAATGCTAAACGCAATCTTTCTATATATTCCCATTCGGCCATCGGACCCGCTCCTTACTCTCTGCTACAGTACCTGTATAAAGGTTTCCAGCCTTGATTTCATAGACAAATTCATCTCAAAGGGGTGATCATTTGCTAATACCAAATATGGTGTGGCAATCTCATTAAAAAATTCTTCCTTCAACATTACGCTTTCATAGCTGTCCGTTACTCGGAATTTGGACAGGTTATAAATTACCCCGTCAGGCTGAAAATTCGCAAGCATCTCCTTAACCTGTCTGATTCTGGTATCATTTCTTTCCATTCTTGAACACAACCGGCTCTTTAGGTACGCTGCAGCCAGATTAAAATAAAGGTCGCCTTCCGTTTCGACATGCGAACCAAGATATCCGGCGCCTGTGCACAAATCATCAATGTCAACCGTGACCTGGAAGGATTCTAAAAAAGCGACCAAATCAATACTTAAAAGGGGGCTGCCCAGCAGTAGTATCTTTTTCTTCGTTTTCTCATCTGCAAAGTCAGCGTGTAAAATATCCTTTTTGATTTTCTCTAACTGTTTCAGGACTATTACTTTGTCACTTATACTTATGAGATGAACTATCTTGAAATAGTCCTGGCCACTCAATCTGTGCGAAACACGAGCCTCATGAAAAATAGCCAGGAAGTCACGTATCCTGTTGAAATGCTCAATCGCCTGAAATAACTTATCCCTGTCGATAGTTACATGAAAGTGTTTTCCCAAGGTTTTCGCCAAATCAGCAAGCTGACGGGCGAAGAAGTCTATCCCGGCAGGATCCTGTTTGCGGGGAACATCGAGCATATATATAAAATTCATGTTGCCGCAATGTTTCAAGGCATCATAAAGAAAATATGTGGCACTACAGGCTGTAGTCAGTATGGCTCCTTCCATGTTTGAATCTCTGTAGATTGTGAGGGCTTCAAAATATGTTCTTACCAGGGAACAGAAATTCACCGGCAAAGTATATTCGCTCGGTTCTGCTTTAGGCTCCGATTTATAATACAGCCTTTTTGACTGCACACCGGCGGCAAATATCAGTTCTTCGGGAACCAAAGCACAGGTCCAGCAAAGATGTTTTATCTTATCCATCATGGTTTGCTACCCTTTCTTATTCTGATTGCTTGCATAACACTGTCGAAGTCAGCTTTAATTTGTTCGTCCGGGATTTCTGAACCGGATGCTGTTTTGACTTTCCACTCTAAATACGGAATTTCTGCCTGTTGGAAAATATGCCTGATATCACCGGTTCCCCCACTAACCAGTTTGCATCTCGAATAAGAAAAACCACAGGCCAAATCTATTTGATAATCCCGGATTACTTCTTCTGCTAAGCGCTTCCTGCGTTCAATACCGTCAAGATACAAACCGGACAGCAGTTTCATGGCTAAAGAGATGAAAGGATTATGCCCCGACACTGGGGCCATATTACATGTGGACAGTTCATCATAAACAAAATCGAGATTATATTTTTTTATCATACTGCGAATCACAGTCTTTTTGCGGAGAGGTAAAACATTCATCCAAAAAACCCGTAATCTTCGTTTATCACATAATCTCTGTGCACATTCTTCGTGCAATTTGTTAAAGACGGCTAGACTATCCTTATACCCTGCCAATACTTGGATTCCATAAAAATATATAAATTCCGTGCCGGGGACATCCAAACCATAGCGCCTTTTTTGTTTGATAAGTTCACTTATGGAATATGCCTCATGGGAACATTCCATAGCTTCTTTGAATTTGCTGTAATTAAAAGGCTTGTTGAGAATATCAGCGATAAAATCCACCATTTCATACAGTTGGTTTTCAACATAACCGATTGCTGCGGAATCATGCCAGCTGGGAATATCGATGATAAATAAGGGCCTTTTGTGTCTCTGAGCTAATGCCTTAATCATCTCATATTGGTCATTGCACATATAAGATGAACCAATAAAGGCGGCGGGAACAGACAGGAGCCCGCGTTCAAATGCGCCCATCGTAACTAACGGATACGGGCATACATCTTTTCCCATGCCCAAGCGTAGTACTGCATTCCTACACTCTTCGGCTTCAGAATTCGGTCCCTGACCCATAGACTCAATTATGGGCGCTACTTCTTCGGAATCTATGCTCACAGCCTCAAAGGCCGCCAGTATTTCCGAAGGAACCATGGTTGTGGTAAAAATGGTCTTTTCCGAAGCCAAGTAGTCTGCAACCCGCTTATAAATCAATTCCGTATATAACCTGCTGGCTTCAAGCTCCTGGTATTTACTCAATATTAAGATTTTGCGCAAATGATTAAAATATGGATTCATCTCTTCCCTTTACTATCTTTGCAATTAATTCAACCTGTTCAAGCACTTGCGGGGTCGGTTCCTGCCAATTCGGGATTGTTATTTTATAGACCGGCACCCGATTTTTATCACATAATTCTTTAAAGTACGGGTAGCGGAAAACTGCCGTCGTACAATACTCATTTGCTAAATATAAAGCTGCTGCCGGACGTGTTTCCTGAATTCTTTTTTGCAGAACAGTATTGCTTGCATTGCACGCCGAACATCTGAAACATCTACCCCGGTTTAAAACCATCTCCGCATATTTTACCAAGTTGCCTGGAGGTTCTTGTCTGGAATCGTTTTTGTCGTAAAATATCCCACAAGTATCGAGGATTACGGGATACATGAAATTTTCCTCAAGAACTGTGTCAAACCATTGAGGTATTGAGATTCCGGAAAGTACTATAGGTACGCATCCATCATCCAAACACGGCAACTTTTCATTCAAGCACTTCACCTTTTGCCCCCTGTATGAAACGGGAAAATCTTCATTCAACCATAGTAAAAGTTTTTTCAACTGTTCCGCAAAATATGTAACGGCTACCGAATCGGTATTTCTGGGTATATTCAATTTAAATACAGGCAACCCACCCTTGGATTGCAGGGAATCTCCCAATTTTTCCTGTTCGTAACAGCAGTTTGTTAAGACTAAGACATCCGGTGCATCATTATTTTTCAATAAATCTGACAGCCAAAAAACAACATCGCACCTGTCAGCACTATATTCAGATGGAACTGCGCCCTTATGTAAATATTTTACCTTGCGCAGATCTACCGCGTGCACTCCTATTTGCCGGAAGAATTCCTGGCCTACGAGGGGACAATAATATCCAACTTTCATAGTCCATCCTCGTTTTGCTTAAGCTCTTTTCCTATTAAAGCAGCCCCTAGAGCTGCCGAAAATTGAGGTGATGCGGGAACAATGATTTTACATTTTAACACCTCTTGCAGCCAATAAATGAACCTTTCATGCACCCCAAGACCTCCGGTAAACACCACCTTGTCTTTCAAACCGAAAGCTCTTACATTATTAGCCAACCTATTTGCTAAAGAATAATATAAAGAATTAATTATTCGAGATATATTGGTGTTTTTTGCTATTAGGGAGATAATCTCCGTTTCTGCAAAAACAGCACAAACAGAAGTTATTGGCACAACATCATTATCTTCGATTTTCATAGTTGACATTTCTTTCAAAGACAGGCCTAAAATATCCGCAACCTTTTCAATGAATCTGCCGGTTCCGGCGGCGCACTTATCGTTCATGTAGAAATTCACGACCTTGGACTTTGCCACCTCAATTACCTTGGTGTCCTGTCCACCTACATCAATTATCGTGCCAACCCCTTCATACAAATGAATAATCCCCCTGGCCTGACAGATAATTTCCGGAGAAGCGCAATTTGCCTCAAAAAGGTTTTTTCGGCCATATCCGGTAGCACATATAGACTTCACCGGATTATCCGAATATTTTCGGTAATCAATACTATTAATATTTAGTATATTTTGAGGATTTGTCCGAATCAAATCATTGAACAGAATATCTCCCGCCCCGTTCACTCCTACAATTTTTATGGCGGTTGACCCTAAATCAACACCAAGATATACAGCGCCCGAATCAGGTTTTGTCATTTTCGGCAACCATGTAGATAAGATTCTCAATACAGCAAATTTGTCGGTTATTAACCACGATCTTGCCGGCAACAATTCCACCGCTGGACATGGATTTAACTATGACCGCCTCCATAATCAATTTATCACCCGGGTATGCTTCGCCGGTAAAACAAACCTCCGACAAACCGCCAAACAGCGGCACCCCTCCGGGCTTAATGCCCTGCATACCCAGAATAGCAGCACTCTGCGCCAATGCTTCGATCATAATCGTTTGCGGGAAGGCGGACCCATAAGTCCTCCCCCAAAAGACATAATCACTGGCAGTAATATTTTTGGCTGAAACAAGTCTCTTGTTTTCTTCAATTTCCAGCACTTCATCTACATGTAAAAATGGAAATCGATGGGGAAGGGTACTAATAATCTCTGTACCGTAGTCAAGGCTATGATTCGATTGTAAGTATATTCCTCCTGACCCGGTTTCACTGGCGTCTTGCCAACCCACACCCCATGACAATAATCCAGCAGCAACTTTCTGATCATCAATTAATAAATCAACATTGATTAGTAGTTCCCCCGCGAACTCTTCCTTAATCTTTGCGATGATAGATAGTTTATCTCCGGGAAGTACTCTTTTTAAAAAACGAAATTTGTTAATCCTGTGGAGGTTAAAAGAACCATGTCCCGCTTCAGGCAATAAAAGGCGGGCTGCATTTAAAGCCAACTCTATTTGTAAGACTCCGGGGAATATTGGATTACCAGGATAATGCCCTTCAAAAAAAATCGCTTGTTGGGGAATAATCTTTTCGGCTTTGCATCCTAAATCGTTAAGGGCAATCTTATCAAAACTGATTAAATTTTTCATGCCAAAACACCTTACTTATTTTAATATGATTAATCCCATGTATGAGCCTCCCGGATCGGAGCTGGTAACCAGTGCATTATTAACCCCCATCATTTTCTTTTCGTTAATTACATAATTAAGTGGAACCAGGGGATTATCCAAGCCCGATATTGGAGGTATAACCTGCTCCCGGAAACTCACAATGGCCTGCAATAAGGAAAAACCTCCGCCGGCACTAGCTGTTTCTCCGGTCAATGATTTAATAGCGGTAATTGCCGGGTCTGTTTTAAACACCTCAGCCAAAGCCTGCGCTTCGGCAGTATCATATTGCGACCAGCCGTTAGCACAACTGGATACCATCTTGATATCACCGGAAGTCATGCCGGCAGACTCTAAGGTTTGTTTTAACACATCACAAATAAGCGTCTTTTGAGGGAAATTATACGGACTGGAATTTGCCCCAATATTAAAACCTTGTCCCAGTCCGGTAATCGTGGCATAACTCCTGCGGTTTTCGTTTTCAACATCTTCCAAACGCTCGAGTACAAAGACAACCGAGCCTTCTCCAAACAAGTATCCTTCGGATTTACCAGCAAACGGAATACTTGTTTTTAATCCGTCGTCGGCTATCTTTTGCAAAGCACAGTGATATAGATAATTTTGCAGGCTTAAATCCTCAACACTACAGGCTAAAACTATGTCCAGCCTCTTTCTTAACAGTAGGTCAATACTGTGTGATATCGCCTCCAATGATGAAGTAAACCCCCCTGATATCGTGGTATTATACCCCATGATACCTGTAAGAATTGAAACATTGCTTGAAGGGGCGTTGATTGTAGTTTTCGGGAAATCCATGGGGTTTACCCATAAAGGCGATTCACTGCTCAAAGACTCAATGTCAAAATCACTGATACTCTTTAAACTGCCAAATGTTGTTCCTGTAATAACGCCTATCCGGTGCTTATTATTTTCCTGAACTGCAATTTGCGCATCCTGAAGGGCCATCAAAGCCGCAGCGCATATAAATCTAGTGCTGCGGTCCATGCTTCTTAATCCTTTTTTGGGCAGATACCGTTCAGGCTCGAAACCATCGATTTCACCGGCAATTTTAATAGGATAAGGAGTTGTATCAAAAACAGAAATTTCTTTGATCCCGCTACGGTTATGCAAAACAGAATCGGCAAAATTCCTATAACCGCTACCTAATGGACTAACAACACCTATTCCCGTTACAGCTATTGGAGATTGCATTTTTTCCCTCATCTTTACTCTTTCCTTCTAAGTTTTAACATTCTTAAGAATAACCACTCCGTTATTCCCACCGAAAGCAAACCCGTTAGCTTGTCCATATTTAATCCTGTTTTGTTTGTTCTCGGTTAATACGTTTATCTTGCAGGACGGATCAATAGCCCTGACATTGCTAATCTTTGGCATAATACCTTTTCGCATTGCTAAAACTATTGTAATTACATTAAGCGCGCTGGCCGCCCCCATGGTATGACCAAGAACCGACTTGTTTGCAGTGACTGCGGTCTTGGTACCGTAAATCCTGTTGATGACCTTTGACTCTGTCATGTCATTGGCTTGGGTTCCGGTTCCATGTGCAGCAATCAAGTCGATATCGGAAGCATTAAGTCCGGCATCATCAAGAGCATTTTGCATGGCCATTGCAAATCCCTCTTCAGAAGGTATAGTCATGTGATAAGCATCGCAGCTCACACCATAACCGACTACTTCGGCATAAATAGTTGCCTTTCTCTCCAAGGCATGTTCCAACGACTCCATAACAACTATCCCCGCACCTTCACTTACCACCATACCCTTCCTGTCCTGTTCAAAAGGCATACAAAGCTCCGGAGCCGTAGCCCCTAAACGGTTAAAACCTGTAAACGTCTTCCTGGAAAAGGTATCCGCTCCACCCGCCAACATCAGTTCGGCTTGTCCGGATTTGATTTTTTCATAGGCAAAGATAATGGCATGATTACCTGCCGTGCAAGCAGAAGTAATCGTACAGACAGGTCCGCCCAAACCAAACTCCCGTGCAATAGATTGGGCGATTCGATGCGGTGAAATTATTGATACAACTTGTGGATTCGGTTTCCTGTCAGACTCTGCCAGAGCCAAATTCATTTTTTCAATGGGTTCCGCTTCCCCGTCAGTTGTTCCAATAGCACTTCCGGCATTCAGGCCGGTAATTTCTACTGCATCCAACCGGGCATCCTTTAAGGCCAGGTAGGCCGCACTCAGGGCATACAAACTTGTTTTTCCCAAGCAATCGACTTTCTTCGCATATTCAGGGATATATTCCCGGGGATTGTAGTTTTTCATCTCACCGCCTATTTTCGTCACGTATTTCGTTGTATCAAGTAAACTAAGCGGACCATAACCGTTATTGCCGTTACACAGGTTGTACCAGAATTCTTCCAGGTTAGCTCCGATTGTCGTAAGAACTCCGCAGCCAGTAATAACTACTTTAGACCCATTTGACATAATTATAAATACTCCCTATATAAACTTTTTTGCTTAAGAGGCTTTGGAACCCGCGATGTCTTCGACAACCTTGATAACGTTTTTGAGATTGGTCATTTTGGCTAATGATTCTTCGGGTATTTTAATTTTGTATTTTTTCTCGAGTGTTGCCAGTATTTCCAATGCCATTAATGAGTCAGCATTAAGCTCTCCGACAAAATCCGTTTCCATCTTTAATTCTGTCGGGTCAATCTCTAAAATATCGATAATAATTTTCTTAATTTCTTCAATCATAATTAACATTTATATTTCCCCTTTCTTTTATAACAATGTTCGTTTGAAACAACAGGCTGTTTTTCTCCACCTCCCAAGAAATAACTTCTTTATCGAGAAAACTTTTTGACAACCAGCACAGCATTCTGCCCGCCAAAAGCAAAAGAATTTGACACCGCCACATTCACTTTTGCCCTTCTTGCCTTATTCGGGACATAATCCAGGTCACACTCCGGATCAGGAGTAACATAATTTATTGTTGGGGGAATCAAATCATTTTTAACGGAAAGTACGCAGGCAGCTAGTTCCATAGCCCCTGCTGCACCCAAAAGGTGCCCTATCATTGATTTAATGGAACTTACCGGCGTATCGTAAGCTTTTTCCCCTAAAACATGCTTAATAACCGTTGTTTCCGAGGAATCATTTATTACTGTGCTGGTTCCGTGAGCATTAATATAGTCAATTTCCGATGGTGAAACCCCTGCGCTTTGCAATGCCTTCTCCATTGCCGCCATCGGCCCTCTAATGTGAAGTTTTGTTATGTGGTAAGCGTCAGCTGAAGCGCCATAGCCACAAATCTCCCCATATATAGTTGCTCCACGTTCAAGGGCGTGACTCAATTCTTCCAGCACCACAACACAGGCGCCCTCTGATAAAACAAACCCATCCCTGTTTGCATCAAAGGGTCGGCTCGCTTCTGCCGGGCTATCGTTCCTTCTCGACAACGCGTTTAAAGCTCCGAAGGTGCCAAAAGCCATTTTTGATATGGGTGCCTCAGTACCGCCAGCAAAAACAACTTCTTCCAATCCGTTTCGAATTGATTCAAACGCATTTCCTATCGCATGGCTGGATGAAGCGCAAGCACTGTTCAGCGTATAATTAATCCCTTGTAAGCCAAGTTCAATCGCAATATTGCCTGAAGCCATATTTCCCATAGCTAAGGCGCTGCTGGGACTTATAAACGCAGGGCCTTCCTCAATGAAAGATTTTCCCATTTCCATTAATATGTCTAATCCTCCGGCTCCATTTCCTATAATAACTCCATAGTCGACATAATCCGGCAATTCAAAAATCCGGGCATCTTCCCCTGCCATGCGTGCTGCAGCGACGCCAAGTTGTGTGAATCTGTCCATCCATCTTACGGAAGTATTTTTTATATACTCCTTAGGGTTAAAATCTTTTACCTCTCCCGCAACATGAGAAGACAAGTCTTTTGGATTGAATCTTGTTACATGGCCTATTCCGGATTTGCCTTGAATCAGGCCTTCCCAGAAACTCTGAACATTTAATCCAAGCGGTGAAACTATCCCTATTCCAGTTACAACGACTCGTTTGTTCAATATTTATCACCTTTCCATAACGCAAAAATCGTTTTGCTGTATCTGCCAATATTGCCATGTTTTTTATCTATTTCCATTAAGCTGCTATATTTCCTTATTTCGTATAATTTTAACCTATTTCAAGTTTATATGCAATATAAATCCATAATTTTATATTATTTTTATTATTATTTTAAAATTTCAACATATTATGCTGATATAGTTTTTCTTAGATATATAACTTCTAAAGCCAGGAGTATGTTTCTTCTAAAATTTCTTCAATAGTCCAGTATTTTTTTGTAGCACTTATTTTATCCATGGTACAGAACGCAAAAATGGTTTTGTTATCCAACAAGCCTTGCTCGAAACAGTACTTCATCTGTCCTTTACTATTTACACAGTTAATACTATGGCCTTCCATTTTTATAGTGAAGGAATTCAAGGGAATGTTTAGTCCCTTCCCTTCAGCTTTAATATAGCTTTCTTTCAGTGCCCAAATAATAAAAAAATAGTATAGCCGCATTTCTTCCGGTTGACCTAAAAGTGCATCATATTCTTCTCTTGAAAAATAATTTTCTGCAATTGTAAAGTCAATTCGTCTTATGGTTTCGACATCAACACCGATGGGATTATTGTGTATTGCGCATACTACAAAGTTTCCTGAATGAGATATATTAAAATGGATTCCATCGGGCTTTATCAACAGTGGTTTACCATACTCATTTTTACCAAATGTTAAGTTTTCATTTTCAACTTTTTCCCTTGAGCATATTGCGTATCTTGCAAGAATATCACCCAATAGAGACCTTTGTGCATCCTCAAAGCGGTGGAATCTACCCAAACGCTCAATTTTATCTTTTGTTATGTAACCTAAAAGTTTATTGTAATCAGTTTGTTTAATATGATTTTGCATTTGCAAAATATGTATTTCAATCATTTTATATATCTCCCGCACCTCAATTTCCTAAGTTTTTGCAAACATCTATATTATATTTTATATTGAGTCGATTTTTATAGAAATTATTTGTAATATATGTATATTTTCCCATCAACTATTCTGAATTGACGAAAATAGCCATGTATGGCTTGGCAGTTTTGACCGCCGTGCTGAAATTGAATATTTTTGGCCTTCCGCATTCGAATTAATAGATAACACCCCCCAAAGAAAGTCCAGAACCCGGTGCTAGAGGTTTATCTAAAAGCTTTTCTGCGCGTTCCTCTAGTATTAAAAGAGCAACCCCAAATACTCATTTGATCCCCGCAAACAGTGATGGCTGCTAATTATTTAATAATACTATTAAATAATATAATATTTTAAATTTATATTTACATGTGGGAATATCTGTGATAAAATCTAAAAAAACACATAGAAAGGAGATATTAAAAAATGTTGCAAAAAGAGGACGAAAAAAAATTATCCCTATTTACCGATTTATTAAAAAAACAGCTGCAGAATTCGGGCGTAACTGTTGACAGCAATGTTCTTGAGAAAGCGCTGGTTAGTTCGTGGGAATCCATGCAGGCTACAGCAACAAACTGCGATCAGTGTACAAATGGTGCACATTGGTAAGCAAAACTAAATAAAACATGTTTAAACATAAACCATTACCTTTGTAAGGTGGTGGTTTTATGTTATAGAAAAGAGGAGAAGCAGATGATATATTCCCTAAACGACAGGCCAAGAATATCTGAACTATGGAGGCTGCGTAACGATAAGCAAAACATCATCGCGTACAAAAGCACAGTGGAAAAAGACGTTTTCAAGGTGCTTTCACCTGTTATGGCCTCGGTTATTCCGTTATTTGACGGCACGAACACCTGGCTGGATATAAAAAATGTGCTTTTTGAAATATATAATGTGCCTGATGATCTTCAAGAGCTTTGGTCCCGGAGATTTGACGAGATGTTTGATGATGTGGCGGCGCTGGAGGGGTTTATTTCTCTTGAAGGCAACAACAGTCCCTCTTTAAGCAAGAACTATGAGTATTTTATACCGGATATTGCCGGCTATCATTATCCTGCCTGGCGGCTAAAAAGGCCGCTGTCAGTTAAAATCGCTTTTACTAACCGATGCGTATGTGACTGTATTTACTGTTATGCTGAAAGGAAAAAATGTGAAGAGGCTGATGTTAACCAGTGGAAGAAGATATTTGATGAATTATATGAAAATGAAATTTTCCTGGTCGATCTGGGAGGAAGCGATATCTTCAGCCGGGCTGACGGATTAGATATATTAAAAGAAATGGTAGCAAGAGATTTTACCTTTTTTGTCTCAACCAAGAAGCAGATATCCCTATCAGAAGCCTGCCAGTTGGCAGAAATGGGGATAGGCCGTTTTGATATCCCGCAATACCTGATTCGTCCGGTACAAATCAGTATAGACAGCACTGATGAGGAGATAGCCTCCTATCTCGTAAGCCGAAAAGGTTATTTCCAACAGGCGGTCGAAAGCGCAAAAAACTTTGTAAAAGCAGGAATAATTCCCAGAATAAAATGTGTATTGACTGCTTATAATGCCGATGCGATAGATGGAATTGTAAGATATTTTTCCGACCTGGGCGTGAAGGAGTTTACTTTTGTGCAATATAGCAGAAGCCACTTTCACCATAACGATAGGTTGTTTTTATCTTCTGAGCAAAAAAAACGTATCAGTGAGACAGCAAACCGTATCAAAGCTGATTTCCCAAACCTCGTGATTAATATTCAGGAAAATACATCTGCGGGCGGACCCCGGAACCTTTCCTGGGAGGGCTGGCATAACCGGTCCGTCTGTTCAGGGGGCCGCTCCAATTTTATCATCCAGCCTAATGGTGAGGTGACATTATGCGAGCAATCTCCGCATAACGCCGACTTCGTTGTAGGCAATGTCTTTCAAGAGGGAATTCTGGGAGTATGGAATTCTGATAAACTCCTTAACTTTCTGTACCCCGACAGGAGCAAGTTCCAAAGAACCGCATGTTACGATTGTCCCGAATATGAAACGTGTCATCAGGAAAAAGGTTATTGCTACAGGGATGTATACTCTTCCTACGGTACTATCTATGATGCCCAGCCCGAGTGTCCAAGGCAAAGTAAGACTCCGGCGCGGGAAATTTAATGTAGATTTTTCTGCAAGATATTCTTATTCAGGGGGGATTTGGGCATGATTGATCCAACAAAGAGCGAAGCAAAATCAAGAACTTTCATTTTAAAAAATGCCAATTCGGATGATTATGACGGACTGCTAAAACTGTTTAATTTAATGTGCCAGCTTTATGGCATATGGGGTATGAGCAGGGAGCCGGATATTGAAATGTCGGTGAAAATAGGCAAAGAGAAAATTAGTTATAACAGATACGCCATACCGGTAGTTGGCGCCCCGGCAGTTACGTTAAATATGATTAAAAAAGTCCTTGAGGGCGTTGATGCCCCCTCACAATTACTGGATGTTATTAAAGAAAGGCATTCAAAGCGAATCAGGATGATAGTCGGCTATGACTATGACAGCGGCGGCAAAAGAATCTATTTTCACGAAGGCGGCCAGGCATACGGTTATGAATTCAAGGATGATTCAAATTTTTATGTAAAAAATTATACCCTTGTTCCAAAAACCGATTACCCCCTAGTGACAAAGCATTTTGCCCAGATGGGGTTACAAGATGAGTTTATAAAGACCTTTCTGCAAATTTTGCCGTTTGAATCCTGGTCACAGGTATGTGAGAGAAAAAATCCACTCGTAAACAAAGAGAATATGATCGGGTATCATCTTTCTTCTTCCCGAAAGGTGACGATTAATGAAATTGGAAGGAACATTAGTAAGCTGATGGGTTTAATCAATACGGGTTTGGATAAAAGAGAATTTGATTTATGGCTCCAGAAAAATGAAGACTCGTATTTATCCTGGATTGGCATTGCAGCCAATAAGAATAGTGAGGCCGAAGTTACTCTGTATATACGGCCAGACGCAGAAAACTGGGATGAACGGTACCAGCCTAATGATTTTATATCATTTTTTGGAATGGAAATAATGAATATGTAAAGGGGAACAGCCAGGACCTATGGAAAACAAAAGACTATTTGCACTTCAAAAGAGCCTTGAATTTATCGGCGCACGTCAAAATGAAAAGGGATACTGGGAAGATTTCCATATATCCGAGGTAGCGACCAGCAACCAATGGGTCACTGCCTATATCAGCTATGCCTTGCTTGAACAGGACAACGCTGTAAAATATGTTAAAAAAGCAGCAGCCTGGCTCTTAGCAACCGAGCTTCCCGGAGGCGGATGGGGATATAATAACACTACCCCGGCGGACGCCGATTCTACCTCGAATGTTCTGCGGCTGCTGGCAAGTTTCAATGAAACCAACGGAGAAAGAGAATTATTATATCGACTTGCCGATTTTTTGATATCCTTTCAGGATAACGATACGGGTGGGTTTGTTACCTACCGGCCTGATAAAACCTACGTTTTTGCACAAAGCGGATGGTGTAGGCCTGAAGTTTCAGTAACGGCGATGGCTGGGGCAGCTCTCCTCAGAGTTGATAAAGAACGGTATCTGGAAGTCCTTTTACAGATAAAAGACTTTTTACTAAGAAATCAGCTGAGTGCGGGATGTTGGGAATCATACTGGTGGAACGGGCGAATGTACGGCACAAGTTTAGCCGTAAGTTTTTTATGGCAGATCGGTGAACGTACTGCCGCGAGAAAAGGTCTTGCATGGATTATTAGACAACAGGACTTTCTTCTTTCACCATTCAATAAGGCGCTGGCGCTTTTTGTGTTAGAGATGACCAAGGAAGGGCCGGAATACACAAAAATACTTGCTATAAGCATAGAATGGCTGACTGAAGTACAACAACCTGATGGGGGATGGAGTTCAGATAATATTTTAAAGGTGCCCAATCCTTACGAAAAATTACCGCCATGGGAGCGTCCCGGCAATATCCCGACCAGGCTTGTTCAGGACCAGAACCGGCTTTTTACAACAGCGACAGTGATCAGAGTGTTAAGACGGTTGCCAATCCGTTGCGTTGCGCCACTATCAGGAGCGCTGTCGCATTATGTCGAATGAAATAGTTGGAATTGTCCCAATGTAATATATATAATTATATTATTAAATATAATTTGGAAAAGGAGGAAGATTTATGGACCCATTTCTTGGCCAAATAGAATTGTTCCCTTACAGTTTTACGCCCCGTAACTGGGCGCTCTGCGACGGTCAGCTGCTTTCAATCAACGAATATCAAGCCCTTTATACATTATTAGGCACCAAATTCGGCGGCAACGGCACTACTACTTTCGGCCTGCCGGACCTAAGAAATGCCGCGATTGGGCAATACAATCAATACTATATTGCACTGCAGGGTATCTATCCATCCAGGAATTAGCGTAAAAAGGAGGTTATATCATGGATTTTTACATCGGGCAAATAAAGACATTCCCGTATGGGTTCGAGCCACGAGGATGGGCGTTATGCGACGGTCGGCTGCTGCCGATTCAACAGAATACTGCGCTGTTTTCGCTTATTAGCAATAGATTCGGCGGTGACGGTCAAACCAATTTTGCTTTACCGGATCTGCGCGGAGCAGAACCCGATTCACCGTCAAACGGTCAGTGCTTTTATTACATTGCGCTGATGGGCTTATACCCGAGCAGAAGTTAGTTTTAAACCTGTTTTGTGACTATTTTTAGAAGGAGGATATGTTATGGATAATTTATTTGTGGGCCAAATCGAATTATTACCCTACACATTTGAACCAATGTACTTAGCGCTCTGCGATGGACGACTGCTGCCAATAAACGGTAATGACGCATTGTTTTCATTAATTGGCAATAAGTATGGCGGTGACGGTCAAACCAATTTTGCCCTCCCCAACCTGAAAGGAACAGAACCTATCCCAAATACCAACTATTACATCGCGTTGGAGGGAATATATCCGACAAGGGATTGATCCTCATCAGGCTAAAGCTAATATCATCAAGATAATATATTAACATTTAGAAAGGATGGAAAGAAATGAGCAGTAATCTAGCTTTAAATAAATCCGCAACTGCCAGCAGCTATGTTTCGCCTTTCGTGGCTCAAAGAGCAGTTGACGGAAGTATGGTGCCTATCCAGAGATGGGTATGCGCGGTCATACCCTGCTGGATGCAGGTGGATTTGGGAAGTACATACTGGATCGACAGATGGGTCGTCAAACACATGGGAGCTGCCGGCTGGGCTCCTAATTATAATATGCTTGATTTCAAGCTGCAAAAAAGTTTAGACAATAGCACCTGGATCGATGTAGATGGTGTCACAGGCAACACCAACAATAACACCGACCGTATGGTGGCACCCTTTAAAGCAAAGTTTTTAAGAGTATCTGTAACAAAGGGTTTAAATACTAATAATGGAACTGCTTCGATAGTTGAATTTCAGGCTTATGAAATACCGCCGTCCAGCCAATATCTGAGCGGATTAGCATTAAGTAGCGGCACTCTTTCACCAGTATTTAACAAGAATACATATTCATATACCGTCAATGTAGGATATGACTCAACTAGTATTACGGTAACACCTACAGGAGAAGACAGTTATTCTACCATTACCGTGAACGGTACAATAGTACAAAGCGGACAGGCTTCCCAGCCAATTAATCTTAATATCGGAGAAAACACTATTACAGTGCACGTTGCTGCCGGAGCTGGCGGAGCAGTGCAGGACTATTCGGTAAAGGCAACTAGGGCGAGTGACCCGTATCTGACAAGTCTTCAGGTTAAGAATGGTATGCAAACGGTTCCCCTCAACCCTGCATTTAGTCAAACCTCTCTTGGCAATTATAATGGAAGTGTGGCAAATGCCGTAAGTAGAGTAAACGTAATCCTCCAAGCAGATGATCCTGCAGCGGCAATAATGGTAACAGCCAATGGCTCGATTGTGACAAAATCAGGGACTGTGTATCCGGTTGATTTAAATGTCGGAGATAACATAATTAAAGTGACTGTAACTTCCTCAATAGGCAGTGATTCAAAAACATATACAGTAATAATTAATAAGGCAAACCAGTAGGTATTCATTATTCATACCTGAAAGGCAGAACTTTTAGCTTATGCCTTTCAGGTTTTTTATTATAGGAAGATTAAATATATAGGTAAGGTGAGAATATATGGTGAACAAAAAAGTAAAAAGTTCATTTTCGACTTTCATCATTATGTTAGTACTATTATTGGGCTGCTTTTCAATAATAAGTTATAAGGCGTATGCAGCAAATGATGCGATTTTTGCATCTGTCGATAATTACACATATTGTAATTTTTATCCTGGAGATGTTGATACAAGCACCAACAGTGACAATATTTCTTATGCTCCAAGGATAGTGAATTATGTAGGAACCTCTGAATCGAGTTCTTCCTATGATATGAAATCGCCAATTAAGTTCGATTTGAGTTCTATAAGTAGAAATGCGATTGTCTCAAACGCAGTATTAAAAATCTACGTTGTAGATATTGTAGGTAACTCTACAGTTAATATATACGGTTCAAATGACGATAGTTGGGTCGACGGCGGTAAGCCTTCTACATATAATACTGGCACTGTATTATCAACAACATCATCATTTAATCTAAGTCAATATAATGAATTTACCGTAACGGATTTTACAAGCAGTGAACTATCGGGAGACCAAACTGTAACATTTGTATTAACCGGAGAAACCTCGGGAGAGAATTATATCGTTTTTTGTGGAAATGAAGATACTGACTATAAACCCATACTTGAGGTAACATATATAATTCCAATAACAGTAACGGGCGTAAGTGCGACAACTGCTGACGGCTCCTATAAAGAGGGAGAAACAATAGCGGTGACTGTAACCTTTGACGGAAACGTAAATGTAACCGGAACGCCTGTACTGCACCTGGAGACAGGGACGACAGATCGTGATGCCACCTATGCAAGCGGGGATGGAGCGAGCGTGCTGACTTTTAACTATGTGGTGCAGGCAGGAGACACAGCGGCAGATCTTGATTACAAGGCAACCGACTCTCTTGACCTAAGTGGAGGAACGATAAAGAATGCAGGTACGACAATAAATGCGGTATTGACCCTGCCAGTACCCGGAGCAATAGGCTCACTGGGAAGTGCAAAAGATATAAGGTTAGATACGGCAGCGCCTCTTCTAAATAGTGCTTCGATAGTAAACAATGCACAAATAATTGTTACCTTAAGTGAAGCCTGCACCAATCTTGACAATGTTGATAACAACGGCGGCTTTACTGTTATAGATACAGTAAACAGCACAACGACTTATTCGGTATCGTCTACTGCCCAAGGAACAGACTCCAGCCATGTGGTACTGACAGTGGCCGATATGGCGATCTCAGCCAAAGAGGGCGTCACTGTCACGTATACGGCAGACGGAACCGACGACATCAAGGATGCGGCTGATAACCACATGGCCACAGATGGAACGGGAGTTGCCGTGGCCCCCTGGGATACCACGGCTCCGGCAATCGTTTCGGGTTCGTGCGTTCTGGCCGCAGACAATACTTACCTCGACATCACCTTTGATGAAGGAGTATACAGCGCTAACAACGGCACTGCCATCTTAGCGGCAGGCAGCCTCTTGCTCAACTTTAAAAAGAATACCGGAACAGCCGATGTGCAGATTTCTTCGGTGAGAAAGGCTGACAACACGGCAGAGGGTTCTGCCTCACCCCTGTCCGGCGGTGAAACGGTTATCAGGGTCTTCCTCACTGTAACAGACACACCCAACGGAGCGGAGACAATAGAAATAGGGCCCGCCAACGATACGTCGGTCTATGATAAAGCAGGCAACGCTACTCCTGATGAACAAACTACCGGGGAAAAAGCTCTAAATGACAAGACGCCTCCATCTCTGCTCAGCGCAACCAGAATAGATAATACTCATCTGACTGTTACCTTAAGCGAAAACAGTATTAATCTTGACAAGACTAATGATGGCGGCTTTACTGTTATTGACACAGTAAACAGCACAACGACTTATTCGGTATCGTCTACTGCCCAAGGAGCAGATCCCAGCCATGTAATACTGACAGTGGCCGATATGGCTGTCTCGGCTAAAGAGGGCGTCACTGTCACGTATACGGCCGGCGGTACCGGGACGATCAAGGATGCAGTCGATAACCACATGGCCACAGATGGAACGGGAGTTGCCGTGGCTGCATGGGATACAATAGCCCCGATGATAAGCTCCGCTACCCTTTCCGCAGACAATACTTACCTCGACATCACCTTTGATGAGGGAGTATACGGCGCTAACAACGGCACTGCCATCTTAGCGGCAGGCAACCTCTTGCCCAACTTTAAAAAGAATACCGGAGCCGCTACCGATGTGCAGATTTCTTCGGTGAGAAAGGCTGACAACACGACTGAGGGTTCTGCCTCACCCCTGTCCGGTGGTGAAACGGTGATCAGGGCATTCCTCACTGTGACAGGAACCCCCAACGGAGCTGAAACCATTGAAATCACACCGGCCACCGCCGCTTCTGTCTTTGATAAGGCCGGCAATCCCACTGCAACGGGACAGACTACCGGGGAAAAAGCTCTCAATGATAAGACGCCTCCATCTCTGCTTAGCGCAGCCAGAATAGATAATACTCATCTGACTGTTACCTTAAGCGAAAACAGTATTAATCTTGACAAGACTAATGATGGCGGTTTTACTGTTACAGACACATTAAACAGCACAACGACTTATTCGGTATCGTCAACTGCCCAAGGAGCAGACCCCAGCCATGTAATATTGACAGTGGCTGATATGGCTATCTCAGCTAAAGAGGGCGTCACTGTAAAATACCATAAAGCAGCCGCACCGGGTGATAACGGAACTATCAAGGATGCGGC
>DIVP01000010.1 GCA_002422465.1 Peptococcaceae bacterium UBA6129 | reverse complement strand
ATACTTTATGTTGAGTTATTTTCGTAACTGTAATAATTTGTGGTTTTTCCGTGTTGACAACTGCCTGGGAGCAATATATACTCTTCCTAACAAGATCAAAAATAGACAACAAAGGCGTTGTGCGTTCAGACTTCCTTACTAACAGCAACAAAGGCGTTGTGGGTTATAAACCCGCAGCGCTTTTTTTTATATATAACTTTAAAAATGTCAGGAGGAGATATCATGTATTCGTCAGCAAGCACCATTTGGGTATTAGTTACGGCCGCTTTGGTCTTTTTCATGCAGGCAGGTTTTGCCATGGTAGAAACAGGTATGACCAGAGCAAAAAATGCCGGTAACATCATTATGAAAAATCTCATGGACTTTGCAATTGGCTCCGCTATTTACTGGTTCTTCGGTTTTGGTCTCATGTTTGCCGGGAGCAGCGCTCTCGTCGGAGGCATTGATTTTTTAACGCAGGGTGATTATTCGGCTTTACTTCCTGCCGGTGTTCCAAAATACGCATTCTTCATTTTTCAGACCGTTTTCTGCGCCACTGCCGCTACTATCGTCTCCGGCGCAATGGCGGAACGGACAAAATTTATCTCCTACTGTATATACAGCGCAGCCATCAGCGCAGTTGTATATCCCATCTCGGGCCATTGGATCTGGGGCGGCGGCTGGCTGGCTCAGTTAGGATTCCATGACTTTGCCGGTTCTACCGTTGTGCACATGGTTGGTGGTATTGCCGCCATGGTTGGCGCTGCAATGCTTGGCCCGCGTTTGGGTAAATATGATAAAAACGGCAAACCAAAAGCAATTCCCGGTCACAGTCTAACACTTGCCGCACTTGGTGTATTTATCCTTTGGTTTGGCTGGTTCGGTTTTAACGGGGGCTCCACTGTTTCTGCCGAAGGTGACGGTATACTGGAATTAATGGGTAATATCTTTGTAACCACGAACTTGGCAGCCGCCGTATCAACGGTCACAGTCATGATTATTACCTGGATACGTTATAAGAAGCCAGACGTATCTATGACCTTAAACGGCACCCTGGCCGGTCTGGTAGCAATCACAGCTAGTACCGATCTTGTTACTCCGGTAGGGGCCTTCTTCGTTGGTGTCATTGCAGGATTTGTTGTTGTCTTTGGTATAGAATTCATTGATAAGAAGCTGAAAATAGATGACCCGGTGGGAGCTATCGGCGTACATGGTTTGAGCGGCGCTGCAGGCACACTGATGGTTGGCTTGTTTTCTGCAACTGAATATGCTTACGCCGGCGGAACAATGACTATGCCAAAAGGCTTGTTCTATGGCGGAGGCTGGAAGCTTCTTGGAGTTGAGGCTATTGGTGTTATTTCAGTCATCGCTTGGGTTGCTGTAGCTATGATTATCATCTTCGGCATCATCAGAGCGACCGTAGGATTACGTGCTTCCAAAGAAGACGAAATTCTAGGTTTAGACATTAGCGAGCACGGCCTGGAAAGCTCTTATGCAGACTTCAACATTATTGACCGCAGCGGTCTGGAAACCCTCTCAAACGGCTCTGTCGCATTGAATGTTCCTGGTGTTCCGCTCAAAGCTCCTGCTCCGATGGATATGGCTGTTCCTGTTCAATTGGTCTCCTCTCCCAATACCGTTGCTTCTGATGTAACAATGACCAAAATTGAAATCATCACGAAACAGAACAAATTTGAAGCGCTTAAAGAGGCTTTGGATAAAATCGGTATTACAGGTATGACCGTTACCAATGTATTAGGTTATGGCATTCAGGGTGGGCGGACTGAGTACTACCGTGGTGTTATAATGGAAACAACCCTCCTGCCAAAAATCAAGGTGGAAATCGTTGTGAGCAAAGTACCTGTAAGAACAGTTATTGAAACAGCCAAAAAAGTTCTTTATACCGGTAATATCGGTGATGGCAAGATCTTCATTTACGATACCAAGAATGTTATCAAGGTCCGTACCGGTGAAGAAGGCTACGATGCTTTGCAGGATGTGGAATAAGGCGCATCCGGCTAACAAACAGCTGAACATATATAAAAGAATCCCACAGTCTCGCGCTGTCTGGCCGAGTCTGTGGGATTCTTCGTTATTGAAGAAGGTTTTCTACTTTCAGTTCCTGAAATTTTCCCTGCAACCAGGTCTCATACTGTTCAGATATCTTCTGGTCCAATAAAATTCCTTTAATCTCCTCTTTGCTGTTTTCATAATTAGCTTCTGCTGCCGGCTTTTTCTCTTCGACTTGAATGATATGATAGCCAAACTCTGTTTTCACGGGGCCGCTCGTTTCCCCTGCCTTGAGTGAAAAAGCCACATCTTCAAATTCTTTAACCATGCTATCCCGGCCAAAGTATCCCAGTTCTCCGCCGGCATCCTTGTTGCTAGTGTCTGTGGAATATGTTTTAGCCAGTTCCGCGAAATCCCCGCCTGCGTCGAGCTTAGCTTTGACCTCCTTGGCGGTAGCTTCGCTTTCGACTAAAATATGGCGGGCTTTCACTTGCTCCGCCTGGGCAAACGTTGCCTTATTTTCGTCAAAGTATGTTTGCATTTCCTCTTCGGTGATGGTGATCCCCGGCGTCATCAGCTTTTTAATCTTAAGATTCAAGGTTATGTCTTGCTTGACATCTTCCATTGTATAGCCGCCGCTCGAGGCCAGCGCTTGGTTGAAGGCATCCTCTCCGCCGTATGAATTGATTAATTTTTTCATCTCGTCATTGACCTCAGCATCAGTCAGGGTAATCTTTTGACTGGCGGCCTCTTGTTCGATGACTTTTTTCGAAATCAATTCGTTTAAAACCTCTTTACCACCATGCTTGATTAAATAGTCATAAAGTTCATTCTTCGTGATAGTGTCGTTGTTGATCCGGGCTACAACATCGTTTGCTGTATATACTCTCCACCCCACATAAGTGAGAGCAATAACTGCAATTAGTATAAGAAGCCCGATTATTAGCTTATTGCGTTGTGCTGCATTTTCCATATTTTTATTTCCTTTCAATTTAATATTATTTCTGTATTTTTGGCCAACCTATTAATTTATACCACAGAAACCTTAGAGAAACCTTAGAGAAACCTTAGAAAAACCTTAACAATAATTCACATGCAAAGAGACGTATCATAAGTAAGTATTAACCTGCCTGCAAGCAAAAATACCGACTGATAATATTAATAAACCCCACAGTTTACTTTTAAACCAAATAAACAATGGGGCAATAGGTTAAGTTACCTAGCAGGCAATATCTTTAACCAGTATCTATATACAATCCATTTTCTTATGAAGCTAAACGAAACAAATAGAAGTACCTTCCTCGCCCTGGTACGTTGCTAATAGTATTCAGAGAAAAAAGTAAGTTGCTTATTTAACCCATTAATCTCTTTCATCTGCCGAATAATCAATTTATCAAGTTTTGTGCTTAGCTGAACCACTTCCTTTGCGTTCAGCTTTTTTCCCTCTTCAATAATCAAATGAGATAGATTGTCCCTTAACGCATTAACTCGGCTCATTCGACTAGACTTCTCCTTTATTGACATAATATAACATCTGATGAGAATATATCATATTTCTTGCTAAAGGTAAATAATTATTCTATAAAATTGTCATATCTTAGTTAAAAATTATGAAATAAGTGTCGACCGGAGCTTCCATTCTCATGCGTATGCGCTTTACTACTACCAAGGTATTTTATCTGTGTATTCTCCGGTTACATATGGTTTAATCTTTGCTTTAAATGGTTCAGGTACATCCTTTAATTTCATCTCATCGATTTTTAATATATCTGTAGTGTCAACCTTCACTTTATCAGCTAATTGCTTAGCAGTAAAACCTTGATTCTTTCTTAATTCTTTCACGGTCTTATTCATCTTACCCCAGTTCCAAAACAATCAAATCACCTACTTATGAGACCAATTCTGCAGGCTTCCCCCTCTGGCATTCCCCGATCCTGCGCTGAAGAATGGGATATAACAACTAACTCCTAGTTTACCTTAAAATAACGACAGTAACACCTTCATTATTATCTATCATACGTTCATACTTCTCCAAATCCCTACATATACCTAAGAACTCTTTCTTCTTGTTATTCCATTGCTCCCCACCTGCATATGTTCGGACTATGCCTTTCATGCTATAGTCACCGAGGCTTCTGGCAACTGCTGTTTTTATGCTACCGCCAATACCCGAAGAGCCATAGCCATGTATGAGAATAACGGCTTTATAACCCATTTTTTTATGATCCGTTAAAGAATTTTTCATCTTTTGGATAGCCACTTCCACGGTAGGCTTCCCGTACTCTAAATTCACCTGGACTACTTTTCCCGGCAAGTTATTTCACCTTTCTTCCTGCCCTAGTCGAATAGATTTATCTTCACCTTCAACAGTATGGTCTTCTCTTACCCCAATCTGTATTTTGTTCGTACGCATATGCAGCCTGAAGCACGGTTGCTTCGCCAAAAGGCCGACCGGCAATTTGCATACCAATGGGTAATCCTGCTTGAGAATATCCGCAAGGTACAGTAATCGCCGGGAAGCCATTTACGTTGAAGGGGCGCACGTACTGGGTGAGCAGAGAAACCACATGTTTTTTAGCTCCTCCTACTTCACACGCCTTGAGACCAATCTTGAAAGCGGGTACCGGGGTAGTCGGACTTATAATAACGTCTACAGCTTCCATCATTTTTATGCTTTCTCTGACAAAGAGAACCCTGGCTCTTTGTGCTTGCAGATAATCATGCGCCGATATAAAAAATCCGGCTTCCAGGCTCAGGCGCATCGTTTCCTCAAGCTTTGAGCCGCAGGTTTTGATTAAATCACTGTGATAAGCTGTCGCCTCGCTCATCTGAATGGTATTTGCTATAGCCATGGATTTTCCCAAGAGCGGCCATGAGACTTCTGTGACAACCGCCCCTAACTCCTGTAGTCTGTCAATCGCCTTTGCGACAGTATTTTTTACCTCTGCATCAATGGGCAGCTTCTCAAATTCTTTGGGAATCCCTATTCTTATCCCATTTATTTCACTGTTCAAAGCGGTTGTATAATTGCCGCCGGTTAATACATTCATTGCCAAGACACAGTCACGAACAGTGCGCGTCAGAGGTCCGGGATGATCTTGACTCCATGAGAGCGCAGTAAGTCCATGTGTGCTTAACAATCCATAAGTTGGCTTTAATCCTACAATACCGCACAAGGCCCCGGGAATTCTTACAGAGCCGCCTGTATCGCTTCCCATCGCGATGGCGCACTCACCTGCGGCCACCGCCGACGCCGAACCCCCACTGGACCCACCGGTGATTAGTTCCGGATTCCAGGGATTATGCATATCCCCATACTCAGAGTTTTCTCCTGTAACACCGTAAGCGAGCGGGTGCATATTCAATTTTCCCAACACTATGGCGCCTGCTTGTTTGAGCCTTGCAACTATAGCGCTGTCATAGGAAGGTATATATGAGTCAAAAGGCATACTTCCGGAAGTAGTCCGGACGCCCTTGGTATAGAACAAATCTTTCAAAGCAATTGGTATACCGTGCAGCGGTCCGCGATAATTACCTGCCATAATTTCTTTTTCTGCTTGTTTAGCCGTT
>DIVP01000085.1 GCA_002422465.1 Peptococcaceae bacterium UBA6129 | reverse complement strand
TGCTGCCGCCCGCCGATATTTGCTTTACAGTACCCCCGCAGCCCGTCCAGTTGGAACCGTCCCATTTCCAAAGCGCGTCGTCTCCGCCTATGCCATAAGCCTCCGTTGCACTTATTACACAAAGGTCCTTGATATATCCGCCCGGTTTGACCCAATCGCTGCCTGTCCACTTAACAAAACTGTTGTCGGAATCACATGCATAGATGGCGCCGTCAGTACCTACCGATACTTTCGCCATAGCGCCGATAGCTATATTTCCGTAAGTATTTACAGTCTTATTTAAGAGAACTCCCGCAGCATTCTTGGCCTGAATCTCACTGGGTCTTCCTTTCTTAATTTCATCCTGGTTAAACCATGTTTCCGTGTAGTTCCCCACGCTGTTGGTCGTCTTGACATAGCTATGACCGTAAAACTCATCGTTCGTCCAAAGTTCCCCGCTATAGCTAAAGCTGGTAGTGTATGAATTTCCCATCCCGTCCAGCGTTGTTTCGGAAGATACCCGGTAACGGGTATTATTATTTAAGCTGTAGCTCTGATAGCTCAACTGCTTTTTCCCACCGCTTGTTCCATCGTAAACTTCCGCTAGACGTCCGGTGCCATCATAGCTGAAAGTAACCGGAGGTATGCTGCTATCTTCTCCGACGACAGTCTTGACGGAGGTCAGCTTCATAGCTTCATTGCTGCCGTCCGAATCATAGTTCAACTGATACTGATTGATGACCTGCCCGTCCACCTTTGTGGTAATGCTGGTGTACCTGATTCTGTTTGTTAAACTGTTTACCCAGTAAACACATCTCAAAGGGTTGGTACTGGAGTCAGACCCGTAGCCGTAATCAAAATCGCCGTCTACGGCAAAGTCCACCCGGAACTGCTTTCCTCCAACGGGACCGCTAGTGTCATTATGGTAGTTGTAGATGATATAGGCAATCCCGCTGATGATTTCATGCTCGGTTAGAGCTGTACAGGTTACCCCCCCCGCACTCGCCGTCTGGGTGGAGGCGCTGGTGCTGCCCTCATAATATCCAAACCCCATCATGTCTCCGTCCACACTGCTGATAAAGTTAACGTCCCACTGGTAGGTGATGCTATAGTTGCCACAGTAGTTGTCCCTATTCTTTTTGGTGTAGTGATTGGAACCGGCGGTCCAGCCAAATTCGTAATAGGTGCCATCCTTGGTTCTCATCCACCAGTAGTCGTTTGCCTCATCACCGTCGTTGTTGTTTTCAAACTTGATTCTGGCAAAATCGTCATCTTCGGTATGATAGTACCCGTCGCTTTTTAATACCAGCTTGCTGCGGCTGCCGCCAAAAACCAGATAAAAGTCATCACTGTCCAAAGAACCCCGCTGAATGGACGGAATACCCGTTATACTCCAGCCTTTACCCACTCTAATCCGGTTACCGCTCAGGGAAGAGCCCCCATCATCAATTACTTGGCTGTTATATGTAAGCGCAATGCCCGGTGCCATGCGTCCTACTGCTTGTGGCACATCAATCGGGATGGAATATGTCGCCGTCCCTGTAAATGTGGAGGTCTGGAAATCGTTAACGCCGCTTACAGGCGGAGTCCAGGATGGCGGTGCGGCCATTGCCACTGCGGCAAATTGTACGCCAACTATCAGGATCAAAAAAGCCAACAACCATCGTTTGCTCCTTTTACTCATTTATCTCACTCCTCCTCACTTCTTCTGCCATTTGGTAGTTACTTCTGAAAACAAAGTTCCCGCCCGGCCTGATTTTACTTTTTTAGCATTACTATTATTACTATCAAGGGGGTTCTGAAAATCTGATGCTTCCATCACGTTCTGTTCTGAAGGTGCAATGATCTGTCCCGTCATGCGGGAACTAACCTCCGGAGCAGCAACTTTCCCCTGCTTCTGCACTACACCCGCCGTCTGTCCGTTATACTGACTGGCTGTTATAGCTGCCCCCGACACAAGCAGCCCCGACAATATGACCGTTAGCATGAATAACCCTTTTTTTGTTTTTTGTTTTTCCATTACCAAATGCCTCCTCCTTTTGATATTTTTCCCGTCTCAATTTTTTCTTTTATCGCCTCCTTTTCTCACACTTCATGGTATTGTTGTTATTACAGCAACTACTAAATATTGTCTGCATTTTGCAATTTTCACTTTTCACTATCCTCAATTATAATTTTATTAAATAAATCTCGAAAAATTATCTACGCAATTATCGAAATTATCGTCAACAAAGAAACCCGGCAAAAATGCCGGGTTCCATAATTTTCTCATATTCTTCTTTTCATTCAGCACCTAACAGGCCAAGTCTGTATTGACCTCGATGTAATAAGCAACGCCCTGCTCTTCATTCGCTAGCCATATCCGTGACTGATGAAATTCCAAAATCTTTTTGACTATGACAAGACCGAGACCAAACTCTCCGCCCTTGCCAGCCTGGTATTCGTGAAAAAGTTTGCCCATTATCAGGGGATCGATTGCGGCCCCATCATTCCAAATACGCAGCAATGCGTTCTCTGCGCTCTTTTTTCCATTCAGCGCTACTGCGATACGACTAACAGCATAACGGGTTTGATTGTCCAGTATGTTCTCCAGAACAACCTCCCATTGTTCGCGGTCACCCTTCATAAGAAGGGACTCCAATTTGCTGTCAAAGGTAAGATCCTTACGTCGCCAACCGAACCGTACGATACTTTCGTTCAGCAATTCCGCCAGGTCGAAGGTATCCTGCTTTGGAGTTTGCTCATGCAGACTATTTATTTTACTCAAATATAAAAGTCCCCTGACACGCTTTTCCAGTTTTTTCGCCTCGTTATTTATGACCTGCACGCTATCCTCAAGAGTCCCACCCAGATAAACACCATCAACTATCAGCTTTGAATAATTGCTGACGACCATGGCCTGTGTTTTCAGTTCGTGGGAGGCAGCCTGCAGCAGAGCTAGCTGCCCATCCCCATTTTGCATCCTTTTTTGATAATATAGAATCAACAATCCCAGCATCGTAACCATACCAATGATAGCGTACAGTAAATACACCATGGACCAGCTCAAAACGTTATGGATTCTGCCCCACGAGGAATACCGGGAAAACAAAAACGAACACAATGGCATAACCCCGCCTAATACCATCAAAAAACCACTGATATATTTCCATATTCCGGACAGATTCCTGCTGCCAATTAATAGTATCCCTGCCCATACCAGACAGACTCCATGAAAAGTGTTAATAAATATATCCGTGAAATCGTTTCTAAAATAAAAGATATGAATAGCATTGAATATAATTGCGATTATACATACCACAGGCAGCAATACGGGAAACGGCTTATTAACAAACTTAAATACACCCCAACAGGCAAAAAAAGGGCCGACAAAAAAAGCCGTCCAATCGATAAACTGTGCAGCCGGCGGCATTACCTTCGAGCTCCCCTTGTCATAGTAAAACACAACAATAAAGGCAGCAAGATAGACTATATTGTTTAAAGACCATAGCCCTGATGTTGGATCGCGAAAACGCCAGTATAAATAGACGAATATGAATATGCTGGCAATGATTATTGTTATTTCCAAAATCGATGCATTTACTTCCACTTGACCATCACCTGTCAAATTATCATCTGTTATTACTATTCCGCATATAACAGCCATTTCCTCTTAATTGATTTTATTTTCTAAATATATTCTTTTATTTGCTATATTATTCTGGACTTGATGGTATTATCATTGTAAAATTATCTTAGCTGCTTGTTATAATTATAAGGTGGTGAATTTGATGGACTATCGTGTGTATCTTGTTGAAGATGAAATAAATCTTAATAAGGTTCTTACCTATTACCTGCAAAAGGAAGGTTGGCAAATTCACTCTTTTTCATCTGGCGAAGATGCCAGATTGAAAATTGGGGATCGCCCACACCTCTGGATAATTGATATTATGTTGCCTGGCATGAACGGCTATGAGCTTCTAAAAGAGATAAAAATGGATTGTTCTCCAATCCCCGTGATTTTTATCTCTTCAAAGAACAAAGATATCGAGAAAATCATCGGATTGGAACTGGGGAGCGACGACTACCTAGCTAAGCCTTTTATGGCAGAAGAACTGGTTCTTCGGACCCGTACACTGCTGAAAAGAGTCTATACTCATCGAAAACAGGATCTGACCAACCCAATGACTGATACATTCGTGTTACCGCCTTATACTATTGACAGGGAAAAAAGAGTTGTCAGTGAAAATGGCAACCCTTTAGAATTAACAAATATGGAATATAATCTGTTCCACCTTTTCATCACTTATCAAAATCAAATTCTCAGCAAAGAACAAATCCTTCAGCAAGTTTGGGGAATCAACAATATTGGTACTTTTCATTTGGTCGATGACCTGGTTTACAGACTCCGTAGGAAAATGCCGTGCTTACAATTGAAAACAAAATACAGCTATGGATACTCACTGCTAATAAAAAAATCCGCGAAATACTAACTGATTTGATCCCTAATTCACTTAGTCCCCAGCATCCTTTCTCTTTTCCTATACCTTTCGACAAGCTCAGACGTAGCAGTTTCAACCATAAAAAGCAGGGTTTCGTTATCCACATCATTGATAAATTTCTCCATCTGATTGTTATCCAGACGTGCAAGGTGTCCTCTNNTTCAAGTTCCTTTGGAATAATCTTGTACCTTCTTAGCTGCGTGACGGTAAATTTTGCGTTGCAGCAGGAACACCTGACCATTTCTCCGTCTTCTACTTCGGACACCATACAAATCGCCGTACATATGGGGCATTTAATACCTTCTAATATATGGCTTCACCCCTATTCATCTAATTTATCTGCTAGCTAACCGCTAACACCAATATATTAGAAAACCAGATCTAAAATTACACAAAAAAATAATGGTCCCGACTCCTTGATGCTCAACGCAATAGAGAGTCAGTGACCACAAATCGATATCATTTGAAAAGCTGCTTTAGCCCACCGTCGTCTGGGTTTCTTCATCGCGGAAAAAAATGTATTTCCGGTAAGCCAGACGAACAATAGATTTATCCTGACTATAGGTAATCTTTTCAAGCGCTTCCTCGATAGGGAAAAATCCGCCTTCGATAAATCCTTCTTCTTTATTGACGGAAATATTATTGTCAATTGCCTCCATAATAAACCAGTCAATCTTGTTACACACCGGTTTGTTACGTGAATATGAATAAAATTCATAGCTCGTTTCACCTGCAGGAGAAATAACCTGTGCCTCAATACCTGCTTCTCTTTTCACACGCTCCATCGCAACATCAAGGGCTATCTCCTGACTGCGAACTGCCCCTTTCGGCAGTACCCATTCATCCTTATCGTTTTTCAGGATAAAAACCTGATTATCCTGGAAAACAACTCCACCTGCGCATATTCTTGTCAACATAGTACAACCTCCCGATCAATGGAATTGGGACTTTGTAATTAATTTCGACAGCGCCGAGAAGTTCTCCTGCTATAAATTTTATGATTATTTTCCCCTGGCTTGAAATAAATCGCACAAACCATGTGCCCAATAGTAACAATGGTCGCAGCGTGGCGATAAGTCTCTCGTATCCAGCAGACCTGATTCAATTCCCCTCGCCGAACGAACTGATTCAAATTGCGGACATTTACCGGCAATCCGGCTGTAATCATTTTCCATGTCAGAACCCCCTAACAGTTTAAACTATACTTATAGTTGTAGTCTTTCCTGTTAGGAGTCTTTATATATTACTATTATTCATTTTTATGTAAAATGCCCCTTAAACGTTAAACCGAAAGTTGATTATATCCCCGTCTTCAACCTGATATTCTTTGCCCTCAAGTCTGAACAAGCCCTTTTCTTTCACTTTGGCCATGTTCCCCAGTTCTGCTAAATCCTTATACTTTACTACCTCGGCCCTGATAAACCCCCGTTCGATATCCGAGTGAATTTTTCCGGCCGCCTCTTTCGCGCTCAAATCCCGTGCAATCGTCCAGGCCTTGACTTCATCCTCGCCGACAGTGAAGAACGAGATGAGACCCATGTGCTCGTATACACTGCGGGATAAAAGTTCAATCCCGGTCTCAGTCATGCCCAGGTCTTCAATAAATAAATTTTTATCGGCTTCGTCTAAATCACAGATCTCCAACTCCATGAGCGCGCTGATTTCCAATAACGGAATATTTTTCTCGTGGCACAGGCCTTGAAGCTCTGTCCTGTTCGGGTAATCTTTCGCCTGAAACTGTTGTTCGTCAAGGTTAACAACTGCCAACCGCGGCTTTTCCGTCAAAAACGCATAATTGCGTAAAGAAATACGTTCCTGTTCTGTTAGTTTTACATCCAGCATCGCGCCGCCCTCTTCAAGGACAGCATAGCATTTTTCGAGAAGCCCGAGTTCTTCGGCATTCTCCTTTGTAATTTTTTTACCGTTTTTGAGGCGCTCGATCCGTTTGTCAATGACCTCCAGGTCAGCGAACAAAAGCTCCAGCTCTACTGTCTCCAAGTCTTTGCCGGGATTGATGACCTCGTTCACATGAACAACCTGCGAACTCTGAAAAGCCCGCAACACATGGACCAGGGCGTCACAATTTCTGACATCGTTAAGAAATTTCGCAGCCCCGGATTTTTGTCCTTCGGCGCTGGCGGTAAGCCCGGCCACATCGACAAATTCTATTTGTGCATATGTGGTCTTTTTGGGTTTGTACAAATTGCTCAGGAAGTCTATACGTATATCCGGAACTCTCGCCGTGCCTATATTCGTCTGTGTCTTACCGGAAAATATCCCGGTAGCCACCTTGGAGGCTGTTAAGAGATTGAATACTGTTGTCTTTCCGGTTAGTGGTAAACCAATTAATCCTATTTTCACGACTTTTCCCCCTCTCAGCTGCTGCCAAAAAGATATTATCATAAAAAGGCGCCGGTGGGCAAACTTTACAGCTTCACTGCCTCACCAAGATAGAATGAATAGAGGTACTTTTCAAGGACAGGCTTTCTTAAAATAGTCTCAACAGCTCTGGCGTAGAGCTTCATCTGCACATTATATCGCTCTTTGAGCACATCCCCTGCTTCGGGTTTAATCCGGTCCGTTTTGTAATCAACGAGAACATAGCCTCCCTCCGACGCGAAGAGACAGTCGATAGTTCCCTGGATGATAATTTTTTCATGTGACAGGTCCTGCGCGCCGCCGTATAACTCATTAGCCTCAAGCGCCAGCGTAAACGGGACTTCGCGCAGGACTTCGCTGCTGTTTTTCAGCCGCGCACCCAAACCGGAGCGAAAGAAACCGGCAATCGCGGCGGTCGGAACACTGTCACCCTGCTCGCGCGTGATAATCTCCCTGGTAACAAGCTCCTCTATTTGCTCATGAAGTGTTCCCTCATTCAACTGCTGAGCCAGCTTGAGATGTCTCATGACAACATGCAGCGCCGAGCCTTTTTCACCGGCAGACAAGCCATGCTCTTCCTGTAAAAACAATGGGCGTCTGGCAAAAGGCGAGGCCACGTTGAATGTTTGACTAAAGCTTTGGCTGCTCAAGTCATCCTGAGCGAACTGCTGGTAGCGGTTTTTGATCTCCGTGACAGAAAGCTTTGCCGGGATATCGGCCAACGCCGGAAAAGCGTACGCCCAGCCTAATCTTTTATTGATTAATATTTTTATGTCACCGCTAGCGTTCGCGCTAGGTCCTTCTTTCTCCGCTGCAGTTTCACTTTCCGCAACCGGCAGCAACGAGCGGACCCTGCTTAATTCATGAGTATAGTCCTGCCGCAGTTTTCCCGCGTATTCACGAATATCGTTCTGTGTCCAGAGATATATCTGCCAGCTTGAAGAATCCTGATTAATCGCATTTTCCGCCGTTTGGCCGTTTCTCCGGCTCAGCGGTAAAAACCTCTTCGCAAGAAACTGCCCGTCCCGGTGGCGCAGGAGACAAGGCCCGAGCCAATCGTAATAACATACTGCCCGGCTCGTAACATGGGGGCTGAGCGCCCAGTGCCCTTCTTTACTTGCTTTTCTCCAGCTGTTTGCTTTTTTCTGCAAATTGCGGACAGTTCCGACGAGGATCAAAGACTCTCTTGCTCTCGTCATGCCGACATACAATATTCGGGCTTCCTCCGCTAAAAGCTCGCGTTTTTGTTTGTTCCTCACCGCAATTCTTGCGAGTGTCGGGTATTTCAGGCGTTTTTGTGCATCCACCCACACCGGGCCAAGCCCGAGTTCCTTATCAAGTAAAATATCCTCGCTCAGGTCTTTCTGGTTGAATTTGCGTCCCAGCCCGGCCAGAAATACAATAGGGAACTCCAGACCCTTGCTCTTATGTATACTCATTACGCGGACGACATCTTCCTTTTCGCCGAGCGCTCGCGCTGCCCCAAGATCGCTGCCTGTATCCTCGATCTTCTCGAGAAAGCGCAGGAATTTAAACAGCCCCTTCATAGTCGTGTTTTCATATTGCTTCGCGCGGTCATGGAGAGCTCGGAGATTGGCCTGCTTCTGTTTACCTTCCGTCAACGCCCCCGCATAATCGTAATAGCCTGTCTCGCGAAACAAAAGCCAGACCAGTTCTGCCACGGAATTTCGCCGGGCATAAGTCCGCCAGCGCTGCAGCTTCAACAAAAATTCCCGCAGCTTGCGCTGTTGTGCTTTCCTTTCCTTCCAGGCCGCCGCTCTGAGGGCATCATAAAAATCACCTTTTGTGCGGCATAATCTTACCGACGTCAGTTCAGCAGCCGTGAGTCCGACAATTGCAGAACGCAGTGCCGCAACCAGCGGAATATCCTGCCGAGGATTATCAATTATTTTCAACAGCGCCAGCATTGTCTGTACTTCCTCGGCGCCCAGATATCCTGTCCCTGTCTCGCTGTAGACCGGTATCCCCAACTGGCGGAATTCATCCGTGAATGTCAGCGCCGTCCCCTTTGTCGAGCGCATAAGTACAACGATATCCTTATACCGGGCAGGCCGGTATTCTCTCTTTTCTTTATCCCAGACTGCGCTGCCCAAGAGCTCCTGAATCCTGGAACCGATAACCCTGGCCTCCAATTGGGCTGAGTCGAGGTCTTCATCTTCCGTACCCTGACTAGCGCTGCTTTCATTTTCCTCTGCTTCATCCCTGACTTCCGCTGTCTCTTTGCCCCCCGCATTATCTGTGCTGATTCCGGCGCCGCCTTCCCCGTCACGCTCGAGCACATAAACCTCTACGGCTCTTGCCACCGGTCCGCAGCCTTCCTGGGGCGGTTCAGCCGGATACTCCGAGCCGCAAACAAGTTCAGCATCGCTATCATAGACAATTCCGCCAAGCGTGGTACCCATTACCTGCCGAAAGATAAAATTAACCGCATCAATAACAACCTGCCTGCTGCGAAAATTTTTGGCCAGGACTATTTTCCTTTCACAGGAATCGTCATTTTTCCCAAAGCTGTTGTATTTCCCGAGAAATAAGCCGGGGTCGGCCAGGCGAAAACCATAGATACTCTGCTTAACATCCCCAACCATGAACATCTTTCCGGAAACGCCCGTGCTTCCTGCAATGCCGGTACTGCTTGCAATCCCTATGCTGTTTGCCACGCGAGCCAGGATAGTCTCCTGGACATTGTTGATATCCTGGTACTCGTCAATCAGTACTTCCTCATACCGGCAGCCGATACTGCCGGCAATCCTTTCATCCTGCAAAAGGTTCAGCGCGAAGTGCTCAATGTCGGAAAAGTCCAGGATGTTCCGTCTCAGCTTCTCCTTCAGGTATTGCTCCTCGAATTCTTCGGTAAGCCGGCACAGGGCTTCCATTAACGGCGCCATATGCTGCATGTCGGCAACATATTCGTCATGAGTGCGGGACAAGAATTCCTTCTGCAGCCGCTGAATAATCTTTTTAGCAGAATTTCTCAGATTCTGCGCCTCTTTTTTGAGCTGTTCGTCAACCTCTTTATCACGGCAAGTCTTCAACGCCCTAAAGTTTATGTGCCGTAACTCCTCTGTCAATAGCAGCCAGTCGGTCTTAGCGCCATCCGGCATATCCTCGTAGCAGCCTGCAAGGGCCTTGTTCAACTGTGCTATTTCCTCCTGCAGATTGTCCGCATAAACAGCGGGACCACCAGGACACGAGGCCAGCTCCTTGGCTTCAAGCAGCAGGTCGAGCGCTTCATGAAGAGGCGCCGTGATGCTCTCAGTTACGTTTTGAAACAGCTTTTGGATAGCCTCGTCTCCGAGATTGGCGCGAAACGTCCGGGCTACCTCGTCCAGCCACGCCCCCGGATACGGATGGCTGCGCGAAAACTCATGCAGTTTCAAAACCAGGTCAGACAGGGTTTGGTCGTCACGCTCACCGCCAAACCCATCCACAAGCTCCAGGAATAATGCATCTTCAGCCGTATACTTTTCCTCAAACAGCACCTGGAGCGTCTCGATCCTGATGAGCGTCGTTTCTATCTCATCAGCAATGCGGAAACGCGGATCAAGAGCTAAGCCGTAAGGCAGAGAAAGCCGGTAATAGTTCTGTCTGATCAACTCGAGACAGAAGGCGTGTAAAGTAGAGATAGACGCCTTTCCTAACAACAGCAGCTGTCTTTTCAAATTCCTATCCTCAGGATTTTCGCGAATTCTTTTGGTTAGAGCCTCCGCTATCCTGTCCTTCATTTCCTGCGCAGCCGCATTTGTAAACGTTACAACGAGCAGGCGGCTGATATCAAGCGGTTCTTGGTTGTCGACGAGGCGGCGGATAATCCGCTCGACTAGGACGGCTGTCTTCCCGGCGCCTGCTGCGGCCGAAACCAGGAGATTACATCCTCGCGTCGTGATTGCCGCCTCCTGCTCAGGAGTCCAGTTGCTCATCATGCTCACCGCCCTCTCCTAAGCCTAATTCCTGCCAGACCTCGAGTTGTTCTTTGACCGGCAGCACACGGTATTTCTGCCCGTCTGCGCCCGCATCAAAGCGGCAGGCGGCTTGATACGCGCAGACCTTGCACGGGCTGTTTCCTTTAAAGCGATAAGGGTGGATGGCCACTTTCCCGGCCATTATTTCTTCACCGATTTCGCGGAGAATATCTTCAACGTGCTCCCCAATCCGCGCAAATTCCTGCTCTGTCAGAAGATTAGTGTTGTTTCTATAAAACTCCCCCTGAGCATTCAGCGCGGCGGGAACGAGGTCGGAATATCCACTGATACCCTGGTCCATGAGCCTGACCACATCCGGTTCCTTGAGCATATATCCCTTCATCTTCAGTTCCTGCAAAATTTTCTTTTCGAGTACGCTGTTTTCAAGCGGCCCCTCGTCTGCGATAAACGGGTCCTGAATCCTGAAATAAAAGACTCCGCCAGGTCGCACCTCTCCTGCCACGAAACTGTGCGCTTGTTTCAAGACGACGTTCAGATAAGCCAGGAGCTGCAGCTTTAATCCGTAGAATATCTCCATGAGGCTGATGGACGGGCGTCCTGATTTGTAATCGATCACGCGCAGATAAGAACCCTTTTCGTCCTTTGCCTTATCAACGCGGTCGATCCGGCCGCGGATAACCATGACGCTGCCGTCTGCCAGCTCAAACTGCAGACCGGGCAGCCCGCCGTCCATACCGAACGAAACCTCAAGACCTACGGGGCGGAAGGTTCCTCTTTGTTCATGCTCGCGCAAAATCAGCGCCGCCCGCACAACCGTCTTTTTAAACTTGCGTGTTAAATAGCGGTAACGTGACGTGCTGAGCAAGAGCTCATTTTGCAGGCGTGGCACAAGCTCATCGACAACTTTCCCTGCGAGCTCCGTAAGCTGTTCCGGCGAGATCTCCGCCAGTTCTAAGTTATCCTGCTTCAGATAGCGATAGATATTCTCGATCGCGGCATGGAAAAGCTGTCCCAAATCGGGCGCTTTTAGCCGGAACTCCTCCCTTTCTTTTACACGCAAACCGAAATTAAGAAAATGTGCAAACGGACAGGCCTTAAACCTCTCGAGCCTGGAAATGCTTGTGAACAGCCGGTTCCCATAGAGCAGACGGATCTGCTGCCCGGACAGGTTTTCTTCGTTGTTTACCTGAAACAAACCGGCAGCAATTCCCTGCAAATGCTCGCGCCACACCGGCTGCTGCAAATACCAGTTATATACCTCCCACCAGAGCGGGTTAATTACCTTTCCTTCTTTTGCCTGTCTCAACGCTGCCGCAAGATAACCCAGGCCAACAGCCGGACTAGCGATGAATTCCTCGTCATTTGACCCGGTCGGCTCGACCGGGCAAAACTGCAGGAGTGCAGCTGCTTCCTGCGAAAAAAGCCCCTCAAGCTGTTTGAAAAGCAACGACGGACTGAGGGCTTTCCCGTCATCATCTGCCTGCGCATAGCTGACCCACAGGTAGTCACTGGCCCTGGTCATGGCTGTATAGACAAGGTACTGTTCAGCAAAAAGACGCACTTCACTAGTTGGCGCTATGGACAGTTCCAGCCCGGCCAGTATTTCCCTCTCCTCATCGGAGAGCAAGCCCTCTTCCGTACAGCGGGCAGGGAGAATTCCCTCATTAACGCCCAGTACGAAAACAGCCTTCATATTTGGGTTTCTCGTGCGGTCAAGCGAACCCACGAGCACCTGATCAAGACCGGGCGGAATAAGTCCGAGCTCCAGAGAATCCAGCCCACTGTTAAAAATCCGGTTGAACTCGTCAAACACGACCTCCTGGTCGCCTAAAACAGCAACGAGCTGGTCGAGCAGCGCTATTACCTGACCCCAGACCTGGCTGTGCAAAAGCGCCTCCTCGAGGCGTCCGGCTGCTTTGGCCTTGGCGCTCCAATTTTGCAGCCTGCTATCCACCGCCAGGTTGTCAAGCAGGGCATACAGAGCGCTTGCAAAATCCCGGACTGTCTTTGCTTCCTGCAGCAAATCCTCCATGCGGGCAAGTGCAGCTACAGCCTTCATTCTTGCCGTATTAATCCGGACCAGTTCCACATCCTCGCCGACGGCTGTCCCGTCATCATGTGCATCTTCACCTAGCGTATAGCGTCGTTTATATGTCCAAGGCTTACCGTCCTTCCAACGGCTGCCGCGAATACCATGCGTCAGGCAATAGTTTTCAAGCAGATCGACCTCCTGACGTGATAGCGGGACAAGGTCAGTCTTTAAATAGCGAAACACGGCTTCGTAATTCCAGCCATTTTCAAGCGTCTCCAGAGCGCTGCGCAGCAGTTCGGACAGCGGATGATGCCGCAGAGGTCTTTTTTTGTCTAAAAATACCGGAATCCGGTAATCAGAAAACACAGCCGGCAGGAGGTATTCATAATGTGTAAAATCACGAATCAACACTGTAATATCCTGAAAACGAAAGCCCTCTTCGCGACAGAGCTTAATTATTTCACGGGCCGCTGTTTCCAGCTCAGCCCGACGGTTTGCAGCAGCCACAAGCTTCAGGGCGGAAACCTCACCCTGAAATATCCGTTCTGGTTTAACAAAGCTCTCCTCCAAAAATGCGAGCTCTTTTTTCCGCGAAAAGCGATGCTCGCCGGAGTAATCTAACAGAACCGGATCTTCTACCGGGCAGTTGATCTCATGGGCTAGCGCCAGCATTTTCTGATAGGTCTCCCAGCTCTGGTAGAAGACATGCGTCGGCGGAAGCTTTGCTTTCAGGTGTTCACGGTCTAAGCATACTGAGACATGCACACGCCGCGCCCTCAGGAGTATCTCCCTGACAACATCGTATTCTCTCGGCGTGAATCCGACGAACCCATCGAGCCAGAACTCTGATTTCTCTATAAAACCGGCTTGATGTAAATTAGTTGCGAGCTTCTCGAGATAATCCTGCGAATCAAGATATCCTTTGTTGACATATTCCTCAAATCCCTCATAAAGCAGCTTCAGGTCTTCGAGTTTAACACGAAAACCGTCCGATTGCTGGGCGGCATTAAGCCGGTCTAAACTATCCGCGAGCCTGCCCGGAGTAATACCATATATTTTAAACTCCTCGATAACCAGAGCCAAGTTTTCCAAAAAACCTGGCCTGTCGAGCACGCGCGCAAAGGTTTTTATTTTATGCTTGTTTTTTTCAAGGACATGCCGCAAAATCAGGTTTTTCCCAACATCATTTAAGGCCGGGAAAATACCGCCTCCGGTTTCCTGTAAAACCTGCCAGGCCAAGCGTTGAAAGCTTAAAACCTGAGTTTTCATAAGCCCGCCTGCTTGGCAGTGCTCAAGCAGGTTTTTTTCAGTATGAAAAGTCGCCTGCTCCGGGACCAGGTAAATAAGATGCCCGTCTGCCCCGTTTTTCAGGCGCGACGAGATATCTTCCATGATATGATGGGTTTTACCGGTACCGGCACGGCCAGTAATAAAACGTAACGACATCAGGCAACCTCCGGATCATCGATATAAATATACCTGTAGAATTAGCTATTAAAAGTCGATTACCTGCCATAAAAAAGAAAAATTCCCTCCGAAGAGGGAATCCTAAAATTTTCTTTGATCTTATTCCTATAGTTCTTTGGCCGGCAGCGGACCTCTTGAAATAATGGTTTTCCCGGTCCGAACAATCTCGATGATACCGTGATCCTTCATTACTTCGCAGAGCGCATCGATTTTTTCCTTGTCACCGCTTAATTCTATTACCATAGTTTCGCGATTCACGTCTACAATCTTGGCACGGAAAATATCGACAATGTCTACAATATCGGAACGTCTTTCCGGCGTAGCCCTGACCTTGATGAGCGCCAGTTCCCGGTTGAGAGCGTCAACAGTAGTAAGATCAACGATTTTAATAACATCCACCAGTTTAGATAACTGATTCACGACCTGTTCGATTTCTAGGTCATTGCCGTCAACATCGATCGTAATCCTTGTCATATCCGACTCTTCCGTGTATCCGGCCGAAATACTTTCAATATTAAATGCCCTGCGGCTAATCAAGCCGGAGATTCTCGTCAATACTCCGGGACGGTTCTCTACCAGGACAGCTAACGTATGGATCATGCTGCAACACTCCTCGTACAAAAGATGCATTTGCACGTATTATATTGAACATTGAGCGGTTTTGTCAATTACCGTTTTCTGCGGGCGTGCTTTCTTTAGGTGTGTTTTCTTCGGGGAAATGGTAAAGAAGTCTATAACCCTTTCCGTAAATCGTCTGTACCCTCAATAAGGGCATTGTTTTTCTCAGCTTGCGGATAAGATTATCAACCGTTCTAATAGAATTGCTTTTTCTAGTCCCCCACATTTTTTTATGAATATCATCGCGCCACATATCTTTTCCACTGTTGCCCAGCAGTATACAAAGCAGGGCAAATTCGTTGCGGCTTATTCTTATTGTTTGACCATCCAGCGTCACAGTTTTCATGCTACAGTCAATGATATAGGGTTTAAGCATATATTTCATATGATTGCCCTCATTTTCCGAATTTTTTCGATAATTATATAATTTATTATAACTTATTAGTACTATCTACGTCCATATAAACTTACTGCATATTGGCACAACAGAACTTCAACAGCACTTCCAACTACTTCATCTTGTATTGTTGCCCCAACTATGCTAAAATAAAGTTCCTTGAGAAGCATGTCAGTATTCTCATGAACACAAAAGCCATATGAGTATGCCGGGTAATCGCGGGTACAAGCGCCGAAAGGCCGTGCCTGAGGAAAGTCCGAGCTCCGCAGGG
>DIVP01000115.1 GCA_002422465.1 Peptococcaceae bacterium UBA6129 | reverse complement strand
TGGAATAAATATCCAGGATATGGGAGAATGGCATAGACAGATAAATGGTCGGGGATTGAAAACCCTGACCATTTATCTGTCTAATCTACTTTAAATGGAGGAACTTATCTGTCTAATTCGGGGGTGAATAATAAGATAGATAAGATAGTTTGTTAACATACATGTTAATAGAAGCAATGAAATTGGTAATATTCTTAAAACTCACTTCGCCTTACAATTAACTCAAGTCACCATATGGCATAGACAATAAAATTAAGAAGGGATGATATAACTTGATTGAGCTGAAGAACAGGGTTGCAATTGTTACAGGTGCCGGAAAAGGGTTGGGTTATGCCACCGTCAAAAAATTTCTTGAACTGGGGGCTGCGGTTTCTTTTTGCGCTACTACACAGGAAAACGTAGATAAAGTGATAAAAGAACTTTCTCAACTCGGACAGCTTGACGGATATGTTTGCGATGTCTCTAATAAAGAACAAGTTCGCGCGATGGTCAAAGCTGTCGGCGACAAGTATGGCCGCATTGATATTCTCATCAATAACGCGGGCATTGCGCTGGATGCCCAGTTTAAAAATATGACTGATGAGCAGTGGGAAAGAGTAATTAATGTCAACCTGACAGGGAGTTTCTATGTTGCAAAAGCTGTTGTTCCATACATGATAGCGCAGAATTATGGCAAGATTGTTAATATCTCCTCAATAAACGCTACAACTGGGAACTTTGGACAATGCAACTATGCGGCTTCCAAAAACGGAATGATCGGTTTTACACGTGTGCTTGGCAAGGAACTTGGCAAGTACAATATTAACGTAAACGCGGTTCTGCCAGGGTCTGTGGAGAGCGCTATGACTGCCAATATGCCGGCGCATCTCCAAGAGATGAGAATCCAAGCCACCGCGCTCAAACATTTGGGCGTTCCCGAGGATATTGCCAACGCCAATGCCTTTCTTTGCTCCGAATGGGCTCGCTTTATTACTGCGCAAACGCTGACGGTAGATGGCGGAAGAAGCTAGAGCGGAAAAACGCAAAAGAAAGCTGTTAAGGAGGACTTTATGGAAGAACATGGAGCACTACAAAACATAGTGATATTGGATCTAACTCGTGTGCTATGCGGGCCTTACTGCAGTAGCTTACTCGCCGATATGGGCGCCGAAGTTATCAAGATTGAAAATCCTGATTGCGGTGATGATACACGAGCCTTTGCCCCGTTTCGCAACGGTGAGAGTATGTATTTTGCAAATCTCAATCGTAATAAAAAAGGTATTACTCTTAACCTCAAGAGTACTGAGGGAAAAGAAATGTTCTTCAAGCTAGTATCCGAGGTTGATGTAGTAATGGAAAATTTTCGCCCAGGCGTTATGGATAAGTTGGGATTAGGCTACGAAGTGCTCAAAGGAGTCAACGATCAGATTATCTATGCAGCAGCCTCAGGTTTTGGTAGTTACGGCCCTTATTCCAACCGCCCTGGTTATGACATCCTCTCACAAGCAATGGGGGGATTGATGAGTGTTACGGGTTGGCCTGATGGTCCGCCGACAAGGGCCGGAAATGGAATGGGTGATATTTTGGCCGGTATGTATCTCGCCATTGGCATACTGGCAGCTATTAATAGCCGGAATATCAACGGAAAGGGCCAACGGGTGGACATTGCACTAGCTGATTCTATAGTGGCCACGCTTGGGGTTGAAGCCCAGCGCTATTTTTCTACCGGAATTGTCCCGGAAAGGCTTGGCAATCGCTATGCTCCGCTCGCGCCCTATGATTCCTTTAAGGCGAAGGACGGCTACTTTATCATTGCATGTGGCAACCAACGACTGTATAAGGATTTTTGCTACGAGGTTATTCGCCGCCCCGAACTGTGGGAGGATGAGCGTTTCCATGAGCAGACCGATCGTGTCAAGAACCAAGCAGTTCTTAAGGAGATTATCGAGGAATGGGCAGCCGATTATACCATAGAGGAGGCTGTTGACCTCGTGATGGCTGGGGGTGTTCCCTCCGGCCCTATCCTCAATCTCCAACAAATCTCACAAAATGAGCACATCGTGGGTGTGCGGGAGATGTTTATCGATGTGGAACACCCGGTCATCGGGCCGATGACTGTTGGCGGAAATCCTATTAAGATGATGAGTACCATGCCAAAGGTCAGGACGCCTGCGCCGATGTTGGGGCAACACAATGAGGAAGTCTACTTACGATTGCTTGGAATTGGCTCGGAAATGGTTGAAGCGCTGCATGACAGAGGAGTCATTTAGTTTATAAAAAAAATTAGAATAAAGAGGAGGGTAATCACTTGATGAGAGAGGTTGTCATTACGCATGCGGTTCGCACAGCAGTTGGCAAATTTGGTGGAGCGCTAAGGGATGTTAGTGAACTGCAGCTTGCGGCAAAGGTATTCCGCGCAATCATCGACCGTTCGGGATTAGATCCGACATTAGTTGATCATGTCATTATGGGTGACACCAAGCAGAGCACCCGTCCCGCTAATATTGCACGTTGCGGTTGGCTTGCAGCGGATATGCCTGAGAGTGTGCCGGCCTATAGTCTTGTCCGAGCCTGTTGCTCAGGCTGTCAATCGATCTTCGACGGCTACAAGCTTATCGCCGCGGGTGACGAAGATATCGTCATCGCAGGCGGGGTAGAGAGCTTGACCAATAATCCCTATTTCTTGCGCAAAGCGCGCCCTGGCTTTGGTGTGGGCGATGCAGTGTTTGTTGATTCATTGACGGAAAACGCCTATGGACACTCGCCGGTACACCTCTTTGGGGATGTTTCTCTACCGACGATGGCGGAAAATTGTGCTGAGCAGTACAAGGTGTCTCGCGAGGCGCAGGATGAGTTTGCTTTGCGTAGCCAGCAGGTTGCGTTAGCCGCAATTCGTCGGGGTGCTTTTAAGGATGAGATAGTTTCTGTCAATGGTTTTGAAGTGGATGAGTTTCCACGGGAGACTAGCATGGAGCTGTTGGAAAAGTTATCTCCGGCTAAAAAGGGCGGGACAGTTACACCGGGTAACTCCTCGGGTCGCAATGACGGTGCGGCTTGCGTTTTGATGATGAGTCGGGAAAAGGCTAAAGAACTGGGATATTCTCCGGTACTTCGATACATTGGTGCTACCGTGACCGGCATCCATCCGGGGATTTTGGGAGTGAGTCCACTCGATGCGTCCAGGAAGCTGCTTAAAAAGTATAGTCTTCGCTTGAAGGACATAGATCTGATCGAGTTGAACGAAGCGTACGCCTCCCAGTCAGTCGCCGTAATCCGTGAGTGGGCGAAGTGGGATGAGGGGGAAACCTATGAGAGCGTACTCGCGCGAACTAACGTGAACGGAAGCGGTATCTCAATTGGCCATCCCCCCGGTGCTACTGGGGCAATTCTCACCACTAAGCTGTTTTATGAAATGCAAAAGCGCCCGAACGCACGCTATTGCATGGTGACAATGTGTGTAGGCGGCGGGATGGGCTTCGCCGCCATCCTGGAAAAATGCGAAGGAGGTGCGCAACAGTGATGAAAGAAGTTGTCGTTATCGATTTTACCCGCACAGCGCTTGTCAAACCAGTAACTTCTTTTGCACAGCTTGCTTCACACGATTTGGCTGCAGCTTGTATCGCGGACCTAATCAAGCGAACCAAATTGCCGAAGGATGCTGTCCAGGATGTTGTGTTCGGTCAGTCTATTATCACAACCTTCCCATATAATCTCGCCCGTTATTCGACGGTATTGGCCGGCTTGCCGGTAGAGACGCCGGGTTACACAGTGCAGTGTATAGAGGCATCTGGCCTACAGGCGCTCCAAAATGCCTACCATCTGGCCGCGACCGAAAACAGCGAAATTATAATTGCTGGCGGTGCAGATAGTTATTCCGCTGCGCCATATGTGATACGTGAGGCACGATATAGCTATGACCCTGAGGTCAACAAGGTTGCAGATACCATCACCGAAGTAGATCAATACACCCAACCCGCGCCGCTGAAGAAAGCAGATCTAATCCAAGCTCTCGCTTCTGTGAGCGGTTACACACTTGAGCAGCAACACGCAGCAGTAGCCAGGTCGTTTAAAAAGGCGATTGAGGCAAAAAAACAGGGCGTGTGGACAAAACATATTACCCCCATTATCATCAAAGATCGTAAGAAGGGGGAGCTTGTCTATACCGAAGATACATTTTTAGCAGCGAACGAGCCGACGGTTACACAATATGGTGTCCCTATCAATGCTGATGGCGCGTGCGCCATGCTGGTGATGACCCCCCAAGAGGCCAAACGACACAATCTCGCCCCGATTGCGAGCATCAAAGGTGTTGCTTTTGCAGCCTGTGCCCCAATGGACAGTTGGCAGGGTGCAGTGTTAGCGATAGAAAAGCTGCTCGTAAAGAAATCGCTTACCTTTGCGGACATTGATCTCTTTGAAATTCGCGAGGACAGTGCCGCAGCCATGTTAGCAATCATTGAAATGTTGGGACATAAGGCGGGAATTGATGTGAACAAAATTACTGAGCGGATTAACCCCTACGGCGGTAGCCTAGCTCTAGGCTCAAACGCCGGAGCTGACGGTACGATTCTGGTCTGCTCATTGATGCTTGGCCTACAAAAATCCGGGAAGAAGCGCGGTATTGCAACGGCTTCCGCAGCCGGAGGCCAGGGTATAGCTATTTTAATAGAACTATAAATATGGATATCGTTGAGATTTCCGAAAAAGGGATTGAATGTTGAGTATAGAAAGGAGTGTTATAAGCGTAAATAGTATGTACAGGAAAACTATGAAAAATATTAGGGAGGTAAAGAAATGGCAAAGAAAAAGCTAGCCCTGATTTTAGTGGTTCTTCTTATGGTTTCTGTACTGGCTGGATGCGGAGCAGATAAAAAGACGGCAACGGATGCTCCAAAGGAAAAAGCCCGTGTTTTATTAACTGTAGGTACAACAAGTAAGACCTCAAGCGTCTATGCTCTTTATGTCTCGACACTCCAAGCCTTTAAGCAATATGCTCCTCACATCCAGGCGACGATTGTAGAGACAGGGGCAAGTGTGGATAACTGTGAGCGTCTCCAAAAAGCACAAATTGATTATGGCGTCAGCGCCTATGATGTAGCTTATGAATGCTATAAAGGGTTAGGCCGTTGGGAAGGTAAGGCTAATCCAAATTTACGGGTAATGATGATGTGGACAGCAAATGCCCAACCTATCGTAGTAAGGGACGACAGTAAAGTTACAAATCTTGCGGATCTAGCTGGCAAAAAGTTCTGCCCTGGACCGAGGGGCAGTGGTAATGAAACTATGTGCGAAGCGATTATGGCTGCATTAAATATTAAACCGAACTATTTTCGGGGGAGTCTTGAAGATGCCACTAACGCTATGAAAGACAACCAAATTGTAGGAGTTATGAAGGCGAGTACCGGATTGAAGCCGGATGCGACCTTCCTTGATATGCAGACATTTATCAAGATTAGGCCCCTTAGTTATACTCCGGAGCAAATACAAACAGTACTGACAAAGTATCCGTATTATGGGACTGCAGTGCTTCCCAAAGGCACCTTTAACGGTCAAACAGAGGATGCTACGACCATTGCAGGTTTGTTGGGAGATGTAGCCAACAGCACATTAAGCGCTGAGGTTGTCTATGACATTGAGAAGGCTTATTTTGAAGGTAAAGATATTATAGGTCAGGCATACAGTGGAGCAAAGGACACTGACTGGCTGAAAACAACCCTTGCATTAAAAGGAATGTACCTGCATGCCGGAACTGTCAAGTATTTAAAAGAAAAAGGCGTTGATGTTCCCGCAGAGTTAATCCCGCCTGAATATAAATAAAACTATGTATTAGTGTCCCAAGAGGCAACAAGGCGGTCAAACTTCTTGTTGCCTCAATAACAAACTTGAACAAATTCGGGGGGGATACTGTGACTAAAGAAAAAAATGTAGTATTGATCGATGAAGAACGAGTAGATTGTAAAAGAAGCTTGAAAGGCATGCAAGCCAAGTTATTCTGGATTGTGGCCCTGGCTTTCGGCGCGTTTCAGTTCTATACTGCTGGAGCCGGCCCCTTTCCAAATCTGATTCAGCGCGCTATTCACGTCGGTTTTGGTCTTGTACTGGCCTATTCCTACAACATGTACCGAAAAAGGGAACGGCCTGAACAGAAGGTTTCAGTCGCGGATTGGTTCTTAATTGCACTTTCGATTCTTGGAACAGGTTTTGTAGTTGTTAACTACGATCGGTTTATGCTAAATCCGGCATCTTCATCAGCGCTGGATGTTACTCTGGCCTGGATGACGATATTGCTTATTCTGGAAGCTAGCCGCCGAGTTGTAGGCAATGTTTTTGTGATCATAGCCTCAGTCACCTTGTTATATGGCTTATTGGGCCCTTATATGCCAGGAATTTGGGCGCATAAAGGATTTTCCTTTGAATTTATGGCCCAGCACCTTTACATGACTAGTCAGGGAATATGGGGTACTACTGCAGGAATTATGGCAACGGTTGTTGCTACCTACATTCTTTTTGGAGAGGTATTAGCACGTTCAGGGGGCGCGCGGACCTTTATTGACCTTGCCTGTGCTGTTGGCGGACGCGCTATTGGCGGGCCGGCTAAAGTTGCGGTTGTGAGCAGCGCCTTGTTCGGGATGGTAAACGGAAGCGCTTCAGCCAACGTGGCTGTGACAGGGAGTTTTACTATACCAATGATGAAGAAACTGGGTTATCCCGGTGAGTTTGCCGGAGCAGTCGAGGCAACTGCCAGTACAGGAGGCCAGCTAATGCCACCCATTATGGGGGCTGCAGCCTTTATCATAGCCGAGTCATTAGGAATACCGTACCTTGATGTTATGATCGCTGCTGCGATACCGGCCGGGTTATATTTTATCGGTGTGTTTATGTCGATTCACTTTTATAGTATACGGAATGGTATGCGCGGTATGACTGATACAGAGATGCCCAATATTAAAGAGTCCTTAAAACCTCGTAATCTCATTACACTTTTTGTACCTATAGCTGTTTTACTCTATACTCTGTTACAGGGGACGACAGCAACCTTAGCCGGGTTCTATGCAATGGTTACATCTGTTGTGTTGTATGTTTTGACAAATTTTAAAATTGAGGAGATTAAGCGTCGCCTTCTTGAGATGGTTGATGCCTTATCTTCGGCCGGGCGCGCTATTGTTCTGATAGCCTTGTTGGGAGGCTGCGCGGATATAGTTGTCGGGATGCTTTCTCTCACCGGATTGGGTGTAAAACTTACTGATGCTATCTTTAGTCTGAGCGGTGGGATGGTTATGGTCGCTCTGGTATTGGCTATGCTGATATCGTTAGTTCTGGGCATGGGTCTTCCAACAACCGCGGCTTATATATTGGGAGCATCTGTGGCTGGTCCGGCGCTCATTAATATGGGTCTGCTTCCGATTGCAGCGTATATGTTTATTTTTTACTTTTCCACTATTTCTGCGTTCACACCGCCTGTCTGCGCAGCTGTCTTTGTAGCTTCCGGTATAGCAAATTCCAACTGGTTTAAGACAGGGATTTTCGCAGTATCACTTGGGATTTCCGCCTTTATAGTACCTTTTATATTTGTTCAGTCAAATGAACTGTTGTTAATAGGAACCCCGATTAACGTAATTGGATCAGTTATTACAGCTTTAGTTGGTGTTATTTTAATCTCGGCGGCAATAATGGGCAATCTTAAATATAATGTCTCAATACCGTTAAGGGCTGCTTTATTTGTTGGAGGTTTGCTCGCAATTTACCCCGGTTTGGTATCGGACATTATTGGAATTGCAGTAGGGGTAACTGTATTCATTATCTCTAAAAAAAAGTGGCTCTCGCTTAAAATGGTTGGCAAGCCCCTATGAAGTAAACAGGTAATAGAAAGGGGACCGCCTCATAACTAACAAGTTATGGGGCGGTCTCTTCTATTAATAATATAAAGTATGCAAGTTCTAAGTCAGGCCTGGGCATTGCTAACTATTTATAGAAGTTATGGCATTACTATCATCATTGTAATATTCAATGGCAAATTCTCGAAATAGTAACGAAGTACTGGTCTGAAAGCGGTTTGAATGCCAAAAAAGTGCTTGTGAGCGCCTAAAATGAGGGTCGATGACCTCGATAAATCTTACGTCCGGCATAAGATTGCTTTTACGGGCCCTTGCGGTTGACAATGCTATTCCATTTCCGGACAGTATCATTTCTTGGCGCATTGAATAATCGCATTCCAAAATGATTTTGGGTTCTATTCCCGCGATAGCGAACAATTCGTCGAAAAATTTACGAGAAGAAAGCCCTTTTGTAAGCGCAATGAATGGTTCATCCTTAACTTCACTCAATTTTATTTTATCGCGGTTCGCGAAACGGTGGGACTTATTGACGATTAACATGGGTATGTCATCGGAATATAAAATATTTGAATGCAGTTTATTATTTTTAAGATCGGTAGGGGGTGTTAGTAAATAATCATATTTTATTTCCATGTCCTCAACTAGAGTTGGCTCAATATTAACATAATAGTGAGATAAAGTAATATTAGGGAAGGATTTCATAAATGCACAGAACAAGTTCTGCCATATAATCGGGCTAGTGACGCATATCGAAATGGTGGGGTTGCGGGAGATACCTATATCGGTGATTTGACGTTCTGCGTTATTCAAAGCCGAAAAAACCTGGTTGACACATTGAAGATAAATAGAACCGCATTCATTGAGGTGCATTCTGCGTCCAACGCGGTCAAACAGAGTTGTACCCAATTCACTCTCTAACCTTTTGATTGCACAGCTTAAAGCGGGTGCGGAAACAAACAGCCTATCCGCAGTACGGGTAAGGTGTTCAGTTTCTGCCAGAGCCTTAAAATATTTTAGTTGTAATAACTCCATTGTTTTCCCTCCTCAATCTGTGCCGATGTTCTATAAGGGTGTGAGCTATAAGTTAAATAAGTTTTAGACTGTGTTTTTTTTGAGTATTTATAAAACGCCGTATTTACCCTATATTTAAGAGATTTGGGGAAAGATAACACATAATTATATAATAACATATTTTTCTGTATATTTTAAAGTTTAATTAAAAGTATCGCCCGCTATTTCAATAAATTAGAGGCTATCGGTTACGGGAGTTTTGATAAAAATATCAGACAGAGGCTGTACAAAGCAGCCTCTGTATTGCTATGATGTGAAGGTAAGAAGCATCCATTTAGGAATGTATGATAGCGAAATGAGAGGAGAATAATTATAAAATTAATTAGAAATAGGGGATTTTGCAGATAGAGCAATTGCCCGATATTAGAGAGATGATAGAGATTTTATCCATTAAATAATGCTGGGGGAAATCCTATCGGCTTACGCTTTTCTATTAAAAGGATGGAGTAACTAATATAATGATTGATTTCAAAAATGTTGAACTAAACGATAAAATATGGATGGATCCTTTAATTGCTATCGCTGATGTGAGGGCTTGTCATCAAAATTTTACAAATATATTTGCCTGGTCAGGGATCTATAAGCACCTTGTGGCGCGGATGAATGATTACCTTGTTGTCAAAACCTGCAGTCCAACTGCCGGACAGCATTATTTTTTCCCAGTCGGCGCCGGGGATATTAAGCTGTTATTTGCGGCGATGAAACAGGATGCGTTGGAATGCGGTCATGAATTTAAAATAATTGGTGTTTCGCCTGAGAATATTGCCGAAATCAACAGCTTGTTTCCCGGCAGTTTTGAATACCAAGAGCTGCGCGATAGCTCCGACTATCTTTATTACCTGGATAAGCTCGTAAATTTAGCGGGGAAAAAACTCCAGAGCAAACGCAATCATATCAACCGCTTTAAAGCTAACAACACCTGGAGCTTCGAAAAGATATCACCGCTAAATCTGGCCGAGTGCTGGGAAATGAATGTTCAGTGGTGTCTTGCGAGAAAAGAGCGGGATGACAGCATGCTGGCCCAGGAGGATTGTGCGGTACGCCGTTGCTTTGAAAATTATGCTGCATTAGGTCTCGAGGGTGGATTGCTTCGTGCAGGCGGAAGAGTGATTGCCTATACCATCGGGGAAAAACTTAATTCCGACACCTACGTAATTCATATCGAAAAAGCATTTAATGAGGTTCAGGGAGCTTATCAGATGATAAACCGTGAATACGCAGCTCTTATTAAGGAAACTCATCCTCAAATGATTTATGTGAACCGAGAAGAGGATATGGGCTTTGAGGGACTGAGAAAAGCAAAGCTATCATATCATCCTGACCGCATGGAAGAAAAGTATTTGGCCAAAGCCAATTAACGGGAGAACAAAGATGATTGAAGCCAGGTTTGCGAAAAAGGGCGAAATAATTCCGCAAAAAGAAATATGGAAGCTTTGCTTTAAAGACACTGACGACTATATAGACTTTTACTATACCAACAGGTATAGAGATAATGAAAGTGTCGTGCTGCTTTGCGACGGAGTCATTGCTGCTATGCTTGCCATGATCCCTGCCCGCCTGGTTACTCCTGATAGCCGGAGCTTCAACTCCGCTATCCTGTATGGTATCGCCACACACCCCCAATACCAAAACAGGGGTTTTGCCGCACAAATTATTGATTTTAGCAGTAAATACCTACGTGTAAATGATATAGAGTTTTCGATTCTTGTTCCGGCCGGGAAGCTACTCTTCGACTTCTATCAAAAGAAGGACTATCAGAATGCCTTCTATATCAGGGAGGCTGTACTAACCCGTGAAACAATTGAGACCCTTCCTATCAGTGCGGACCAACACTGTGTAATCTCATCGGCTACACCTGAGCAGTATAATTTAAGACGAAATGAATACCTTGCCGGCAGGTTTTATATTGCTTATACCGAGGAAGAAATTGCGTATCAGAAAAAGCTGTCCCAGCTGGCCCAAACGGATATTTACAATATATTCACCGGAGGAATATCAGGCTGTGCAACGGTTGAGAGAGTCTCGTTGCATAAGGTGCTGATCAAGGAGCTTCTGCTGTCTGATGCTCATATTCACATTTTTTTAAAGCAGATGGCACGAATGCTGCCTGCGGAGGAATATACCCTGCNNTTCGGTGAGCAGTTGGGCGGAGTAGTCCGTCCGTTCGGTATGGCTAAGAAGCTTCAGAAAACCGATAATAGATTTGCACCTGAAGGTATAAGATTGACACCTGAAGATGCAGGATATTTAGGGATAGCTTTTGACTAATCGAGGAGATAACAAAAGTAAAGTTAAGGGGGAGAGACGTGAAACGAGAAGCTGTTGAGGTTGTGATTGAGTTATGTCACTCTGATGCAAAAATACCGGAGTATGCGCGCCCGGGCGATTCCGGCATGGATATATGCGCCATTGCAGATGTTTGTATTGCGCCGGGGCAATCCGTGATAGTAAAAACAGGTCTGAAGCTGGCTGTCCCGGCAGGGTATGAGCTGCAAATCAGGCCAAGGAGCGGGCTGTCTTTGAAAACCCCGCTGCGCATACCAAACAGTCCCGGCACCATCGATTCTGGATACCGTGACGAGCTTGGGATAATCATACATAATAACTCCGCAAACGAGAGCCATACAATCAATAAAGGTGAGCGCATCGCGCAGATGGTCTTGCAGCGCGTTCCGGCGATACAATGGCGCCAGGTTGATTCTGTAGCCGGCATTGGCGCGGACCGCGGCGGGGGCTTTGGTTCGAGCGGAGCTTAGAATTAACGCTAAGTTTAATGAATATTAACATATGTAAATAAGCGGAAACACCTGTTTGAAACAATGGAGACATTTGCATTCAAATAGGTGTTTTTTATGTCTAAGAATTTATATTTGCCCCATCGTTAAAAATTTATAAAATAATTTCAGACAAAATGATTTTTCAGAAGGAATTATGAAAAAAACATCGAACTATTACTATAGAGAATAAATAGTTTCTCAATGAGAACAGAAAGGAGGGATTGAATGGCCGAAGAACAAAACGGAATGATTATCAAAAGTGTTGTCAAAGCAATGAATGTTATTAAGACAGTGGCAGAGACAGGTTCGGAAGGAATCAAGCTAAATGAATTAGTCAATAAACTACAGGAAAATCGTTCAGTTGTTTATAAATTAGTTATGACACTTGTTTCAGGAGGATTTCTGAAATACGACAGAGCTGAAAAAAAGATAATAATAGGATCAGCGTTATTGCATGTTCTGACTGCTGATTTTAAGGTAGTTTCATTAAAAAAATCCGTTAATGGCAGCTTGCGGAAACTTGCCGAGGATACTGGATACAGCGGATATCTGGGGATAGTGGAAAATGATAAAGCGTTTATTATTGATGCGGTCGATGGGAAGAAACACATCCGGGTATTTGCAAGTCCCGGTGAAATGCGGTATTTACACACCACAGCATTAGGGAAAGTATTACTGGCAGGTCTTAATGATGTAAAACTGAAAGAAGCCGTTAATAACCTTACACTTGTAAAAGTAACTGAAGCTACGATTACATCGAAAGAAAAACTGTTTGAAGAGATAAAGAATGCAAGGAAGGCCGGCTATGCCATAAGCAATGAGGAGAACTATAAAAATGTCAAAGGCATCGCAGCGCCGATAATTGATAAAAATGGAGATACATTGGCCGCTTTCAGTATTTCATTTCCGGATTTTATGGTTGCTGATTCCGACCTTGATGATCTTATAAAAATTGTTAAGGAGGCTGCTAAACAAGCCTCAGAGAAGCTGCATAAAGAGAACTCAATTGAATAGTTTCAATCTATCACAGGGAAAATAAGGGGGGGTTACATCTATGCTTACCAGATTTATAAAATGGGCGGGCATCCTCACTGCAGCGATTTACTTCTATTTCTCTTTGACCGGGATCCAGCCAATGCCGATACAAAGGGGCATTATACTCGCGAGTTTTTTGCTTTTAGCTCCTTTAAAGGGGATCAGTAAACAAAAATCAAAGTTGAAATACTACGTTAGTCTGACGCTATCATTAATCGGTTTTTTGATTATGGTTTACTTCATTACCAACTTGGAACTCATTCAGTTAAAGATGATGGGGCCTTCAGACTTTGAGCTGGTTCTTGGCGCCGGATTAATTCTGTTAATCCTTGAAGGAACCCGCAGGACCATGGGTTACGGCATGGTAACAATATGCGTGGTCGCTCTTTTATATGCCCTCTTTGGTCAATACCTGCCGGGGATTCTGCACCACGCGCCTATTTCAGTTGATCAGTTGGTGTACTATCTCGGCATGACGTCGGAGGGTATCTGGGGTACGGCCTTAACAGCGGCAGCTGGCATAATCATTATCTTTATCATGTTTGGCTGTTTTATGG
>DIVP01000103.1 GCA_002422465.1 Peptococcaceae bacterium UBA6129 | reverse complement strand
CAGCTGCGTGAATGGTCGTTGGTTCCCATCATTGTCCTCTCGGTCAGGGGGAGGGAGGAGGAAAAGATAGCTGCCTTGAATTCCGATGCCGACGATTATGTTACCAAACCTTTTGGGATGGGTGAATTGATTGCTCGCATTAAAGTTGCTCTGCGGCATGCGGCTAAAACTGAAAACGAACCGGTTTTAACTTTTGACGACTTGACCATTGACTTGGCTAAACGTCGTGTTTTTTCTAACGGAGAAGAAATTAAACTGACGCCGACCGAATATGAACTGCTGAAACATTTTGTCTCGTATTCCGGCAAGGTGCTTACCCATAGGCAATTACTTCGAACAGTTTGGGGCTTAACCTATGAAAATGAAACACAGTATTTAAGGGTCTACATCAGGCAATTGAGGCAAAAGATCGAACAGGATTCTTCTGAACCTAGGCATATCATCACCGAGGCCGGGGTAGGCTATCGATTTCTATAATTTGTGTCATCGTTTCACCTCCAACATATTATGTAGTAATCTATCATACTTTGTACTGAGCTAATAAGCGAGGACAATGGCGCCCTCAATTAAGGTCTTGTACCTAATTGTGGGCTTTTATTGTGCCTGTCTGTAGGAGGGGAAAAAATGTGTGGCATAACAGGATGGATTGACTGGGAGCGGGATTTAACCCAACAGAAGCAGGTTTTGGCCAAGATGGTGGCCACTTTAGTTTCCCGGGGGCCGGATGACGAGGGATATTGGCTCTCCCCGCGGGCTGCTTTTGGGCACCGCAGGCTGAGTGTTGTAGACCCGGCTGGGGGCGCTCAGCCCATGATCCGTGAGCGGGATGGAAGAAGGTATGTACTGGCGTACAACGGTGAGTTGTATAACACCACAGAGCTTAGAAATGAACTTATCGGTAAAGGGTATAAATTCAAAAGTCATTCCGATACTGAAGTACTGCTGTGCTCATATATGCAGTGGGGTCCGGAGTGTCTGTCTAAACTAAATGGTATTTTTGCTTTTGGCATTTGGGATGAAAGCGAGCAGACACTGCTATTAGCCAGGGATCGTTTGGGTGTAAAGCCTCTTTTTTATGCTCCGCTGTCCCATGGTCTTGTTTTTGGCTCGGAGTTAAAGGCGCTATTAGCCCACCCTGAAATCTTACCGCATATCACAGAAGAGGGATTGGCTGAGGTCCTGCTCATGGGTCCTGCCCGCACGCCCGGGCACGGCGCCTTTAAAGCTATCAGCGAACTACGTTCCGGGAACTGCCTGCTCTATCGCCGGCAAGGTATTAAAAAGGAAAAATATTGGTCCCTGGTGAGCAAGCAGCATACCGAGGATTTAAAAACTACTGCCGATCGTGTCCGGGAATTAGTTGTGGATAGTGTGGAGCGGCAGCTGGTCTCGGATGTTCCCGTTTGCACTTTACTGTCTGGGGGATTGGACTCCAGCGCGATAACGGCTATTGCTGCCGCGGCTTTTGCAAGGGATGGCAGGGGTCCTCTTCATACGTACTCTGTGGATTATTATGAGAATGAGCTGTATTTCCAGGCCAATGAATTTCAGCCTAATATGGATAAGCCCTGGATTGAGCGAGTATCAGATTTTCTAGGAACTATACACCATACGGTGAATCTAAGCACAACGGAGCTTGCAGCTGCCCTGCAGGAGGCGACAAGGGCCAAAGATCTGCCGGGTATGGCAGATGTCGATTCCTCGTTATATTTGTTCTGCAAGGAAGTGAAAAAAGGGGCTACGGTCGCCCTTTCAGGAGAATGCGCAGACGAGGTGTTTGGAGGCTATCCCTGGTTTTTTAATGAAGAAATGATCAAGAGACCAATGTTTCCTTGGGTCAGTTTTTTAGAGGAAAGAATAGGTCTATGGAATCCTACACTCTTCAGAAGCTTTCACCCCAGAGAGTATGTAGAAAAACGGTACTTAGAAACGCTGGCTGAAGTACCGCGGCTGGAAGGAGAAACCGCTACCGAAGCAAGACAGAGAGAAATGTTTTACCTTAATATGAATTGGTTTATGCAGACGCTCTTAGACCGAAAAGACCGGATGAGCATGGCGTGCGGGCTGGAGGTGCGGGTGCCTTTTGCCGACCATCGGCTCGTAGAATACGTCTGGAACATCCCGTGGTCTATGAAGATGTGTGACAATCGAAGTAAAGGGATCTTGCGCAGAGCTTTGCAGGGGTTGCTCCCTACTGATGTACTGGATAGAAAAAAAAGTCCCTATCCCAAGACTCACCATCCGGCTTACACAGCAACTGTCAGAGGCTGGCTCACTGAAATTCTCAGCGATACTTCAGCACCGCTTTACCAAGTTATAAATCCCCAAATGCTTAAAACAATTCTCGCAGGTTCTGTGGATGTTTTTGACCGTCCTTTTTTCGGGCAGCTCATGAGAGGACCCCAGCTTTTTGCCTATCTGATTCAGCTTAATATTTGGCTGAAGGAGTATAAGGTAGTACTTGAATAAATTATATATAGCCTTACAGACCTATTTCACTCCGCTTAGGGCGTATGCCTTTATGGCTTTTACCCTCTTATATATGCCCTGTATAGCAGGATTCGGGGCCATTAAACGGGAGATGAATTCCTGGAAATGGACCTGGTTCGCTGTAGGATATCAGACTGTTGTAGCCTGGGTTGTAGCCTTTATCATTTATCAATTTGGCAGGTTATTGGGATTAAGTTAAGGAGGATTATAATGATTAATTGGATATTAGGTGGTATTATCATCGGGTTAACGATTTTTGTTATAGTAAGAGTATCCAGGAAGGCGTCTAAAGGGGAAAGCTCCTGCGGCTGCTGCCAGGATTGTAGTATAAAAGATCATAAGTGCCATTGATAAGCCTATAAGCTACCGTACAAGCAAAAAAGAAAGCATTCACCGACAAAGCGATTGGTCAAACCAGTCGCTTTATCTATGCGATAAATCCAATAGCTAAAAAGGAATTCTGTGGAAATGGTAGAATATTATCGGGGAAGAATATTATGGACATATTAAGAAGGCACTAGAAAAGGAGGAATAAAAATGATTATCACGACGACACCAAATATTGAGGGTAAGAAAATTATCGAGTACAAAGGGGTAGTTTTTGGAGAGGTAATTACAGGTGTAAATTTTTTAAAAGATTTCGCGGCAGGATTAACCAACATATTCGGTGGAAGGTCTGGTTCATATGAGGGTGAATTAATTCAAGCACGCGAAGAAGCCTTAAAGGAACTGCAGAAAAGGGTGGAAATGGCAGGGGGAAACGCGGTAGTTGGAGTAGACATTGATTACGAAGTTTTGGGACAAGGCGGAAACATGCTGATGGTAACGGCATCTGGTACAGCGGTAAGAATAGAATAAACAGGAGAAATTTGATGTTAAAAGTAGAGCATTTGACAAAGCAATATAGGAATGTTGTTGCGGTGGACGATATTAGTTTTACCCTTAACAAAGGTGATATCGTAGGGCTTTTGGGTCCCAATGGAGCCGGGAAAAGTACCACAATCAAAACCATCGTCGGGTTATTGCGAAAAACTGCCGGAGTCATTACAATTGACAATTATCCTAACACTTCGTTAGAAGCCAAGAAAAGGTTTACCTATGTACCTGAAGCGCCCGAACTTTACGATATGTTGACAGTGTGGGAACACCTACAATTTATTGGTTATGCGTACGATGTGGCAAATTTTGAAGAAAAAGCAGAACGTCTGATTGAGCGTTATGACCTGTGGGATAAAAGGGACATCCTGTCTAAAGAACTGTCGAAAGGAATGAAACAAAAGGTCTCTATTTGCTGCGCTCTGCTGCCTGAACCCGACCTTTACCTGTTCGATGAGCCGATGATTGGGCTGGACCCAAAGTCAATCAGGGAAACCAAATTGATTTTTAAAGAGCTGAGTGAACAGCAGAAGACGGTCTTAGTCAGTACTCACTTGCTTGACAGCATTGAAAACCTTTGCCAGCGTGTTTTAGTGATGAAAAATGGGAAAATCATTGTAGACATGGCTATGGAAGAAATGAAACGTGAACTCGGGAACAGTGAGAACGTATCCCTGGAAGACCTGTTCTTAGAGGTGACCAAGGATGAATGAATTCAAACTTCTGGCGAAAAGAGATGGCTGGACAATAGTAAACCATTTCTTGGAAATACGGTATAATCCTAAGCGGCTGGTGATATATCTTTTATATTTAATTTGGATAGGGTCACTATGCTTTAATGCGGTGCTCAGGTTCAGAAATCCCGGTGAAATACAATTACAGTTAGGACCACAAATACTTGGAGCAGGATTTCTAGGGCTAGGCGCTGCGCTTGTTTTGTATTTCTTGTATCGCGGGACAATGGAATCCGCCACTTTTTTTACTATGGGGGATGTACATCTGTTATTTCCTGCGCCGGTATCGCCCAAGAAAGTGCTGCTTTACAGCATGGTGAAACAGAGTCTCTTATATTTTCTCCTTTATGGTTTTGTTATTTTGGCCTTTATACCTATGATTACGAATATAGCAAGAGTAAACCTGCAATATCTTCCTTTTATGTACTTGGGTTTTATTGGCCTGGTTTTAGTTATTGGCCCTTTAAACTTTTTAGTTTTTGCGGTTGGGAGTAAATACGGGATTCAGTTACGCTTACAGCAAGGAATTATTGCGCTAATAATTATTTTTATTCTCTATCTGGTAGGTAATATTATTGCTTCCGGGATGCTGTTGCAAGGGTTGCTGCAGGGTCTGAATGCTTCGTTTCTAGATTACCTGCCTGTGATTGGTTGGAGTAGGGTTGTATTTATGACAGCTGTTACCGGGTACAGTACGTATAGCGCGTTTGCGCTTGGTCTCCAGCTTTTATTTCTGATTTGCTGTATAGTGATTTCGTACAATACAGCTGATGACTACTACGAAGATACCCTAAACGCTACCGAACAAAGAAGCCTTCGCAAGAAACGAAAGGCTGGAGTGGAAAAAGCACATAGTATATCCGTTACGTTTAACAAGAGAAAGAATATAATCGTAAAAAAAGTGGGGACCGGACCTTGGGCATTTTTATGGCGTAGTAAGGTTGAATATAGCCGAAGCGATCTCCACCCATTCATGGGAGTTTGGACGATAGTATTTTTATTGGCTGGAATAGTTGTGGGTTACTTTGTTGCCAGACAGCGGGGTGGTATAATCCCCGTTTATATTACCAACGGGGTAATTGCTTATATAATATTTATATTTTCAGCGGCGAACGCGGGGCAGCATGAGCTGGCGAAACCGTATATCTATTTGATACCCGGTTCCAATCTGCTCAAGATCATTAATAGCAATTTAACAGGCATATTGCGGATGGGCATAAACATTGCCGCATTGAATATTCCTCTCGGGGTATTACTTCATGCTCCGATTCGGGTCATAGTGATCATGGTAATATTTGATGTAAGTTTCTATACTTTAAATCTGGGTTCCAACTTTTTAATTCGTGTTATTTTTCCAAGCGCCCTTGACCAAAAGGCCTTATATCCCTTGTTTCTCATGCTGCAAATTCTGCTGCTCTTATTGCCTGGAATAATAGTCGGAGGGATTATGGGTTTTGTTTTCCAAGAGGTGTTGATGGCTTTTGTAGGTGTTGCGGTTGTCAACATCATTATAATAGGAGTCCTGTTGCTGCTTTCCAATGTGGTTTTTGCCAGGCTAGAATGGAAATGACTAGTAATACAGAAGGCTGTTTTTATAGTTTGACGGCGATACTAAAGGTATAAACAACCCTTGTGAAGTAGCTGGAAAACGATTACAATTAATACTTAGCGTCTTAACTTATGAGATATAAAGGAGAATCCAAATTAATGTTATTCGAAGAATTACATATCATTGCGCCTATTCTGGAGGCTTTAAAAACAGAAGGATATACTGAACCTACAGCCATTCAGGAGCAGGCGATTCCGATTATACTTGCCAAAAAAGACCTGGTCGGGTTAGCTCAGACAGGCACCGGCAAGACAGCGGCCTTTGCCGTACCAATACTGCAGATTCTTCATGCCGGGCCAAGGGCTGTTAAGGGAATGAACACAATTAAAGCATTAATACTAACCCCTACACGGGAACTGGCCATTCAGATCGACGAGAGCTTTGCTGCGTATGGTCGAAATCTCGGTCTTCGACACACCGTAATTTATGGCGGAGTTCCGCAGGGAGCGCAGACAAATTCCTTAAAAGCTGGGGTGGACATCCTGATAGCCACTCCGGGCAGACTGCTGGACCTGATGAATCAGAGGTATGTCAATCTGCGTCATATCAAGCATTTTGTACTCGATGAGGCGGATCGCATGCTGGACATGGGCTTTTTCCGGGATGTAAAGAAAATTATTGCCCAATTGCCCGAGGTTAGACAGACTATGCTATTTTCCGCAACTATGCCGCCGGAGATTTCCAGTCTGGTGGGCAATATTTTAAAAGATCCTGTCAGGGTGGCGGTTACACCTGTTTCATCAACGGTAGATACAATTGAACAGGCAGTATATTTTGTTGAGAAAAAAGACAAGAAACACCTTCTGATTCACTTGCTCAGAGATAAAGCCATTGATTCCGCGCTAGTATTTAGCCGCACTAAACACGGCGCCGATAAAATAGCCAGGGATCTTCTTAGAGCTGGAATACAGGTCGCAGCCATTCATGGCAACAAATCGCAGACAGCCAGACAACTAGCCTTGAATAACTTTAAGAATAAGAAAACCAGGGTTTTAGTAGCGACAGATATAGCTGCAAGGGGCATCGACATCGAAGAATTATCCCACGTGATAAATTACGATATGCCTAATGTCCCGGAAACCTATGTTCATCGTATCGGCCGGACCGGGAGGGCTGGGCTGGGCGGAGTGGCGCTGTCTTTTTGTGATGCGGAAGAAAAAGCGTATCTAAAGGACATCGAAAAGCTCATTACTAAGCCAATTCCGGTAATAGAGGATCATCCTTATCCTCTATTACCGGAATCGTTGAATCAACCAGACTTTGTTCCTCTGAAAGCTGCCGCCAGAAAACCCAGAGTAATTGGGTATTTCCGAAGAGGCGAAAAAAGGTATTGATGATAAATATTGATACCTTTGAGATTAAAATATAGCTGAGATGAAGCTTGGAGGGGTTAGTTTGCTTTATAGAAAATTTGGAAAAACAAATGAAAAGGTATCTATTCTTGGATATGGATGCATGAGACTCCCTCTTCTCCCTGGAGGAGATCCGACAAATATTGATGAGGAGAAGGCCACGAAGCTGATCCGCTATGCAATTGATGAAGGAGTAAACTATATAGATACTGCTTATCCTTATCACAGCAAAACTATGGGCTCAGGCGGTCAGAGCGAACCTTTTTTGGCAAAAGCGCTAAAAGATGGTTACAGGGAGAAGGTAAAAATAGCTACCAAGCTTCCGAGCTGGCTGATAAAAACGAAGAGTGATCTGGATAAATATCTTAACGAACAATTAGCACGGCTAGAAATAGATACAATCGATTTTTATCTCGTGCATGCTCTTAATAAGACATTATGGAAAAATGTGCAGGAAGCTGGAATCACTGAATTTTTAGACCAAGCTATTAAAGACGGAAGAATTAAATATGCAGGTTTTTCCTACCACGAAAAGCATGAGCATTTCAAGGAAATAGTAGATAATTATAATTGGTCTTTTTGCCAAATACAGTTTAACTACTTAGACGAGAATTTCCAGGCTGGCTTGGAAGGCCTGAAATATGCAGCCCAAAAAGGTTTGGGTATTACCATCATGGAGCCGTTAAGAGGCGGAAAGCTTGCAGTTGGGCTGCCGGAGGATGTTGAGCGTGTCTTTAGCCAGGCAGAGGTAAAGAGAACTCCGGCTGAGTGGGCTTTAAGATGGATATGGAATCACCCGGAGGTATCTGTTGTTTTAAGCGGTATGAATACCATGGAACAGGTTGTGGAGAATTTAAAGGTAGCCGGCGAAGCCAACGAAAACTCTTTAGTAAAAAAAGAATTAGCTACTATAGAGCAGGCAAAAAATATTTTTCAAGCAAGAATAAAAGTAAACTGTACAGCTTGCGGATATTGCCAGCCTTGTCCGGCTTGGGTAGATATTCCTTCGTGCTTTAATCTTTACAACAACTATCATATGTTTGGAAGGGAAGAAGGATATCGGATGATCCCACTAAAACAGAGGGCGTCAAACTGTGTGGAGTGTGGTAAATGTGAAACGCATTGCCCACAAGGTATACTGATTCGGGAGGAGTTAAAGAAGACAAAAGCTGTATTTGAATAGTTGGCTGAATATAAACCGGTCTGAGGGCTAATCCTCAGTCCGGTTTTTTTATGGTCTTAACCGACATAAAAAAAAACGATAGCTCGAATTATATGCTTGAAATGAAATGTTGAGGAGGTTAAGAAATGAAAAAGATTTTAGCTGTCATAATGACACTAGTGTTTCTGCTGGGGACGGTCACCACGGCTATGGCTACCAATTCGGGGACAACTGTGCTGCCCGAGAAATCTACATACGAATTTAATTTTCAACTCCCTAATTACATCATTACGGAAAAGGATACCAATGTTGCAGTTACTTTTAATACTCTGGTACTGGGTGCTGGCGGTTATACGAATATCCGCTATGAAATTTCGACCAGCACAGCTCCGGACTCCGGAACTGTTACCTTCATAGCTAAAGACAACGCTAACCAGACAATTACGTTCAGCAACAACGGTGTCTTCACCCCTGCGGCTAATTTTACATTGCCGGCCGTATACAATACCACTACCAACTGGACAATGAATTTCTCCAAAGCCGGTACCTATACCATCAATTTCAAAGCATACGACGGGGCTAACTATAAAATTGCTGAAGCCAGTCAACAGATTGCTGTAGCAAACGGCGCTTTTATTTTCACTGTTCCGTCTAACATCATTGCTGCCGAGGAAAAAACCATTAATGTTACGTTAGTCACTGAACAGGATTATAGCAATGTACACTATGCTTTTCTCAAAACAGCAGGAGCAGGGGACGTAATTTTCAAAACTAAGGATGTGGCTAATACTTGGTATACCTTTACGAACAGCGGGATATGGACAAATGACTTAAATGTTACAGGCCCTTATAATGTTTCCACCCCGTGGAATCTCACGTTCAGCCAGGCAGGTACCTATACCATCTCGTTCAGGCTGGAGAGCCAAACCAATGAAATCCTGGCACAAGGCAGTCAGGAAATCATTGTTAAGGAAGCTGCCGAAGTGGATGAAGATGACGATGATCGCCTTGGCAAAACCCACGGCCTGTTGAATGCCTTAAGAAATCACCTGAAAGACAAGAAAAATACTAACGAAAAAGTACGGGCTAATTCCATCACCCGCTTGATGGAGTTGCTGCAGCAGAGGAATATGACCCTTGCTGAGATCAATGCAGCCCTCGGGGAGCTTCAAACAGCTGTCGCGGCCAATGATGGCACAGCCGATGATTTCAGAGCCCTTGGAAAAATGCATGAGCTGAGGGGTGAAAAACTTTGTACCTATGCGAACGGCAAAAGGGTGGAGTATGATACAGAACCAATCGTCGAAAATGAGAGAACGCTCGTACCCTTCCGGAAAATTGCCGAAGCACTGGGTGCGGAAGTCCAATGGATCGCAGCTGAGAAAAAAATTATCGTCACAAAGGGTACCACGAGTGTGACCATCATCCTCGGTGAGGGCACAGCTACTATTGATAAAAATGGCGTAAAAACTACCGTCACCCTTGATGTATCGGCTAAGCTCTACAAAAACAGAACTATGGTCCCGCTGCGGTTCTTAGCAGAGGCGCTGGATACTACTGTTGATTATTATCCTGAAGGCGCTCTGGTTGTCATCAAAACAAAGGCCGTAAAACAAATATAATTTAATAGGTGCAAAAGAGATAAACCACTGAGAAATCAGTCTAGCCTGTTGGACAGAGTAAAACTTTGCCGACAGGCTAGACCTTTTCTAGGTTTTTAGTTCATCTAGGCCGACTTTTTATTTCTTGACAAAATAGGTTTGTTGAGGCAAACTATATATACAGGTTTGTTGAAACAAACCCAGAGGAGGCCATAAGTAGATGGAACAATATAAGCTTTTTGATGCGGAATATAAATTTGTTAGTATCATTTGGGAGAATGAGCCCATCAACTCTACGGGGCTATCAAAAATATGTTTGGATAAGTTAGGTTGGAAGAAACCTACCACCTATAATATGCTTCGGAAACTTTGTGATAGGAACATTTTACAAAATGAAAATGCAATCGTTTCCTCCCTCGTGAAACGGGAGCAAGTGCAGAAGTACGAGAGTGAAATGATTGTAGAGAAAGCATTTGCCGGTTCTTTACCTGCCTTTTTGACAGCCTTCTTGGGCGAAAAGAAAATTTCTGCAAAAGAGGCTAAAGAGCTTAAAGGCATTATCGAGGAGGCGACCAAATGACATACATATTTATTAGTGTACTTAATATGAGTATCACTGCAAGCTATGTTGCGTTAACTGTCATTGCAACTCGTCTGCTGCTTAAAAAGGCCCCCAAGGTTTTTTGCTACGCCCTGTGGTCTGTGGTATTGTTTAGGCTTGTTTGCCCATTTTCATTTAGCAGTACGTTCAGCTTTTTGAGCTTATTGCATTCAACAAACGAATATATTCCGCAAAACATTGGAGTAATGGAGCAGCCTACTGTTAATCTAAGTGTTGATGGCGCAAATAGTGTTATTAATAATATTCTGCCGGCTGCAGCACCATTGGCCAGCGCAAATCCTATGGGAATCATCATGGACATTGCAGCTGATATTTGGTTAATAATAATGGTCATATTGTTAATTTATAGCGTGGTTTCCTACCTGAAAACAAAAGGCATGGTCAAACATGCCATTCCTATCAAGGATAATATATATGAAACCAACAGGATATCTACCCCTTTTGTTTTAGGTTTTATACACCCCAAAATCTATATTCCGTCACACATTACCTTGTCGGAACTGCCTTATATTTTGCAACACGAGCAAACCCATATCAAGCGTTTAGATTATTTGATAAAGCCAGTTGCTTTTTTAGCACTTATTCTCCACTGGTTTAATCCATTGATGTGGCTTTGTTATTCGCTTATGTCTAAAGACATGGAGATGTCCTGCGACGAAAGCGTGATGAAGCACACTGATTCGGATATCAGGAGAAACTATTCTCAGTCACTGCTCTCGTGTTCTACAAAGCAAAGCGGATTGTTAAGTCCGCTGGCGTTTGGCGAAAGCAATGTAAGATCCCGCATAAAGAATGTACTGAACTACAAAAGACCGACTTTTTGGCTAAGTGCAGTTGCCTTAATCGCTGTTTTGGTGATTGCTGTTTCTCTCATTTCAAATACTGTCAATCGTGATGTTCCCCAAATTTATATACACACTGAAAATGACCAGTCGAAAGAAGCAATCCTGGGAACTTACGGTTGGGATTTTGGATATAAAAAAGTGCAAGCAGACGCATCGATACCTACCGAGTTTCAGTATGGACCGCAAAACACAATTACAGCTCAAAAGGGTCAGCAGATGATTCTCAGCAATCAAAGACTGAATAAGGATAAAAAAGTTTCATTTACTCTTGCGGAAATCAGATGCTGGGATGCTGATATGTCCGAGAGAAACCTGAATCCGGATTCCTTAACATTTCATAATGGCGACTTATATATCAATGCCCCGGAAGAAGTGGGGGAGTACATATATGGTCTTCATCTAGAGTACGAAAGAGGCAATGTGTTTTACGGCTTTAAGGTTGCTGTAATTGAGTTAGCACCAATGAAAGGTTTGGAGCTCTACGTATGGAAAAACAAAGAGGTAACGGGAAATAGCGACACCTACTATACCTTGCTGCTTGGTACTAACAGAAATAAGGAAGAAAGGGAAATTTATGACCTTGACATGGCAGTAAGCAGCATTGATAAATTGAACGAAATGCTAAACAAATATAACACGCAAACAGAACTGTTTATTTATCAAATGAACACCACCGACTTTACGAAAGCAGAAATGGGAGTAATCTCTGAGCAGATTAAGTTCCCATTTAATGGGAATGGAATGAAAGCGATAGGTCTGTGGCAAAATACACCAGCCCCTGAAGAATCTATTACAGAAGAAGTAACAATAAAAATTGAAGAGTATCTTCAAGAAATTATGTCATCTCCGAAAACCTCGTCAAATCCCCAGGACTATATCAATGCACACCAAATAGAATACGAAAGCATTCTGAGATATGACGAAACTGCATTGAAATATCTTTTGCATCAATTTGAAAAAGGAGATAATAATGATTTACGCGGACACATTATGAGGCAATTGATTAAAGAACTTCTGGGTGACAGAAACAACGTAAGCGATGAGTCATTATCGCCTCAGGAGTGGTTCAATAAGCTATCTGTTCCGCAATGAAAATTTAACCTAGGTTTCCGTCTGCTCTTTAATACTATTAGCACCTCGCTCCAATTGGGTTATGGAACGAGGTGCTTTTTAAGTTTGCTTTAACCCGCTAAAGGGGACTAAAGGCAGTTTAATAACACTTTTCAGCAGATAATCATATTGTATTAAGGTAAAGTTTCCCCGCACTAAATCTATTAGTTTTAAGAAAGATGCTTGAGGTGATTGTGTTGTATAATAAGGCTCTTGTTCAAACGGCTGCCGCCGAGTCAAGTGAGCCAAAGCTGATGACCGTTGAAGCTTTCAATAGGTTGGAAAGTATGAGTAAGTTTAGGCAGTTACTGAAGTATTTAGGTCCGGCATTTATTGTCAGTGTCGCATATATTGATCCTGGTAACTTTGCCACTAATATCAGCGGCGGATCNNTCTGGAGTAACCTGATGGCCATCTTTCTCCAGACCATGTCGGCGAAACTTGGAATTGCCACTGGCGACAACCTGCCAAACATGTGTGCCAAGACCTTTACAAGGGGAACAAACTGGTTACTCTACTTTATCTCGGGCATAGCCGCCATGGCCACAACTTTAGCAGAATTCCTAGGTGGTGTACTTGGGCTATACCTGCTTTTTCACATTCCGCTCCTGTACGGCGGTTTTATTACAGGGGCTTTAACATTCTTGATTGCCGATCTACAAAAATATGGGCAGCGGATTGTAGAGGTTATTATTGCATTGTTGGTGGCAGTGATTTGCATTGCTTATGGAATAGAATTGTTTTTAGCAAAACCTGATTGGGCAGCAATAGGGTTACATACTTTGATTCCCTCACTTCCCAACGGGCAGGCAGTATTAATTGCTGTTGGCATGCTGGGCGCTACCGTCATGCCTCATGTTATATTTCTGCACTCCCAGTTGGTACAGAGTCGCAGGGTGCATGAAGAAACTTATGATCAGAAAATGAAACATTTTCGCATGGAAAGACTTGATATTGCCATTGCAATGAATATCGCTTTCCTTGTCAATGCTGCCATGGTTGTTGTTTCAGCAGCGGTATTCTACTCTCAAGGGTTGCAGGTTGATTCTATCGAACAGGCGCATCGGTCCCTTGCACCACTGCTAGGCTCTCTGTCCAGCGGCACTTTTGGTCTTGCCCTTCTTGCTTCAGGTCTGTCATCTTCAACGGTAGGCGCTATGGCAGGGGAAACAATTATGGATGGTTTCGTGGGGATTAAGATTCCCTTAACCTTGAGAAGGCTGATAACAATGGCCCCCGGCATGGCCATCATCTGTTTAGGAATCAACCCCATGAAAGCCCTGGTTATGAGTCAGGTCACGTTGAGTTTTGCTCTTCCTTTTGCAATTATCCCGCTGCTTTTAATCGCGAGTCGTAAGAATATTATGGGCGCTTTGGTAAATAAACCTCTAACCAAAACCGTCGGCTGGGTAGTTGCTTCGATGATTATAGCGTTTAACGCTGTACTGCTATATCTAACATTCACAGGTAATGTATAACCGGCAGAGTGAAGTTCGCCGCTTTATTGCGAATGCTCAGTTCCCTAATTGCATTTTATGCTTGTCCAGTAGCTACAGGGGCAATATTTGAAACGGTGAAATGGTACCATGGCACCCATTATCTCTGATGTAAATTTCGTTTAAAAAAGACAAAACAAAAAACCCTTGTGTACCAAGGGTTCTCAGGCAAAATATGGTGCGGAAGACGGGACTTGAACCNNCCTGTCTGCCAATTCCAGCACTTCCGCAGGTGAGCTTTTTAATTCGAACAAGGTATATCTTAACACGGCAAAACAGATTGTGTCAAGACAAAAGGCAGTAGATGGCAGTAGAAGTCTATTTAATTTGCGGGGCAGCATTCTTGATACTATCCGGGACGTTTTGGAATTTATTGAAATTCTGCACAAAAAGAGCGGCTAATTTACAGGCTTGTGCTTCATACTCATCGGGATTAGGCCAAGTGCTTTTCGGATTGAAGATAGAATCCGGAACCCCAGGACAGGATTGCGGGACATCAAAACCGAAGATAGCATCTTTCCTATATGGGACTTGGTTCAACTGACCTTCTAAGACAGCCTTGATAATAGCCCGGGTATAGGATATTTTGAATCTTTGTCCCACCCCGTATGGGCCACCTGTCCAACCGGTATTTACCAGATAAACCTGAGTGCCATGTTTACGTAGTTTATCACCAAGCAAATGAGCATAGACGACTGGCGAAAGCGGGAGAAAAGGGGCGCCGAAGCATTCGGAAAAGGTTGCCTGAGGTTCATGAATGTCGCGTTCAGTCCCAGCGAGTTTGCTGGTATAACCGGACATAAAATGGTACATAGCCTGTTCGCTATTTAGTCTGGCGATTGGTGGTAAAACCCCAAAAGCATCAGCCGTCAGGAAGAATATATTTTTTGGATGACCGGCTATTCCGGGTATTACCGGATTCGGGATATAATTAACCGGGTAGGCGGAACGTGTATTCTCAGTCAGGTCATCGGACTGAAAATCTGCTGTGCAGGTAAGTTCATCGATGACAACGTTCTCGAGGACAGAACCAAAACGGATAGCCTCCCAAATCTGTGGTTCCTCTAGGGGGTCTAGCCCAATGCATTTGGCATAGCAGCCGCCCTCGATGTTAAATATTCCGCGATCGGACCAACCGTGTTCATCATCCCCGACCAGATGTCTGTTTGGATCGGCCGACAGTGTCGTCTTTCCTGTGCCGGAGAGTCCAAAGAAAAGAGCGGTATCACCCCGGTCTCCGATATTAGCCGAACAATGCATAGAAAGAACATTCTTCTTAGGAAGAATATAGTTTGCCAGCGAAAAGATGGACTTCTTGATTTCACCGGCATAGGAGCTGCCGCAGATAATGATAATTCTTTCTGCGAGATTAATGGCAATAACAGTTTCGGAATTGGTTTTATGTACCAGAGGGTCAACCTTAAAACCGGGTACACAAATGATATGATAATCCGGTTTAAAGACTGATAACTCAGCGGTAGATGGCCTGATGAGCAATTGCTTGATAAAAAGATTCTGCCAAGCCAAGTCATTGACAATGCGGAGTGAGAGCCTGTACTGTGGATCTGCGCCAGCAAATCCATCGCTGACAAAGAGCTCGTTTTTGGCAAGATAAGTCAAAACATCCTCATAAATCTTTTTAAATTGTTCCTGGGACATAGGCTGGTTAATCGGACCCCAATTTATTTCTTCATTATATTCCGGGCTTTGTACAAAATACTTATCATTAGGCGAGCGACCGGTATATTTACCGGTTAAAACACTTAAAGCCCCTGTATTGGTAAGCGTACCTTCATTACGGCGTAAGGCCGTTTCAACGAGTTTCGGCACGGGGCTGTTGAATTTCACGTTGGTTTTTTGGAAAGACGCATATAGCTGATTTTCCAAGATCATTTTATACCTCCCGACACAGTTCCTATTTTGAATTCTATCTTTATTTTATATATTCTACATGATGTTCTATTCAAATAAAACACAAAAAAGATAAAATTCTAAAAATCTTTAATAAAAGGCTTCCAGCCAAGAGTGTGGTGGAAGCTGATAAGGATATCAAGCGAGACTTTTAATTAGATTTGCCATTTCTATAGCGGATAGGGCAGCGTCAAAACCTTTATTGCCGGCTTTTGTTCCTGCTCTTTCAATAGCCTGTTCAATGGAGTCTGTTGTCAGGACGCCAAAGATGACAGGAGTACCGGTAGCTAGACTGACCTGTGCTATACCCTTCGATACTTCGGCGGAAACGTATTCAAAGTGGGGTGTCGCTCCCCTGATGACAGCGCCAAGGCAAATGACCGCATGATAGTTCTTCGACGTCATTTGCTTGGCAACCAGCGGAATCTCATAAGCGCCGGGCGCCCAGGCGATTTCAACATCCTCTTCATTGACCCCGTGACGATATAGGCCATCTAAGGCTCCGCTTAAAAGCTTGCCGGAAATAAATTCATTAAAGCGGCTGACGACGATGCCTATTTTGAGTCCTTCCCCAATTAGCTTACCCTCATAAATCTTGTTCATTATTTAACCTCCCTTGTAAATTATTAATATATTTAAAAGCTCTAATTATTTAACAGGTGGCCAAGACGTTCTTTCTTTGTCTTTAAATAATATTTGTTGTTTTCGCTTGGCGTTATCTCGAGGGGCACACGTTCGACCACCTTGAGCCCGTAACCCTCTAAACCAGCTATTTTCCTGGGATTATTCGTCAGCAGACGGATTTTTTCTATGCCGAGGTCGGCCAGTATTTGGGCTCCTGTTCCATAGTCTCTTAAATCGGCCGGGAAACCAAGCGATTCGTTAGCCTGGACAGTATCCATGCCCTCATCCTGAAGCTGATAAGCCCTGAGCTTATTCAGAAGTCCAATACCGCGGCCTTCCTGGTGCATATAGAGGACAACACCGCGGCCTTCCTTCTCGATAATCGAGAGAGCGCGAGCCAGTTGGTCACCACAGTCGCAGCGCAGTGATCCTAAAGCATCGCCTGTCAGGCATTCGGAATGTACCCGCACAAGTACCGGCTCTTTTCCGGAAACGTCTCCTTTCACAAGGGCGAGGTGAGTATCGCCATCGAGGGTGCTCGTATATCCATAAGCCTTGAAGTTCCCATACTTGGTGGGCATATTAACTACGGTGATCTTTTCGATGAGCTTTTCGTTACGTCTCCTGTACTGAATGAGGTCGGCGATCGTGACAATTTTTAGGCTGTGAGTCTTGGCGAAGGTCATAAGTTGCGGGACGCGTGACATTGTACCGTCATCGTTCATTATTTCACAGATGACTGCCGCTGGGTATAGGCCTGCTAGTTTGGCCAGGTCAACAGACGCCTCCGTATGTCCGGCTCTGATAAGGACGCCGCCATCTTTATAACGAAGCGGGAAAATATGACCGGGGCGCCGCATATCCAGCGGCTTGGTAGCTGGATCAAGCACCTTTTTAATCGTATAGGATCTTTCAAAAGCTGAGATACCGGTAGTTGTGTCAACCGCATCAACAGAAACGGTGAAAGCTGTACCAAGATAATCGTTGCTGCGCTGAACCATCTGGCCGATTTCTAAGGCATCCAGACGTTCGCCGAGGATAGGCAGACAGATGAGACCGCGCGCATGAGTAGCCATGAAATTAATTACCTCCGGTGTTGCATATTGGGCAGGTATGACGACATCGCCCTCATTTTCGCGGTCTTCATCGTCAGTCACAATAATCATTTTTCCGGCTTTAAGATCTTCAATAGCTGCTTCAATAGTATTAAATACAAAATCTGTTGTCATATTAGCACCTCTTTTTTTATATAAAACCTTTTTCTGCTAGAAAAGCCAGGCTGATATCCTTGGAGCTTCCGGACGAAACAGGTGAAGACGGGGGCACCGGTTCATTTTGTTTACTATGAGTTACAAGTTTTTCGAGATATTTTGCAATAAGATCAGCCTCAAGATTTACAGTATCTCCGATGTTCTTGTGCCCCAATGTGGTTAAACCTCTCGTATGGGGGATCAGCGAAACACTGAACGTATGAGATCCAACAGTGATAACCGTGAGACTCGTGCCATCTATTGCAATTGAGCCTTTGGGTACCAGGTATTTTCCTAAGGTGGGGGGATATTGAACCTCGATTACTATTGCGATATCTTGATTGATACGCTTGGTTATTCTTCCGGTTCCGTCGATGTGGCCGCTTACGAGATGACCGCCAAGCCGTGCGCTTAATGTCAGGGCTCTTTCGAGGTTGACTTTGTGACCATGTTTTAATTCCCCGAGATTCGTTTTTTGCAGCGTTTCCGGCATCACATCAACCATAAAGGATGAAGAATCAAACGTCGTGGCAGTGAGACAAATGCCATTTACCGCTATGCTGTCGCCAATCTTTAAATCTGATAAAATCAGCGGGGAGGAAATATGGAGTTGGGCTGAATGGGAGCTTTTTTGTATAGCTTGCACAATTCCAAGGTCTTCAATAATTCCTGTAAACATCACATTCCTCCTTCCGGTCAGGATAGCCTGTAATGAGCAGATCCCTATCCAAAACAAGCGTTTCAAGATTAATTAGCTCAAGGGTTTGTGCTAGTGGTAACGGTACGGTGAAATCAAAGGGTCCGGGCGATTTTTTATTCCCAATTATTTTTGGCGCGATATAAAAATAATATTTGTCAATTAGTTTTTCCTCAAGGAAAGAGCTGATGATATGGCTGCCTCCTTCTACCAGAAGACTCGTTATTTCCATTTCTCCAAGGATTTTCAAGAGGGAGGGGAGATGAACCTTGGGGCCGTCATTAACAATCAGGACCGGCGCCATTTTTTCGAGATAGCTGATTCTTTCGGCTGAAGCGTTCGCAGTAGTTGCAATAATTGTTGGCGCTGTTGAATCAAGATGCAGTACGCGAGCGTCTTTAGTAATAGAAAGGCGGCTGTCAACTATAATGCGAACCGGATCCCGGCCTCCGCCGACAGGCAGGCGGCAGGTCAGGCTGGGGTTATCTGCCAAAACAGTACCGATACCGACGAGGATGGCATCATAAACATTTCGCAGTCCATGGCCGTGGTGACGGGCTGCTTCCCCGGTAATCCACTGCGATTCACCTGTCGCTGTTGCCATTTTCCCATCGAGGGATTGGGCAACCTTTAAGGCGACGAAAGGCAGCTTTTGCCGGATATATTTGTTGAAGGTTTCATTAAGACGCCGCGATTCATCCTCAAGGATACCTACTACTGTTTCAATGCCTGCTGCCTGCAGACGCTCAACACCTCTGCCGGACACAAGGGGATTGGGGTCGAGAGTCCCGATGAAGACGCGCTTGATGCCTGCGTTGATTATTGCTTCGGTGCAGGGTGGGGTTCGGCCTGTATGGTTGCAGGGTTCCAGGTTTACGTACATATCGGCATCCCGGGAATGGTCTTTCGCTGCTCTGAGGGCATGTATTTCGGCATGCGGGGTTCCGGCCTTTTGGTGGTAGCCGGTCCCTTGTACTATAGCATTTTTGACTATTACCGCTCCGACAAGCGGATTGGGACTTGTACGGCCTTGAGCTTTTTGAGCTAGTTCCAAAGCCATCTTCATGTAATAATTATTCATGAGAGTACCTCCATCGTGCCAATGAAAAATCCCGGGAGATTAGTTTATCCCCCGGGAAATAGAAGAATTCGAGTATAGCTTCGATTTACTCACAAAACATCTTCTTCCATCCAGACTTTAACTGTCGGCCCTGGAATTGCACCAGAGTCTGCCTTTCGGCTCGCGGGCTACCACAAAGGGATTACCGCCGGTAAGGAATCACACCTGTCCCCGAAGAATAATTATGAAATTGTTATTAATAATATTAAATTACTCTCTGATAAAATGCAACTGTTTATTTATAAATTACTTTACATTTTTCGACAAATTATTATAATATATTTAGTGGGTAGCCAGGAATGTACTACTAGATATAGGATACAATGCTTTATGTTAGGAAGCAACGGTATTCTTGGCTCATCGAAAAATTGCTTTATTGGTGTATTACCCGTCACAAGGGGGCTGTCATGCTTAATAAGACAATGCAGCAAGAATCGCTCCGTAATTTTTTACTCAGTGTTCTCGAACGTTGTGACAAAGGAACATTTGAGCATTCCATCAGGGTCGGCAAGATTTGTGAAAAGCTCGCGCTGGAATTGGGATATAGAAAACCGCAGGTTTCATATATTACGTTAGCCGGACTGCTTCATGATGTCGGCAAGGTATTTATGACGGAGATGGTTAACTATCCAAGAACGCTCGAGGACAAAGAGCGGTATATGATCTCATATCATCCGCAGTTAGGCATTCGTTTTATTAGTATTAACTGGACGGATTTACCTTCCGAGGTCAACGAGGGTATCATTTTGCATCACGAGCGGCTGAATGGTTCCGGGTATCCGAATAATCTTACAGCCGTTGATATTACTATGACCGCACGTATTGTCGCAGTGGCAGATGTGTTTGATGCTATGAGTACAAAGAGACCTTACCGGGCAGCATTGTCTAAGTATGATATTCTCCGGGAACTTAGCAGTCCGGGGTATGACCAAAATGTAGTGTATCAGCTTATTAATAAGAAGAATAATATCTTCGAGAGTTTTACGCAGAATCAATTCTAATTATGGATGCTAATAGCCGTCATTTTACATTATGTAAAATAGCGGCTATTTATTATGTCTGCCCGGTAACAAAACGATGTACCCCCACATAGTTTAAACAGGATTCGAGAAATTCAATAAGAAGAGGGGGATAAATTATGGCAATGGGTAAGGCGAAGAAGGTATTCCCGGGAAATAATACGTGCGAAGGGTTCTTTTCACTTTACGACAACATTATCAGGCCTGATGCAGCCCGTATTTTTGTCATTAAAGGCGGCCCGGGGGTTGGCAAATCCACTTTCATGAAAAAAATCGGGATGACCATGCTCGAGAAGGGGTTTGATGTGGAATTGCATTGGTGTTCGTCCGATAACGATTCCCTCGATGGTGTTGTTATTCCGGCTTTGCAGGTAGCCCTGATTGATGGCACAGCTCCTCATGTTGTTGACCCCAAAAATCCAGGAGCAGTTGACACAATTATACATCTTGGGGATTATTGGAATGAAACCGTGCTTGTCAGTAATAAGGAAAAAATCATTGCCTGCAATAAGCGGGTTTCACGGTTGTTCAAAACGGCATATAGTTACTTGAAAGAAGCAAAGGTTGCGAGTGATGAGCTTGCCGGTTACTATTCTGAGGCGATGATTCCTACTTTACTATATAAGAACATTCATATATTATGTTCGGAGATTTTCTATAACGTACCCCCCATTTATGACAGGCCTGCCGGCGTCAGAAGACTTTTTGCCAGCGCGAATACCCCTGACGGGCTCGTAAATCATATTGACACAATCCTGCTGGATATACATAAGCTCTATCTCCTCAAAGGGGAGCCGGCTGCAGGCAGAGACGAGTTGCTGCAGGCAGTGCTGGATAAAGGCATACAATTAGGCGTGGATGTTGAGGCTTATCATTGTCCCTTCGAACCTAGAAAACTGGAACTCCTTTACTTTCCAGGCCTGCTTACGGCAGTATTATATCAAAACGACCGGCTGGATTTTGATCCTGGGGCCTTGCAGGGCTTAGACAGTATAGAACTATTGGATTTGAATCAACACCTGGATGCAAATGTATGTGCTGTTTATAACGAAGAGATTCAAGATGCTAAAAATCGTCTTGCGGGGAACATAGAGCGGGCATATCAAAAAATCAACGCGGCCAAGAAAACGCATGATGAGATGGAGAAGTATTATGTGCCGGTTATGGATTTTGAGGCTGTAAGCAAGAAAAGAGAGGAAACCCTGGAGCGCATTTTGCGTTACTCACAGGATATTAAAGGTTAAGGCGGAGGATATAGGTTTATATTTTATGAAGAAAAGACCTAGCGTGATGCAGGTCTTTTCTTCTTGTTATTTAAGGTGGTTATTTACAGTTTACCGTAAACAGATAATTCCACTTGGTAGCGTGTTTCAGTTCATCGGTGTATATTTCAGTAATTATATTGCGATAGGGCAAGAATTCCAGGCCAAACAAAATTTTACGGTATTTTTCTACTGCCCCCAGTTCACCAAAGAGGGCTTTTGTGAGACCTTCACAATAGCTTGCGGGCTTTTGAAAGGCTGCCTCCGGAGCTGGAGGAATATCCTGACCGGTTAACTCCCAGTAGAGCTCTCTAAACAGCTTAAAATGCTTTCTTTCGTCGTCTCTTATGGCTGCGATGATACTTCTTTGATTTTCAGGCGCTGCGCTAAGAAGATAGTCATAAAACAATTCATCTTCTCTTTCTGAGCTCACGGCGTCAACAATCAGTTCAAGAGCTTCGGGGTAGGCATATACGGCGACATAAGGATTTGTTGCGATGTATTTATAGGTGGTAAAGGGATATCCTGGGTAAGCGCTGCTCTTGTTGGACTTATTCATAAGATTTCACCTCAATTATGATAGCTTTCGCATTATTATATGAGCGAGCAGTACCACCGGTGTATCTTGTTGAAGCTGTTTTCGCCCGGAAATAGCCTTATTGTATGCCGGATACTTTATTACTAATACACGATTATTTATATCGGACACAATACATATAACACGGCACACATTATTATAGAACAGTATACAACATTTTTCTGGTGTATACATAATTATTGAGGAAAACCGCTATACATGAGGTGCCACGCTGTTATAATATAGTTAAGGATTTGAGCATCAATTTATATTAGGACATATTTGTCTGTAAATTACACGCGTATGCGCGTGAAGGTAAAAGGAGGGTGTTTTATGTTACGGGAAGGTGTTGTTAGAATCCCATCAGGTTGTGCAATAAGCGGAATTATGAATAAAAAGGGGAAATGCTTCAGCGGCGAAGCTGCGATTAAATCGATAGCAGTTATGCATGACCGTTCTAACGGGCTCGGCGGCGGTTTTGCGGCTTATGGAATTTATCCTGATTTTATAAACGATTATGCTTTTCATTTCTTTTTTGATGATACGGCTGCAAAGGAAAGAACCGAGGAACTGTTAAGCAGAGATTTTTCAATTGTCTATGATGAGCCTATTCCTGTCAGGGCGCACAAGGAAATCAAGGATGTTCCGATCATCTGGCGCTACTTTGTTCAGCCTAAAGGAAAGGTGCTCATGCAAAAAGGGCTGGCCGAGGATGAGTATGTTGTGAAGTTTGTAATGATGATAAACAGTGATATTGAAGGTTCTTATCTGTTTTCCAGCGGCAAGAATATGGGAGCCTTCAAGGGTGTCGGATTCCCGGAGGACATTGGTGAGTTCTTCCGTCTGGATGAGTATAAGGGCTATATCTGGACAGCTCACGGCCGTTTTCCAACTAATTCACCAGGCTGGTGGGGCGGAGCACATCCCTTTACTCTGCTCGATTGCTCAGTTGTACATAACGGCGAAATCTCGTCTTATGATACTAACCGCCGTTTTCTCGAAATGTATGGCTACAAATGCACATTACAAACAGATACCGAGGTAATGGCGTACATCTTCGACTTTCTTACGAGAAAACAGGGGCTGCCGCTCGATATTGTAGTCATGGCTATGGCCAGCCCGTTATGGAAGGAAATTGACCGCATGGAACCAGGGAAAAGGGAGATTGTGAAGGCAGTCCGTGCAGTATACAGCAGTTTGCTTGTTAATGGGCCCTTTTCTATCCTCGTAGGAACAAGTCAGGGCATGATTGCACTGAATGACCGGATTAAGCTGCGTCCGTCCATAGCTGCGACAAAGGACGATTTCCTTTATGTGGCAAGTGAAGAATCAGCAATTCGCGAGGTGTGTGCAAAGCCTGATAAAATCTGGGCCCCGCGCGGTGGGGAGCCGGTTATCGGCCTGTTAGAAAATGTTGCGGACAAATATGTTCCAAATACGGATGTCACTGAAAAAATTGCAATTAATTCCTGACACCTCAGAAAGGGTTGGTATAGATGAGTTTAAAGAGCTTTCTCACACCGGCTTTTATGATTGAAAGAAATAAAGACCGGTGTATTCAATGTAAGGTTTGTGTCCAACAGTGTGCAAATGATGTACATTCTTACGATGCCGAAGAAGATGAAGTGCTGGCAGATGAAATGAATTGCGTCAACTGCCAGCGTTGTGTTTCCATGTGTCCGACGCGTGCTCTTTCAATCAGGAAATCACCGAATGAATTCAGGCAAAATGCGAACTGGACTGCGGAGGCAATCAGAGCAGTATATATTCAGGCTGAAACCGGAGGGGTGCTCTTAACCGGCATGGGGAATGACCGTCCTTATCCGATTTATTGGGACAATATACTTCTAAATGCCAGCCAGGTTACGAATCCGTCGATAGACCCGCTGCGTGAACCGATGGAGACGAAGACCTTTCTTGGCCGTAAACCCGAGAAGCTCGTTTTTGAAAACGGCAGATTAACGGAAAAGCTCCCGCCGCAACTGGAGCTTGAGCTTCCGGTGATGTTCTCAGCCATGTCGTTTGGCTCGATCAGTCTTAATGCGATTAAATCGCTGGCCAGGGCTGCCGAGCAGGAAGGTACGTTTTTTAATACCGGTGAGGGCGGGCTACACAAGGATTTATATCAATACGGCAAAAACACAATTGTCCAGGTTGCCTCCGGGCGTTTTGGCGTCCATCCGGAGTACCTTCAGGCCGGAGCCGCGATAGAGATCAAGATTGGGCAGGGCGCTAAGCCCGGTATCGGCGGGCATTTGCCCGGAGAGAAAGTAGACAGGGAGGTCTCGGAAACGCGGATGATTCCGGAGGGAACAGATGCACTTTCCTCGTATCCGCATCATGATATTTATTCGATTGAGGACCTTCGTCAGCTTATTTATTCATTAAAAGAGGCAACTAATTACGAAAAGCCTATTTCGGTAAAGATTGCTGCAGTACATAATGTGGCAGCGATTGCTTCGGGGATTGCGAGGGCAGGCGCCGATATTATTGCTATCGACGGCTTCCGTGGTGGGACTGGCGCAGCTCCGCTCAGGATCAGAGATAATGTTGGAATTCCGATTGAACTTGCACTTGCGGCAGTAGACATGAGGCTGAGAGAAGAAGGCATCAGGCATAAGGCTTCAATAATTGCAGGCGGAAGCATAAGGTCCAGCTCGGATGTAATTAAAGCCATCG
>DIVP01000083.1 GCA_002422465.1 Peptococcaceae bacterium UBA6129 | reverse complement strand
TTCCATTTTCCCATGCATATAGTAATCGACACGAATACCGTTAAACCCTTGTTATAGCTGGTTTTATTGCGATTTTAAGCAAGCCCTATTTAATAGCCAAAAAAGGCGCTTTGCCACGCAAAACGCCCTTCATAATCAACCGCTCGTCTCACTTGAGATATAGCCCTGCACTGCTTCATTGAGCATCCCCAGCGAGAGACCGTATACCCCTTGCAAGGCTTTATCAATTGTAATACCTTGGCCTAATGCGGTTAATAACTCCTGCATTTTCTCAATCCCATGCTCTTTAATGAGATAATCTACAGTCTCAAGCGACTGCCAATAGGCAAGCACCTGATCAGGCTGTTGATCATAATCCCTGTCCAGGCTGCTCAGAGAATATAAGTGCAGTTGACTCTCGCGGGCAGGAGACTCCAGCGTATATCCCGTTATTTCCCTCTCCAGATACTGGGCTAACCCCTCTGTCAACCAGCGCGTATAGTTTCCCGAGGTTTGCCTGTCCACTAGATAATGCGTCAATTCGTGGACAAGCGGCCCTTTTTCCATAAATACTTCCTCTGCGGTCTTTCCCGCTGAGTCCGGCGGCAGCATCGCGTACGGCGATAGCGTTCTGATACTGCCGGCCCAGTAAACACCATCTGCGCTCCTGTCCCCGCTCAGACCAAAGCTGTTATTTAAGGAAATGCGGTCAGGATATACTATCACTAAAACCTTTCCGCTGCCAGGATTGAAGTTTAATTTTCTTTGCAGCTGCAGATAAAAATTTTCTGCCGCAGCCAGTACGAACGGAGCAATATTTTCATCATGTTGCGAATATTTAAGACTGATGTTTTCCCCATTTAAAACAGTAAACGTATTTGTCTGATAATCCAGATAGATAGTTGCTGTTTTTTTGAAGGCTCCATAGAAAAGAGATTTAAAACCAAACGGAGACCCAACGTAGAGAATATAGGTTAATATTGCCACTATTAGGAATACTATCACGCCTTTTGCCCAACCGCTCATTCTGCACCTGTGCAAATCCACTACCCCCTATGAACGTCCCCTGTTCATTATAACGGATAGAGTCATTTTCCGGTGCAGGTAAATACCGGTTCGTCTGCCTACTGATACCAGCTTAGTGTAGTAATCAGCAATCCCAGACTTATCAATATTGCTAAACCGGAAACAACAAACCGGGTTAGTTTTTGTTTTTGTTTTCTCGAAACCATCGGCCGCTACCTCCTTCATCAAAAATATTTCCGGTAATTATCTAATTTGAAAGCTCTTCAATGGCCGCCAATACGCCGGCGCCGTCGCCGACAGCCGACGCCACCTGTCTCGAAAGCTTAGCGCGGCAGTCCCCGATAGCAAACACTCCTGCTACCGAGGTTTGTAAGTTTTCATCGGTCAGTAAATATCCCTGCGCATTGCGTGTAAAAGCGCTATGCAAAAAAGCGGTGTTAGGCTGGGTGCCCACATACAAGAAGACCCCCTCCATTTCGATTTGTGTGGCTTCCTGAGTTTTCACATTGTGGATTGCGATTTTTTCCAAACGGTTGCCGCCGAACATTTCATCTACTACCGAATCCCAGATAACACGAATATTGTTGATCTCCTTTATCTTGTCGCTGAGAACCTTAGCCGCTCTGAACTCAGCGCGGCGGTGTATAATCGTAACCTCGCCGGCCAGTTTCGCCAGAAAGATAGCTTCTTTTACTGCCGAATCTCCGCCGCCAATGACTGCGACCTTTTTACCCTTAAAAAAGAAGCCGTCGCAAGTTGCACAAAACGAAACGCCTTTTCCGCGAAATTCCTTTTCCCCTTTTACACCAAGCTCTCTTGGGGAAGCGCCAGTCGCAATAATGACCGCTTTTCCTTCGACATTATTCTGGTTTGTCTCGACAAACTTTAATCCGTTTTTAGCGCTTACCCCGGTGACTTCAGCCGTTATGAACTCGCAGCCGAAACGCGCCGCTTGGTTATAAAAACTCAGCATCAGTTCCGGCCCTGCTATCCCCTCGGGAAACCCCGGGTAGTTTTCAATAATGTCCGTTGTAGCTGCCTGACCTCCGGGTGCGCCCATTTCAAGAAGAACAGTCTTTTGTCCCGCTCTGCAGGCATAAATTGCCGCCGTCAGTCCGCCCGGGCCGCCGCCAACTATGATAACATCATATGCCATAAATAGTTCCCCACACTTTCGGTATCATGTAAGGAAAAGGCACAGGCTATGCCTGCGCACTTTTTTAATCCAGATAACCCAACGGGTTTCGGTGGTTTCCGTTAACCCTCACTTCGAAATGCAAGTGCGAGCCTGTACTACGTCCGGTGTTACCGACTTTGCCGATGAGATCGCCGCGCTTAACCGTTTGCCCGATTGAGACATTGAACGCGGATAAATGGGCGTAGCGTGTGCTTAAACCTTTACCATGGTCTATCGTGATGCATCTCCCCAAATTCCCTGCCCAGGCGGCATCAAGGACAACGCCGGCTTCGGCTGCGTAAACAGGGTCACCGGTAACTCCGTCAATATCGAGCCCGGTATGGAACTCTCTTCCGCGTTTGCCATACATAGAAGTCAGTCTGCCGCGAATTGGCCAACTGAGGATGCCACTACCTCCATCGCCACGGGAGGCAACCATTACTTTTGCACCATTACGAACGATTTGCGTAACAGGTTCCTTGATAATTGTTTCGGAGAGTGTTTCTCTCGCAACCTCTTGGTCATTTTTCTTCGTAAGACGATATGTGACTTCACGCGCACCGGCTACCCCAGGCTGTTTGACTGTTTGTTGTCCGCGCCAGAGCGATGTATCACTTTCATAGACTGTTTTGAAAGCTATTTTTTCTTCGACTTTAGTTGTCACCGTAGAGACTATAGTAAGAAGCGGCTCTGACTTAACAAGATTGAGAGTCTGTCCGGGCTTTAAAAAGTCACTCTTCAGCTGCGGATTGATCTCCCTCAACCCAGCTACGGTCATATCATTCGCATGAGCTATCGTCCATAAGGAATCCCCGTTTTTAACCGTATGCGTAACAATGGTATCCAATCCTCTGACCATAGCTACAAGCGCTGCATCCGACGTTTTGATTTCTTTAAAATTACATTTGGCCTGCTCAACGGCCACGTCCTCGGCGAAACCAGTTTCTTCAACGGTCATCTCAACATTTTCGCCTTTGGGTAAATAGTATTTTTTTATTTCGTCGAGGGCTTTTTGAGCATCTTCTTTAGAACTAAGGAATAATTTAGACTCCCCTTTTATGCTGATAGCCCAGGAATCAACCTGCCAATCCAGCCTGTCTTTAATGAGCATGTACAATTGCTGGTCATCTACCGGTTTGCGGTTATCCCCAACGAAGTCTTTATCATACTCAATTTTTGTGCTCATATTATTTAGCGTAATACTATATTGTTTTTCCAATTCACCCTTAATACGATCGACAGTACTATTGACCTGGTCTTTCCCTGCAACTACTGCAGCAGGCTCTCCGTTAACCATAAGCATAACCGGACTGTCACTGTTTATGTAGAGAATTGTTGCTGAAATCAGAATTAATAAAAGGAGAACACCCATCCAAACTTTTTTGCCTGGAATGCGGTTCAGTGAAGGCTTAGGCCTGCTTATGTTTTGATATATATTATTACTCTCCATTTACCCCGACAGGTCTTAGAAAAAGGGTTGCCGACCCAGCGGGTATCTCACCTTCCTTCCGTAGTAATATAGTATGCAAAAACAAGGAAAATGCCGTCACCGATTTTTTAAACTGCATTGTCATTATAGCATGGTTGAAACGGAATTTTCAAGAACTCCTTGGCATACTCACCAGAATTTTCTATCTGCAAACTTTTGCTGACAAAGAAGCTGTTAATATTCTTTCCAAAAATACTGTTATTCTAGTCCTTTTCACACTCCGTCACTGACTCGCTGAGCTTAACCTGCAAATAAATAGCACATTCCAGCCGCTTTTTCTGAAGCTCACAGCCGATGCGATAGGGTTGAAAAAAATCCTTGTTAAAATTATAGGCATTCGCATGACAGCCGCCGCTGCAGAAAAATCTGGCCCAACAATTCCTGCATGCTTCTTTATTTAATACGTGAGCTGATTTGAATGTTTTACTCAGCACATGATTTTGCAGCCCGGAAAATACTGTTCCTATCTTAAATTCCTTTTGCCCGACAAACTGATGGCAGGGATAGAGGTCGCCTTCCGGGGACACAGCCAGATATTCATAGCCTGCCCCGCAACCGGACAGCCTTTTCGGCAGGCAGGGCCCTTTATCAAGACTGATATTAAAGTGGAAAAAGTTAAAAGGTTGTCCGTTTTCATAATGCTCAAGCCAGATTTCAGCCAGCTTTTCGTATTGCGACATGAGCCCAGGCAGGTCATCCTCAGTAATCGCATAGTCGTTATCCGGCGACGCCACAACCGGTTCCATAGAAATTCTGTCAAAGCCCTGTTTGAGCAGATGCTCGACATCCGCACAAAAATCAGGATTGAAATGTGTATATGTACCCCTGATAAAAGATGTCTGGGCATTGCCTGTTTCGTGAAACAGCTTTATTCCTTTATATACTGCGGCATAACTCTCTTTTTTGCCGGGAAATGGGCGCATCTTGTTGTGGACCTCCGGACGCCCATCGATACTCAGGATCATGTAAATACCCTGACTGTTAAAATAGTCAATTTTCTCCTGATCCAAGAGGGTTGCATTTGTTGTCACTGTTTGTTTCAGTTCTTTATTTGATTGCTCCGCCTTTGTTTTGCCATACGCGATCAGTTCTTTCAGCACCTTGTAATTAAGAAGCGGCTCACCGCCAAAATAGTCAACCTCAATATGCTTTCTCGGCCCTGAGACTTCAAAGAGGTAGTCTAGAGCACGCTTGCCGGTTTTAATATCCATTAAGCCACGCTCACCGCCAAAATCGCCGGTGCCCGCAAAACAATAGTGGCAGCGTAAATTACAATCGTGAGCTACATGCAGGCACAGCGCCTTGACAACAGTATCCTCATCACGCACCTCGTAGGAATCGAGCGCCTCATCCCTGCTAAAAAGCATGCCTTCATCGTGCAATTTTTCAAACTCACGTCTGATCTCCTGCAAATCTTCGCGCTTATAGATCTTTTCGAGGCGAGAGACAGCTTCTTCAGTATCAGCGCCTGCAGCCTCCCAGGCCTCGAGAAACGCGTAAGCCTCTTGGCTTGCGCTATGCACTATGCCACTGTTGATATCCAGTACTATGTTGGTGTCTTTCAGGGAAAATTTATGCAATAACGAAAAATCGTAGGGCATCTATGCTCTCCTTTGAAAAAAATAGGACCCAAAAGGGTCGCGATTTATTACCTCAAACCGTTTGTTTACATTTAAGCAAACACCTTATGCCAACACCTGTTACCTTTTCTGACATTCCTGATTGCTTACGGTACAAGATGTTTTGCAGGCTGATTGACACGATGTCACACATTCCTTACACCCGCCTGTTTTTAAGGTCTGGGTTAAAATATTCTTATTTATAGTCTTAATATGTACTTTCTTCGTCAATTCCCCTCACCCCTTTTCGTTGAACGCTAATATTATATCACGCCTATTGCCGCTGGTAAAGCCTGCTAACTTCCCAAGCCAGTTCCCGATCATAGGAATCGTCAAGCGGAGGGCGGTTTTTGAACGGTAACATTTCTTGGGCAAACGGGGTTCTCCGAATATAATAGTTGTAAGTATATATCAGTAGGTTTTCCAGATTAATTATGTCTTCTCCGTTGTAGCGCAGCAGTAGCTTCATGGCGCAGGAATCCCCATTTTGGTGTTTTTGCCACAACTCCACCGCAGAAGACCCGTTCAGGTAACATAAGGGTTCTTCTCTGTAAATGCCGATCTTTTTTTCCAGGGACTTCAGGGAAACCGGCTGGCCATCGTATCTCGACAGAGCATGCAGATCGAGATGAAATTCAGGTGATAGCTGTGGGAAGTTCAACTTGAGAAATGGAAGGTCGAAGTATGAGCCCATATAAGTAACCCAGAAGCGGTTGGCCTGCAGTATAGCTGTTGCTTCCTCCAGGTTCTTGCCCCGGTAAAAACTTCTGACCTCTTTCCCGTCGTAAATCCCGATTACTGTTATTTTGTCGATGGCAGGATTCAATCCGGTAGCTTCAATATCAAGGTAAATTGCCTGCTTCTGAAACTCACGGATTACCCGCCAGTATAGTTTTGGCGCCAGCCGATTAGTAAAATAGGACAGGTCACCTTTAGACAGGGCTTCCTGGGAAAGAGTCAGTTCTTCTGCTATCCGCAGGTATAAACGGCGGGGCAACCAGATCCGGGGGCCTATCCGAAATAGATCATCCCAGTTACGGATACCTCTGTTCCATAGAAAGGATTCCGCCATAATAGAAACTCCCGGTATGTGGGCAAAAGTATGAGTAATCATTAATATTTCTCCCTATGTAATGGTTAGAAATAACGAGAAGCGGTAGAGTTGTAATAGTAGTCGGCAATAGACAGAATTCGGCTAACCAAGATCAGGGATTGCTTGAATAGAGCCAGGTCATGCAGGCTTAGCTGTTGAATATTGATCATGTTGTCACGTTCTTTTCCCAGTTTGATCTTGTTGTAGGCATCCTGAATCCTTAATCTCATCAAGTCTTCATATGCCGCTTTGATTTCCCGCAGTTCATTTTTATAATCTGCGTTGAAGGAATTTTCTTCAAGAATCCGATCGATTCTTTCCATAGTGTTTGTTTCGGGTATGCCGTAACGCAGACTAAAAATTCGCACGCAGTCTACCACATGTATGCAGCCATCCTGCTTGATGTTTACCAGTTTTTCTTTATTTGTGCCCCGCCTGGTTCTGATCTGCCCAAACCGCGTAAGTGGAGAGTCTTTACTCAGGGCAAACTCAGCCAGAAATCCTTGAGACATACTATTTTGTTTAAATGTGTCGGTAACATATTCCTTTAAAGACAGGTAGAGCTCGTGCGCGCCATACATATACCGGAAGTCTAGAAAAATGCTCATGCTCATAATGGCCTTTTCATCATTACTATAATTGGTTGCCCATGCACCGGTCAAGTTTTTCCACTCATCAAGCGACCGGCACCAATCTGTGTTACTGGACATCACCCCTCCGTTGCACTTTTTAAAACCAGAGGCCTCCAGGCCTGTGACAATCAGCTCTCCCAGTTTTAAAAAGTACGGGCGCAGCTCGCTCTGGTTCCCTTCGGGAGCATCAAAAATTATGGCGTGATCCTGATCGGTTTGGGAATACTGCTCACGCCGCCCGCTGCTGCCCATAGTAATTAGGCAAAACTGAGCGGGAGGGATACCTTTTTCCCGGGTAATCTGGCCCAAAGCCAGCTCAACTACTCTTCTATGTATCCGGTCATAAAATTCGGTAATAATAGCGCATATTTCTCTAGCAGTAGCTCTTTCCCTTAGCAGAACCTGGATAACTTGTTCAATGGATTGCTTAATTCTACCCAGACCCTCAAAGTCTTCTGCTACTTCTATATTGTTTATAATGCTAAGAGGTCTGGCGCTCTGAACCCTGGTGATATCTTTGATGGTTATGATCCCGGTCAGAATACCCTTGTCAACTACTGCAATATGCTTGATATTATTCTTGGCCATCAGCAGAAAAGCCTGGAATATAAAGGCCTCCGAAGTAACGGTGATCAGCGGACTGCTCATGACCTGGCTGGCTTTATAATGTTCTGCCTGCTTCAAGTTATCATGTCCCAAGATCCTCTTCACCAGATCTCTTTCGGTAATAATACCTACCGGTATTTCTCCTTCCAGCCCCCGTTTTGTTACTACCACTGAACTAATATTGCGGCTGATAATTGTTTTGACTACTTTAATAATGCTGTCATCCAAGGAGCAGGTGCTGGGGGGAGCGGTCATTATCTCGGTTACCCGGCTTCTTAACAATGGTTCCTCCGTCCGCTGGTCATCTTCGAACATATACTTGGAGTACAAAGTCCGCATACGTTCTACCAGTAAGCGGGTTAACCGAGCGGAGAACTGGTGATTTTGGGATAATATTTTATAAATTTCTTCCTCAGGCAGGGTCAGGCAGATGGTTTCTTGTACTGCTATCGCTGAAGCAGCGTATTCGTACTGGGTAAAAATACCGGTTTCCCCAAAAAATTCATAAGGGTTGCGGTAGACTACCACCCGGGCTATCCCCTGGCTGTCGGAGACTTCAATTTTTACTGTTCCGGAAATAATCAGATACAGAGCTTGGCGGGTAAATTCGCCTTGCTTTAACAGTACCTCCCCGTCGTTAAAAGTTAGAAGGCCTGAATTATGAACCAACAAATCCTTTTCCTGTTCCGTTAACAGGTCAAACGGATATACTTGTTCTAGGAATTTCTTTTTCTCTTCAGGTTGCAAGCCCATCCCTCCCTCGTAAAAATATATTTATCTGTTGCCCGGTTCGTGGTAGTAATTTCGCCTAGATAAAGTATCTTTGCTGATCATTGTATCATATCAAGTCAGGCTCTATTACATTAAAAATAAAAGGAGCCTTGTAAATCAAGGCTCCTTGCATGTTTTCGTTATGGAGCGGGTGATGGGAATCGAACCCACGCCACCAGCTTGGGAAGCTGGAGCTCTGCCATTGAGCTACACCCGCAGGACTAAAATGGCGGAGCTGACGAGAGTCGAACTCGCGATCTCCTGCGTGACAGGCAGGCATGTTAGGCCACTACACCACAGCTCCGTTATAAGTTTATCCCATAAACTTATTTTTAATTGGTGACCCGGACGGGACTCGAACCCGTGTTACAGCCTTGAAAGGGCCGTGTCTTAACCGCTTGACCACCGGGCCACAAAACATAAAAACTATTGCTTCACACTTCAAAAATGGTCGGGGCAACAGGATTCGAACCTGCGACCCCCTGGTCCCAAACCAGGTGCGCTACCAAGCTGCGCTATGCCCCGTTTTGACGTGGCGAGTTCTATCTTAACAAATTATAGTCAATCGGTCAAGAGCTAAACTTAACCAAATTATCTTATGCATTAATTATTTACCTTGTCATATTCGTCATAAAATAAAATATCTATAACTATACGCAGTATCCTGAGGTGATGAATATGCTCAATAAAAACCGTGCCGATGAAAAGAAAATCTTAGCTAACGTTAACAGTTTAGTTCAGCTTCTTATCGAATTAAGCTATACAAAGGGAGCAAAAAAGAACGCGTTATACGATGACGCCGTCAGGCTTTTACAAGAGCTGCGTCCAAGTCTTTTGGGTCTGATTGATGGGAGGGAAGAACTTCTGGAATCCCTGACCAAACAATTAGTCAGTCAAAAACTCCCCCACCCTTTCATCTTAAACAGCTTTGGTGATTTGCAGAAAGATTTAAACCGTGTCCTTGCTATGGCGTATTCTCCTGCCTTAACTGATGCAGATGATGCACCTGATGTAACTGAGGAAACTACAGTTGAAACAACTGTTACTGCTGAGACAAATCCAACTGATATTGATACAAATCCAGTTGATGCCACAGTTATAACTGAAACAGATGGTATGAATCCAACGAATACTGACATCTGCGATACCAATGCTATTGATTATATCGAAGATTCCTCAATAGTTCAACAGGAAGCTGTCGAAAACGGCGAAGAATCCCCACCGACAGAAACTACAGCCACATCCCGGCTCGTACACATACAAAAAATACTTGAGAATACGTATGTCGGAGAAACAGTGTGCAAAAACTATGTTTTCAGGAGCCTGGAAATTGATTATTTTGTGCCGACAAGAAAGATAGCAGTGATCGCCAAGACAATGCCCTTACACAAACACAGACTCTATGACTGTTTACTGAAAAAAGAAGGGATTAAACTTTTTGAGATTAACCCCGACGATACCAATGATATAAATTGGTTACAGCGCCAACTGCCACAATGAATACAAGCCTGTATATCATGTCCAGTATATCTTGATTTTATCCCCGTTTTTAATCTGCTGTGTATATTCCGCCTCAAGCCCATTCACGAGCAGCGTCAGCTTCGAATCTCTGTTAGGCGGGGTAGGTGAAAAATCAATAACGTTAAAAATATCTACAAGAATCGGCCGATAACTGTTCCCATCCCGCTTATACTCGACATAGTCACCCATATTAACCAGTGTTGTCAACTCGGCCTGCTCCTTATTGACCCAGATTTGCATGTTTGTCAATCGTATTTTTTCTCCATTTACAAATACCTCGGGCAAAACCTCCTGCTCCTGCGGCAGTATATCTGCGACGGTAAGGTTTTCCGGCATTCTAAAATAGATCTGGTCTTTAGCCCCGACAATTTCGTCAGGGCTTACTTTTTTGCCGTTTCGCTTGATCTGCGCCAGATCAATAAAAGAAATCTCCGCGCCATTGACTCTGATAAACTGAAATTCATCCGCCAACCCGCTGGCCGTCGCAATAGCTCTGATACTCCAGTCGGCTTGCAGCGAAACCTTGACCCCCTCGGTAATCGGGTCATCCAAAGACAATACCTTATCACTGGCCCTAATAACCGGCGTCATTTCAAATATCTTGCCATTTACGAAACAACTGCCAACCTGTCCGTGCAAAACCTCTCTGAATGTCCCTTGTCCATTTTCACCGATAGAACCTGATTCGAATTTGATGATATCGCCGTCTTTGACCTTGTCGCCAAACATGGCAAGCTGGCCATTTAAAAAGACAGACCCTGGTTTCCCCGGCTTTCCTGGGATAGTACGCAATTCATTGTTTATTTCAAAAGTCAGCGCTAAACCCGGTCTGCCATATATTTCTCTGATATTATATCCTCCGGCTAATATCGCTTCAGCTATGTTATTTTGTGAAAGATTCAGAAGTTTAACAGAGTTGTCGTTAATCTGCACCCCGATAAATCCCATTGTTGGAAAATTGATTGCCGTCAGAGCTATCCCCAAGACGGTTATGAACATTGGACCGGAGAATTCCTCCGGGAGATTGCGAATGTTCTGGAGCTTGTCGGCTTGCTGCACTGCCACCCTGTTTTGGGGTATATCGAGCGTACCGGCCATACCCTCAGCCATTCCCGGCAACAAGCTGCCGCCGCCCACTAAAAGCAAGGCCTGTGGAGCCTTACCGTTTAATTCATAAATCTCCCTGGCTATTTCTGTACAGATATTTTCCACGGCTGGCCTAAGAGCAGCATTTATGTCCTTACTCGACAGCGTCTGCTGATTGCCCAGCACATCGTAGGTATGGATTTCCTCCTTTTGACACAGCTGTCTTTTTACTTCCTCGGCACGGTTAAAATCTAACAGGTATTTATCACTAAGCGCTTCGGTAATCTCATCACCAGCCAGCGGAACCATCCCGTAGGCAATAATCGTATTATCACCACATACGGCAATGTCTGAGGTACCTGCGCCAATATCGACGAGTACAAGGTTAAGCCTGCGCATAGCTTGGTTTAAAACGAGATTGGCAACGGCTATAGGCTCAAGGGTGATGCTGTCCAGTTCAAGCCCGACGTTCTCAACTGCGCTCTGAAGGGATTCCACAACGATTCTTGGCAAAAATGTTGCGAGCACACTGACTTCAGCCTCTTGCCCTTTCTGCCCGATAATATTCGAAAGCCGGATATCATCAAGTCTCTCCTCAACTATGCTATATCCGACACAATAATACTGCTGCGAAAACATGAGCTGATCCGTATGATATTTTGGCAGAGTACGTTGTGCATCCTGTACAGCCTGAATTTTCAATGATAAATGTTCGTTACTGCTGATAAACGTACTAACAGGGTATTTAATCTTGGCCTTGCCTCTAACTGTTTTAAGGGACCTTCCTGCCGCCGCGACTGCAACCTTTTTAATCTCACATCCGGAAAGGCTTTTAATCTCTATGAGCAAATCCTGAATAACATCAGTAACCTGTTTCACGTCATGAATCTGTCCGTCCTGCATTGCTCTGGTTTTGTGTTCCTTATAACAAAGGTGCGAAACGACGAGTTCCTCACCTTCCATCCTGGCCAAGAGAGCCATGACAGACCTTGTCCCAATATCCAAAACAAAAATATCCTCCTGCAAACGCTTCTCACCTCCACCCAAAAGATTATTTCTACTAAATCTTTCTAATTCCTTTAAAGTATTGCGAAAGATGTCGGGAAAGAACATAAAAAATCATCCCGGAGTTAAACTCCCAGGATATTTTTGTAATCTAAAGCATTCTCATAATAATGGTTCGCCATATTTTTTCTATCCTGTAATGTAGAGGAACCGAGCATCTTGATAACCTTGGCCGGTGATCCGACAACCATTGAAAAAGGCGGGATTTTTGTACCCCTAAGAATGAGCGATCTTGCTCCGATGATTGAGCCCTCTCCGATTTCTACCTCCTCCAATACGGTAGCTCCAATACCAATCAGGCAATTGTCGTTCACGGTACAGCCGTGCAAGACAGCCTGATGACCTACGGTAACGCCTCTGCCGATAGTAGTGGAATTATTGTGATCACAATGCAGCACACAACTATCCTGGATGTTTGTGAATTCCTTGATATGGATCTTGTTGACATCCCCTCTGATAACAGTATTAAACCAGATACTAACACCCTTTTCGAGCGTCACGTCACCTATCACTCTTGCCCCTGGAGCTATATAAACATCCTCCGCCAGCAACGGCGTTTTGCCATGAAAAACGTAACACCCTTCCATTCTGCACCTCATTTTTGGACTGGATAATATTTATTTATATTATCATTTTCGCCGGTAAAAGAAAATAGCCATAGACTCTAATCCCATCTCCCTGGACTGGATAATCTGCTCTGTACTCCCGGTAAACAAAACACCATTTGACCTTAAGGACTCGAATAGCTTTTTATATAAAACAGCCTTCGTCTCTTCGGTAAAATAAATAACAACATTCCGGCATACTATGAGGTCAAGACCGTCAGGGAACCTGTCCCTCAAGAGGTTATGGAATTTAAATGTAATCATTTTCTTGAGCTCATCCTTAACTTTGTAGCCATCTTCATGAGGCTTGAAATACTTGTTCAAATAATACTCCGATACACCGGCAACCCCCTTGGTCTTGTAAAAACCCTCCCTTGCTTTACTCAACACCCTGTCGTCAAAATCTGTGGCGATGATGGAATGTGCTCCACGCGGGGCTTTTTCCGATAAAATCATTGCCAACGTATACGGTTCTTCACCGGTCGAGCAACCCGCACTCCATATTTTTAAATTTGGGTTTTCTGCCAAAAGTACCGGCAATATTTGTTTTTCAAAAACCAGCCATTGGTTGCTGTTGCGAAAAAACTCGGAGACGTTAATAGTCATATGATCAAGAAATTTCTCCAGCAGGCCTTTGTCACGCCTCATGGCAACTATGAACTCATTATATCCTGTGATATTCAACGAGCGCATGAGGGAATTAATCCTTCTCTCCATTTGTGGGCGTTTATAACCCGCCAAATCAACATCCACCTGTTGTTTTAGGTCGAATACAAATTTCTCATAATTATCCATCAGGAAACCCGCCTTTTTGTATATTTGCTTACTAATTTCAATATTTACGGCAAATTTCCTGCTAATATTGCTTTTTATTCTAAAATCATTTAACTATTCTGCAATATGCAAGCATGCTGTTGGTCAGTATTCCCGCCCATTGATCGACCTCGCTATTTCTTTTAGTATTTGGGTTGTACGAATATCGGGCAAATTTTCAGCAGCCTTGATAGCCCTCTCGACATACTTATTGACAATACTCATAGAAAAGGCTATCGCCCCTGTATCTGCGACAATCTCACTTATTCTTTTAACTTCATGCGTTTCAAATGTCTTTTTTTCTAATATTTCAAGGATTTCTTTTTGCGCCGCTTCGCTGCCATATTTTAAAACATATATCACCGGAAGGGTGGTAATCCCCTGCTGCAAGTCATTTCCTACAGGTTTGCCAATTATTTTCTCGTCCTTACTGAAGTCCAGCACGTCATCGGTAATCTGATAGGCCATTCCAATATTATGCCCATATTTAATGAGAGCCTGTATTATCTGGGGCTTCGCCCCGCTGACTACAGCGCCTGCCTGACAACTGCCGGTTACGAGCGAGGCAGTTTTTCGTTTGATATTATAAAAATACTGATGGAGGCCTGTTTTAAAACTATATGCCTCTGATAACTGACCAATTTCCCCGCTGCACATCTTGATCCCGGCCAGAGAGAGTATAGTGTTTAATTGTTCGTCTTGGTACTCTGCGATAACAGAAAGCGCACGGGCGAATAAATACGCTCCCAGATGCAACGAAAAGTCATTACCGCACAACTTGCGGATTGTCGGCCTACCCCTTCTCATATCTGAAGCGTCAACGACGTCATCATGGATTAAAGAGGCCATATGTACGAGCTCCAAGGCTGCAGCAAGCGGCACTATTCTATCAATATCCTCTTTACCATATCTTGCTGCTAATAACGTAAAGGCAGGTCTTATTCTTTTGCCACCGGACTTTAGCAGATACCTGTAGCTGCTCTCAAAACCTTCATAGCTGTTATGCAGCATATTAAATAGATATTCCTCGACTTTTTTCATATCATCGTCAATCTCATTGAATACTTGTCTTTTTAGCATAATTGTTCCTTTTGCGTCCATTGCTCCCCCATTTTAAGCAAAATATCCTGAAACAAACTTTTTTCTTTCAGCCCTGGTAGAAAATCAAGCAGCTTCCATGTCGATTGCCATCTGCTGTTTACCTTGGCGGAATACCCTTCTTCACTCTCCCAGAGCGTCCTTAAAGCGCCTAAATGGTAACCGAGCTCACTGATCTTCTCAGTTGTATCAGTACTCCCAATTACGCTGTGCGCCCCAAAATAGCAGGCTTTCTCACAAATCAATGCTTCAATCTCTTCCTCTTGAGATTCCTGTCCTGCCAGCCTTTCATGGATAGTACAGATTAATGACGATACTGCGGGAATGTATTGCTGCATTTCAAACCGGCTAAGCTCAGAGAATATTTTGCAATACATCAAATCGCCTATTAAGATAGGATATTGTAATTTCTTTTTTATATCTGTGGTAAGGATAGTTTGCGGCAGCTTTTTATGTAAATGCATAGTAATACTCAGCAGATGCATAATACATCCGAGTTTTACCGTTGTTTTGTTTACTTCACGTAAGGCTTTCGCAGATAATATACAAAGAAAAGCCGACCATAAGTATTTTTCATTTACTAATAAATCTCTGAAGTATAAATCGATATTCTGCGAGCTTTTTTCAAAAACCTGACTGTTTATAGACTTAATGGCTGCTACTTCGGATGCTACTTGCCCAACCGCATTTATAAACATACACACTTACCCCCTACTTGAGTAGTATGCCAATATTTCTTAGGGAATATAAATAAAAACATCATCCTTACACCGCCTCATGTAAAGATGACGTTTATCTTGTTATCCTTCCTCGGAATAAAATAAATATCCCTCCTACAAATTTACCGCTTCTTTTTTGCTTCCGTCGGAAATGCCCCTCTTTATTTCAGTAGCGGTCATGTGTCCGGCCCCGAATTTATCTACGAGGTAATTACACGCATCCCATGGATCTACTGTATCACCACAAGTAAATACATCCACAGCCGCATAACCCAGTTCAGGCCAAGTGTGAATAGCTAAATGTGATTCGGAAATTACTACGACTCCGCTTACTCCCTGTGGACTAAATTTGTGAAAGACAAATTCTCTTACTTCGGCGCCCGCTTCGAGTGCGGCTTTTACCATTAGTTCCTCAACTTTTTTGATGTCGTTTAAAATTTCGAATTCACACTCGTAAATCTCGGCCAGTACATGACGGCCCAATGCCTTCATTTATCATGCCTCCCTCAATACATTTATTGATAATTCCCTTTGGAAAAGCCGGGTCCAATCCAATCAAATTAAATTTTAGCACATAATGAAGTGATGTCAATAA
>DIVP01000136.1 GCA_002422465.1 Peptococcaceae bacterium UBA6129 | reverse complement strand
TATCTTTCCTTTGCATTCCTATTACACACTCAGCAGTAGACTGCACCAATCAGACTTCGCTCCTCTCGTCTTCTTGGGCATTCCTTGCATGGGTGGTTACTTTGCTTACTTCGTCTCTACACTCCTTGTAAGCAAAGTAACCACCTCAACATGACTAGATTGTTTAGGCGTGTCTATATTACGCTGCGTGAATCGTAGGGTAATGCATTTTCTATTTAAATCATAATGGATACTATCCAAATAATAAGGATGTTGAGGATAAGAAGCATGGAAACAAAATAAAAAGAGCTTGTATATTTTTTAAATGATGGTTGACAAATAGTAACATATTGCGTATTATAAAATACGTAATATGTTACTATTGTATTTTGGAGGGCTTGAAAATGAATGAACTGGAACAAAAGGCTTACATTTTTGCGGTGATTTTTACATTATCAAACAAACTACAAGTGCTTGGAGACGAATTTGATAAAAACATTACGATAAAACAATGGCTTTTTATAGTATATGTTTCAAAATTCAGCGAGCCTCCGACAGTGACTGAAGTGGCAAATTTTATTGGATATTCCCGTCAAAATGCAAAACGAATTGCAAACACTTTGCATGAAAGAGGATATGTCACAATAATCAAGGATAAAAATGATGCGCGGGCGTTACGGATTGCATTAACTCAAAAATGTACGGAGTATTTTCAAAGACGAAGCCATAGAGAATTAGAATTCCTGGATAAAATTTTCACCGGATTTGATGCTCAATTAACCGATGGTGTATATAAAGGCTTATCCAGGCTGGGGGAAAATATTGAAGTTATCATGAATGATGATCGATATCGGAATTTTTACGAGGAGAATCGCGATGAAAAAGAGGAGTAAGAAGATAATGTTTATAGTAATTGGCATTTTACTCAGCGTAACAGGGATTTTGACGATATTTTTTAATATCCCCTGTTCAAAAACCAAAACGGAATTTAACGAGATGACAATGGTCCTAACAGCAAAAGCAGATCATACAGAAGGTGTATTCAGGGAAGAAAATATTGCCGGCTTGCCAATGCCTGTTCAGAAGTATTTCAGGTATTGCGGGTACATTGGTAAGCCTAAAATGTCGTACATAAATATATCTTATCATGATGTTGATTTTCTGTTCGGTAAGGATAAACCTATAAAAATTGATTATTCCCAATACAACTTTGTGAATAAACCTGACAGAATTGCCTATATAGACAGTTCAATGTATGGAATACCCTTTGAAGGGCTGGACTCATATATTGATGGAACCGGCTCAATGAAAGGCGTGATAGCAAAGCTTTTCACCTTGTTTCATCAGACAGGAAAAGCTATGGATAAATCAAGCCTGGTCACTTTCTTATCAGAGAGCCTCCTTATTCCGAGTGCAGCCTTACAGGAGTACATTGTTTGGGAAGCAATCGATAATTTCCATGCGAAAGCAACAATATCGTATTACGGTATCTCCGCCGACGGTATCTTTACATTTAATGAAAAAGGTGAAATGCTGTCTTTTGCAACCGATGACAGAGAGGCTGCCTCAATAGATGGTACAAGTGAAAAAGTTAAATGGTCAGTCGTTTGCGGCGATTATAAGGAAATAAACGGCATCAAAAAGCCGACTGCTTTTCAAGCGCTTTGGCATTATGATGATGGCGATTTGGTTTATTTTAAAGGGAAAGGCACAATTATTGAATAATAGACTTTGCTTGATTATGAAACTCCATAGTAGAGGTCAATTGATAGTATCTTAACAAAATATTCGGGTTTATCAAGGGGTAAGGAGAGCGGATAGCTTGTGAAAAAGCAAATATTTATAACAATAGTATGATTTCCCGTTAGATAAACGGAATGTTATCGGAACTCTGGGCTTCCAATTGCTTTTAAGCGGTACTTCCGAGGAAATTCTGTTTCGGGCATTACCGATTACAGTGCTGATCTATGGTTTTGGGAAAAGTATCACCATAAAATGGAGTATTACCTTTGAAATAGTGATAGCCGCTTTCTTATTTTCAGTTAGGCTATGCCTTTGTGTTAGGTATGATCCAAGGTCTGGCATATCAAAAGAGTCATAGTATTCTCTATCCTATTTTAATGCATAGCATGAGCAACGTTTTAATGGTTGGAACGGGGTACCTGTTCGCGATAGGAGGTAATTTATGAAATACTTGCGGGAGAAACTAACCGACAACAGTCTAAAGGTGAGAATCATTTTTACCGCGATACTATTTCTGTTCATGTTTATGGGAGTAATGATCGCCGGTTATTATCTACTTCCTGAAGGACTGCTGAAAAATAAAAACCCATTGTCTAGCTGGGAAACATCCGGCAATAATTTTATCCTGGCCTTGCAGATATTCTTCTTTAATATGCTGTCTGTTTTGGTCATTATTCTCGGCAGCTTGTTTGGTCAGAAAAAAGAAGAGGAAACCAATTATTTTTCTTTTGGCTATTTGGCATTTTTCACTTTGATCTGTATCAATGGCACTGTATTGGGTACATGGTCTTTTTCTGTCGAGAGTGAACCCGTTCCTTTGTTTGGCAGGATCATCCGCACCTTTGATCTTATACATAGAGCGGGACTTTGGGAGATGACGGGGCAATTACTGATAACCTGTTCAACCGCGCATATCGCTACGGTGCTGACCAGCGGGAAAAACACTACGACAGGGAAAATCAGGGACATCCGTCTAATGAAGTCCGAAAGAATTGTTTTAATGATAGGTGTTGTTTCCATGCTGATAGGCGCTGTTGTTGAAAGCATTGCCATCAATACGCGGTAAAAATGGTTAAAAACTGGGCGGTAGATATGAACAACGGACCATGAGGCTCAAGTTAGTGCGGTTATTGGCTTAATCATCCAGGACAGGAGGGAAAAATGATGGGACTATGTTTTACCAAGCTTTTTATAAGTATGAGTGCTTTGATTTGTATTGTGGTTCCTGCGGTCATCGCGGCGATAATGGTCAAAAAATATAAGGCAAGTTGGAAAGCTTTTCTTGTAGGTGCCATTGTTTTTACAGTTTCACAGCCGTTGCTCCGAATACCGCTCTTGAAGCAGTTAGAAAATTCAACAGATTTTATTTTATTTACCTATTCAATGCCTGTGCTATATTTCATTGTGCTTGGTTTTAGCGCAGGAGTCTTTGAAGAGACTGGCAGGTATCTCGGTTTAAGGTTTTTTCTAAAGGATAAATTAAGTTGGGAAAACGGTGTGGTTTTTGGGTTAGGGCATGGAGGAGCCGAAGCAATTTTAATCGTGGGGGTAAACTACCTTCAATTGCTTTTCGGCTTAATGACAGGACAGTCCGTCGATCAGGTCGCGAATATACCATCCTACTTATTCCTGGCCGGCGGCTTGGAGAGAATTCTGGTAGTAACGGCCCATGTTGGCATGACGATGCTGGTTCTCTACGCAGTCAAATATGAAAAAAAGATATATTTTTTGTATGCGCTTCTGTTCCATACGTTGATTGACATTACCATACCAATCATGCGGCAAGCCGGGGTTCATTTAAATGTATGGGGTTCTGAGGGGTGTATTGCAGTATTTGCCTTATTCGCTTACCTGATAACCGTAAAGTTTAAAGCTGTCTTAGAAAGATCATAAATATACGGATTATAAAGGAAAACATCATTAATGATGAGGAGGATTTATCTCATGAAGAGGAATGTTTTATCGAAAATCTTTATTATGCTGGCAATAACTTTAATAGCAGGAACCTTACTGCCAGGCTGTGGGGCGGAACGTTTATCCGAGTCGGATGTAAGTTATGCCGGACCCATTCTGGATAACGTATTGACGGGGATAAGAGACAATCATTATGACGAATTTTCCAGGGACTTCAGTGACAAAATGAAAACCGCATTGACTCAGGAAAATTTTGAGATCTTAGTAACAACATTGAATTCAAAGATTGGTGATTATGAAAGTAAAAGCTTTAGCGGTGCAACAAATGCCATAAAAGATAATAATACGTATACGGTAGTCATCTATAAAGCGAAATATTCAAAGGAAACCAATGATGTACAGATTACCATAACTCTCAGCGACAATAACGGGAAGAAGCTCATTGAAGGTTTGCTCTTCAATTCCCCTAATCTTAAAAAGCAATAAGGATAACGGCAGCGTTTTTTAGGATAATGAAGGGCTTATCATAAAAGCTGCAAACGGAGAAGGAGTGAGAAAGACGGTTAAAATCAAAACGGAAAGAGGGAAAAAGGTCATCTCTGTTTTGACAACAAAATATTTTTTTCAAATGAGCTTGAAGCTGTCTCGCCTTATGGACAGATCGTGGAAGTAAACGAACAAAAGATGCATGTGTATTCTATGGGCAATGGCGAGAAAACCGTTGTGTTGTTACCGGGTTTTGGGGTGTCCTTACCAAGTGCGGACTTTGGCCCGCTGATGCGAGAGCTTTCTAAAGAATATACGGCTGTTTGCATTGAATATTTCGGTATAGGTTTCAGCGACCGGACAGATGCCCCGCGAACAAGTGAAAACTATACAAAAGAAATCAGAACTGCCTTGTCTTTGGCCGGTTTTAAGCCTCCTTATGTCTTAATGCCTCATTCCGCGTCCGGCATTTACAACGAATATTATGCCGCCAAAAATCAGTGACTACAAATTGTTTGCCAATCATGTTCTCAATGATACGATAATCGATCAGTCGTTTCGTATGCTTGAACAATATCGAGGAGGTAAATGCAATAGATTTCCCTCAGGAAATACCGGTATTGAAACTTATATCCTCACAAACGGCGAAAAAAGTTGGAACAGAGTATCAAACCAATCACTTAAATAGACTGGGGGCAAACACTGAATCAAGAATGATTGATGGCTCACATTTCTTTTATCAGACTAATGTTTCAGATATTTGTGCTGCAACAAGTACTTTCCTCGAAAAAATCGACTGACAATATTTGTATTTCACGAGGAGAAAAATGATTGCACGAGTTTTGATGGGGTATCTCCAGCAGAGGAAAACAAATAATTGTTGCCTAGAAGGAGAAAAGAGGATGAAATTTGTAAAACGAATCCCTCCGACAGATAGAGAATCCTAGCGGGCGTAAGCATTCTATTGATCGTTTTTATAAATCTGAAATAAAAAGCATCACAGAAAAGCAGACATCCACCCATATAATCGTGGATGGATGTCTGCTTTCTTATTACCTGTGCAGATTTATCTTTCGGATCGATATGAAGCTTACTAAACATTATCTAGAATCCCAACCAATAAAAAAGCTATTTATAAACTGCTTTTTCTGATATTTCTGGGCTTACAAACGTTCCCTCGCGTGAAAATACTTGCATTTTCTCCGAGCTTTTACCAAATTAATGGGATCAAGCGATAACGTGTCTTTAAACAATAATCTTTATAATCCGTTAAGTCTCGTAACAGCACCTCTTCTTCGCCTATTATCCTAAATACATTCATCGGTATACAGAGAAGAGCAGGTATTATAGCCCAATAAGAACCAAGCGCAAGAGGAGTGAACAAGATCATTACTAACAGCCCCAGGTACATCGGATGGCGGACTATGGCGTAGGGACCGGTTGTTATAACCCGTTGTTCTTTCTCGACTTGTATAATAGTGGAAGCATAACTGTTTTCCTTAAAAACTAAGATAATAAATATATACCCTAGAAAAACGAGGGTATTCGCTACAATAACAAGCCAAACCGATACAGTCGACCAATGAAAACGAAAATCAAGGCCTGGTATTACGTAACAGAGGAAAAATAAGTTAAAGAAGGCGGGAGGTTTTCTCGTAGTTTCCTTTTCCTTATACTGCATTCGTCTCGATAAAAGTTCGGGACTTTTCTTTAGAAAATAGATAGTAATAAAAAGCGTCAAAACAGAGAATCCCGACCAAAAAATCCATGCCTCCCAAAACCGTAACGAGCCTGCGGGCACGAATAAGACACCGCCCAGAATAATCAAAATTATTATTGGCACAAGAAAGGCTTTTTGCTTTGACAATTTAGTATTATCTTCCATGAAAATTACCTCCTAATCTTGTCCAGTATCTTCCGGATAAATAAAGCTAGAGATATTTTTTCCATCCCTCGGCAGCAATTCACCGGCTATTTTTAATTCTCTTTTAACAAAGCCGGGGATTCACAATCGTCTGCCTTGTTAGTCTCTGAAACGAGATATTTTTGGAGAAGTTGCCCGTGCTTTACCTGGGTCGGCGAGATAACGTTTGCCACCATGTCATTATATAGGCTTGCCAGAGGTTTTTTAATTCCCGCTTGTTTGCCTAAAATCTTCATTAATTGAGGCATACTTTTGATAAACTCGGCAGATTCACGGGCCAGAGCTTCAACCTCCGGATCATCTTCCGACAGTTGGGGAAGCTTGGCAAGACGCGCCCCATAGTCTAAGGAGATTTGATATTCTTGGGGATGTGCCTTAAAAAACTCTGCCAAGGCTCGAAAAGTTTCCTGGTAATCCTCACCCCACTGGAAATCATCTAAGATGCTATATACTTTCCGTTGCTGATCAAAGAGTTCCGGACAGGTTCGGGCATATTTTTCGATTTGATCCGGCCCAAGTATATCCATAATCATTTGAAAAGAAGGAGATGAGAAACTATAACTCCACAGGTCCGTATAAGCGGTATCCCCCCACAGAACGCTCTGGCTCTTGAAGTAAACCAATCTTATGGTAATAGATAACAGTTTTTAATGTACTACCGGTTAATTTAACAAAATCACTGATTTTAATTCGATTCTTCATCGTTATCTCTCCTTTTCAATCATTATAAACCCCACCCTAAGGGTCGAGTCAAATAATTTTTAAAATTGAGTATTTCGTGCAAAGTAACAATTATCTTATTAAATTATAATTAATGTATGTAATCTAGTACGTAGTGTGAAGTAGATTTTAAAACTGGGCAATGAAAAGAGAATGTCGGTTTTTCTCGGCATTCTCTTTTCATATACAATATGGTATAAACAAAAAAAGTATAACGACGAATGAAATACCTTGACAGTCGTGGTAGTTTGTTATATATTACTGCTATGGAGGTGACATAATGGTCGACAATAAAATCTCCTCGGATTTACTCAGGGGACATACAGATACGATTATCTTAAAATTGTTAATGAGCGGGGATAAATATGGATATGAAATATCAAAATTGATACATTCTAACTCCAAGGGTGAGTACGAACTTAAGGAGTCCACGATGTTTTCGAGCCTGAAGCGGCTAGAGTATGACGGATGTATAACCTCATATTGGGGTGATGAAACCCATGGCGGCAGAAGAAGATACTATAAGATTGCCGATAGAGGAATAAAGCTTTATTTTGAAAACAAAAAGAATTGGGATAACGCTAAACGTATTTTGGACCAATTATTGTAAAAGAAAGGTGGTAATAACAGTGAATGAGCAATTAATGAAATACTTAGATGGAATATTTTTACCCTATGAGGATTTGCATACGGTCAAGGAATTGAAAGAAGAGTTGTTAAATGATTTACAGGAAAAGTTGAGTGATTTTAAAAATCAGGGCTATGATGAAGATACTGCTTATAGCATGACCATCGACTCCATTGGAGATATAAATGAGATCATAGAAAGTATCTCTGCCAAAACAAGAGAACTTAAGCAGATGATGAGTAAAGATTTTTCTAAAATTAACCTCCAGGATTCTGATTTAAAAGGCGTAACAGTACATGAGGGGGAGTTTAACTACAGTGCCTTGAAAGAAACAGACTTTAGCGGCTCAGATTTAACGAACAGCTCCTTTAAATGCAGTGATTTGACTAATGTATGCTTTGACGGCGCTAATCTTAGCGGAGCAAAAATAAACATGTCCACTCTGAGAAATGTATGCTTTGACGGCGCTAATCTTACCGGAGCAAAAATAAATATGTCCGACCTGAAAGATGCAACTTTCAAAAATTGTGTCTTGAATAATATGGATTTTAGCGGTTCAGATTTATCCGGGGTATGTTTTGACAATCTGATGTTCACGGGTACGATCTTTAATAAAGCGGGGCTGACGGGAACCTCTTTTAAAAATGCTGTTTTTAGAAATGTTTCTTTTAATATGGCCAATGTAAAAAAAGCTATTTTCGACGGTGCGACAATGGATAAGTTAACTTATGCTGTTTTAAAAGGCAGCAAAGCAGACTTGACTAATGTAACAGTCATTTAGGAGGGAATTATGATTAAAACTGATACAGCGATTTCCGTAATTGGCCTTGAGAAATCCTTTAAGAATGTGAAAGTCCTTCAAAATATTAATTTTACCGTTCGAAAAGGCAGCATTTTTGCCCTGCTGGGCTCCAATGGTGCGGGCAAGACCACAACGATTAAAATCCTGAGCACATTAATCAAACCTGATCAGGGAAGCGCCCAGGTCTGTGGCTTTGATGTTGTCCGTCAGCCTCATCAGGTGCGCGAAGAAATCAGCCTGACGGGGCAGAATGCTGCAGTGGACGGGGTTTTGACCGGCAGAGAGAACCTACGCTTGATTGGAAAGCTGCGCCATCTGCCTGACACAAATAAAAAAGCCGATGCGTTACTGGAACGGTTTGATTTGCTGGAAGCCGCCGACCGGAGGGTTGCGACCTATTCTGGCGGTATGCGCCGGCGGCTTGACCTGTCGATGAGTTTGCTGGGAACTCCCTCCGTGGTGTTTCTTGATGAGCCGACCACCGGATTGGATCCTCAAAGCCGTATCACGATGTGGAAGATCATCAAAGACCTCGCCCATTCAGGGGTCACCGTGTTTTTAACCACACAGTATCTGGATGAGGCAGATCAGCTTGCAGACCAGATCTTCATCCTCGACAAAGGGAAAATTGTAGCGGAAGGAACTGCGTCGGAATTAAAAAAGCTGCTTCCCCATGGCCATATTGAACTCAGATTTCGCAATGAAAAAGAAGTACAAACGGCGCATAATCTGCTTGGGGATTATAAAGTAAGCTTAGACGGGGAAAATCAAGCGCTTATTGTAACCACCGACGGGAGCATCAAGCAAATGACAGATATTCTCAACCGGCTTCAAAACGCAGGACTTTCGGTTGCCGAATTTGCGCAAAAGCTGCCGACACTGGAGGATGTGTTCCTTACGATTATCGGCGAAAATCAGGGAAAGGAATATGTAAAATGATAATAATATCAGGAATTAAACGTAATTTCAGCGATACGGCAGTGATGAGCGGACGCATGATGCGCCATACATTCCGAAGCATCGACACGTTGATTACGGTAGTCGCAATGCCGATTATGATGCTGCTTCTGTTTGTTTATGTGTTCGGCGGAGCGATGAACACCGGTTCCATTGATTATATCAATTTCTTGGTGCCCGGCATTGTTTTGTTTACCATAGCGAGCGGCGTGGCTTATACCGCTGTGCGTTTAAACAATGATGTCACTGCGGGAATTTTCGACCGCTTTTATTCGATGCCCATATCGAAGTCTTCAATTTTAGGAGGGCATGTGCTGAATTCTGTGGTGTTCAACATGTTCTCAGTCATACTGGTGCTGCTGGTTGCCTTATTGATCGGATTTCGTCCGGAGGCGGGGCTCGCCGAATGGTTAATTGTTATCGGAATCGTGCTGCTGTTTACGCTTGCGATGACATGGGTAGCTGTGACCTTTGGTTTGCTGGCTAACAGCAGCGAAGGAGCGGGGGTTTTCGCCTATCCAATGCTGGCCTTGCTGTTTATCAGCTCAGCCTTTGTGCCAACCGAATCCATGCCGGGGATTGTCCGTGCCTTTGCCGAGCATCAGCCGATGACGCCGCTTATAGAGGCTGTACGCTCCCTGCTAATGAACGAGCCGGTTGGAAACAATGCTTTGATTGCAGTTATATGGTGCGTGGGTATTCTCATTGCTTTCTATATTGCTGCAATGCAAATTTACAAATGTAAGGCGGCATAATAGGCGTGAGATAATAAAAGCTTTTCCATATTCAGTGCCATCCTAAAAATACATTTTCTTTATTTTACCATGAATCATAGAAAGCGTATCAATCTTTATGCTTGTTATAAAAGAATCATTTGCTTTAGTATTGTAGTCCTACACCGTATAAATTGTATAGACAACTGAATGAATTGTATTATAGTATGATACTGACATAATATTTTATTATTATTTTTGAGAGGATTGCTAGAGATGCATATTTTTAAAAAAGCAGTTGTATTGTTCATTTGTTTATTAATTACTATAGGTTTGATTTCATGCAATTCGTTAGTTAATATGTTGCAAGGGAATAAAGAAGACAATAAAGCAATTGTAACGGAAAAACCCATCCATAGTGAGAGACTGAAAATTGACAGTTCTTATTATAAAAATGACGATAACAATAGTATTGTATATTTATATGTTACTATTTCCAAGAATCAGGGCGAGTCAAAGTATGTTTTCAGTGATTTGGCCAAGGATGACTATCAAAATGACGATTATCAACCCGAAGTAAGTGTTTTGCTTCAGGAAGGTAATGAGAAAGGTCCGCAAAATGGTGATTTCGGATACGGATTAACTGATTCCAATGCCAGTATGAGAGTAAGGGGAAGGTCTACAAGGGTTAGCGGCACTGGTTTTAAGTCATATAAGATAACGCTTAATAATAAAGTCGGGGAATGGAACAATAATTCAGAATTAAATTTAAATAAACATCCTGTAGATCTTACAAGAATGAGAAATAAATTGTCTTTTGACTATTTCAAGCTAATACCGGATTCTGCAACCCTTCGGACTCAATTTGTTCATCTTTATATTAAAGACTTGACCAAAGCAAAGTCGGATAAGGATTTTGTAAATTATGGCCTTTATACCCACGTAGAGCAAGCGGACGAGAAGTTTCTCAAAAGAGCGGGACTCGATCCTTCCGGTAACTTATATAAAACAGTGTTTCTTGAATTTCACAGATACGAGGATGTTTTAAAGAATATAGACGATCCTGGATACGACAAGAAGAAGTTTGAAGGTTATCTGGAAATCAAAGCAGGAAAAGACCATTCAAAATTGCTGAAGATGTTAGAAGATGTAAATAACGAAAGCTTGGATATTGACTTAGTCGTTGATACACATTTTAATAGGGAAAATTATCTGACCTGGATGGCAGCAAATCTAATAATGGGGAATCTAGATACATATAGCCAGAATTTTTATCTTTACAGTCCTTCAAATTCTCTGACCTGGTATTTCATGCCGTGGGATTATGATAGCGCCTGGGGCTATCTAATGCAGCAGGGGCAAGTACACGATAAGAATTCCTCGTGGCAGAATGGACTTTCAAACTATGGCAGCAGTGTTCTTCATACCAGATTCTTTGCCAAGAAAGCTAATGTGGATGCTTTAACTAAGAAGATCGAAGAACTCAGAACTATTATTACCAAGGAAAATACAGCAAAAATGCTCGAGGGATACTATGGCGCTGTCAGCAAAATACTGTCCCAAGAACCTGATGTATCAAAATTGCCATTTGAATTTAGCACGATAAAAAATGAAATCGAGAGAATAAGCAATGTGCCCGAGGAAAATATCGCGGCTTATTATGAGTCTCTAAAAAGACCGATGCCCGTATTTACAGGAGGTCCCTTCGATAAGCCCGATAATAAGCAATTATTTACATGGAATGATTCATATTGTCCGGATGGAAGCGGAGTCAAATATGATTTGCAAATAGCGACCGATCCGGGATTGAAAAACCTGGTTATAGATGCTAAGGACTTAACAGTAAGTAGATATGAAATGGACAGGCTGCCAAAAGGAACTTATTTCTTTAAGCTTACGATAAAAAGTGATAGCGGAAAAAGTCAGGTTACTTTTAGTACGTACGTGGATGACAAGGGCCTGAGATATGAGGGTGTCCGGAAGGTAGTTGTAGAATAGAGATGATATATAACGGAGTACTTCTCCGCAAGGAGATAAAATACTTCCTGAATTTTAATGAATACACATCTCTCGTGAAGATCATCAAAGGAATAGCTAAGCATGATGTTAATGTAAGAGAAGATGGGAGATATAGTGTCAGCAGCTTGTATTTCGATGACATCTATAACTCTGCATATATTCTGAAAAAAATAGGTATGCCAAAAACATATAAGTTCAGAATCAGATGCTATAATAATCAAATTAATAATATTAAGCTGGAAAAGAAATTTAAGTTTGGCGATTACGGTGGTAAGGACTCGGAACATATCAGCGAGGATGAATATCGTAGCATTATTAGTGGAATTCCGATCAGCATAAACAATTCATCGAGTAATTTGTTAAAGGCTTTTTATGTTGATACTTTTACCAGGCTTTTAAAGCCCGAAATTCTTGTTGTGTATGAACGGGAAGCATTTATATGGAAAATAGGGAGCGAATCTCTTCGAATTACGCTTGACAGTAAATTACAATGGTCGCTTGATTCCTTAGATGTTTTCAATACAAAAGCAGTATATTTAAATGCCGATAGTGAAGACAAATATATATTAGAGATCAAGTACCACAATAATTTACCCGAAATAATTTCGGATTTTTTAATTCTTTTAAACAGGTTTGCGGATGGTCCGTCAAAATACCGATTATGCAGAAGACAAAAAGAGAATTTGAATTGGAGAGGTTGCAATGGATAAGGCGCTTAGTTTCAGGGATGTAATTAAGAATAGTATACTGAACATGGGGGAATTCGGTAAAATAGATATTTTGGACATTCTTACAGTGCTTATAATCACATTTATAGTATCCCTTTTCATTTATTTCGTTTATATAAAGACATATAGAGGCGCTTCCTATAACAATAGCTATAATATATCCCTTATTCTCATGAGTCTTATAACATCCATGGTTATATTGACTATCAGCTCTAATGTTGTTTTATCTCTGGGTATGGTAGGCGCCCTGAGCATTATAAGATTCCGAACTCCAATCAAGGAACCTTTTGATATTGTCTTTATGTTCTGGTCAATTGCTATCGGCATTTCGTCCGGGGCAAGATTTCATCTGCTTACAGTAGTTGGTTCTATTTTTATCGGTTTAGTTTTGCTTATTTTGACCAGGTTTACCTATGAATTAAATAATTATCTATTGATAGTCCATTGTGAAAAAAACTCACAGGATGCTGTCTTTAATAAGCTTCAAGGGTTAAAATACCGCGTGAAATCTAAAAATATAGTGGGAGAAAAAGTAGAGATTTCCATAGAAGTTAAGCTGAAAAATGAAAAGGATAATCTATCAGATGAGATATCAGCTATTGCCGGTGTTTCAAATACTATCTTAGTTAAAACAAGCATAAGCAGTGATATCTAAAGGGGTGCTTTGCTAATGTCAGAAGGGTATGGAATTATAAATGTATGAAAATAAGATGGAGATTGTAAAAAAATATGCCATAGAGGAAGAAGGAAGGATGCTGCTGGCTCGGGTTTTGGACAAACTGGAGGAGTCGGAACAAAAGAACATTGCGAAGAGTACCAAGTTTTTGAATGAGCACCAGCGAGCGTTGGTGGAGAAAGTCATAGCGAATATAGGAAATCCGCGCCATCTTTTTTTCGGAGGCTATAACGGCGCGAGCCGCTCTGTTTTGACATTTTTGCCGGACTACATGAGTCCTGAACAAATTATTGAAGGGGATAACCGCCTGCTTGCTTTTGTCCGCGCAGAGTATACATCGGATAAAACATTATCTCATCGGGATTTTCTTGGCAGTCTGATGGGAGTTGGAATTCAGCGGGAAACGGTCGGCGATATTCTGGTGGGGGAATATAGCTGTGACATTATTGTGCTGAAAGAAATCCTGCCCTATTTATTGACAAACTTTGAATCGGTGGGGCGGGTAAAAGTAAAAACATCTATGATCACTGCGGAAATGCTAAAAGTTTCCGAAGAAAAATTTGTGCTGGTAAAAGATACGGTAGCGTCGGTGCGTTTGGATAGCGTGGTATCAGCAGGATTTGCGATAAGTCGGGAAAAAGCGTCCGAATATGTAAAAGCCGGGCGCGTTTTGCTTGGTTTTCTAGAGTGTTCCAAAGCAGATAAGCTAGTACCGGAAGGAGAGGTCATTACTTTGCGGGGAATGGGGAAGATCAGACTCGAACAAATCGGGCACCAGACGAAAAAAGGCCGTACGTCGATTGTCGTGAAAAAATATATTTGATATGCCCGGACATGAAATTACTATAGGATGATAGATTCTCAAGGGGTTCCGGTTTGTCATAGAAGATAACTGATTAAATTAAAATAGCGTCCTTAAAGGGATGCTATTTTAGTAATCACATTAGCATACACGCTGTTTATGCCTCAAATATTTCATTTACCGCAATCTCCAAACCCTCAAAGGAACAGGAGACCATGGTGTCCTGTTCTTTTGAGGAGCTGTATTCATCGATATCGAAGTCCTTAAAGCCATATACCAGTACGGAACGCTTATTGGGATCGACAATCCAGAATTCCCTGACGCCGGACATCATATACGTATTGAGCTTATCCACCATATCCCGTGAGCGGGTGCTTCTTGACAAAATTTCAATGCAGAGGGTGGGCGTACCCATATACCTGCCTTTTTCATTAATCTTGTCGTTTAAATCACAGGTAATGAATAAATCGGGTTGCATAACATCAGGTGTATCGAGATCTTTTTTGTAAAAATGAACATCAAAAGGCGCATAAAAGACCTTGCATTTTTTGCCTTTCAGATATGACCACAGTTTGATGTGCAGATTGCCGGAAATACTCTGGTGAAAAGGGTCGGGGGAGCTTAAAATAATGATTTCACCATTGATATACTCCATGCGCAGCTCGCTTTTTTCATGAATCTCCATAAATTCTTCATAGGAAACCTTTTTGCCGCCATACTGGTAGTCCAGGGCATTCTCCTTAACCGTGTAATATCGTTCGATTTCGGTGATGTAAGGCGTAAGTCGTACGGCTTTTTTGGCGTTCTTCGTAATAACAACCTCGTTGTTGTCAAGCACATAGTCAAGGTATTTGCCTAAGTTTGTCTTAAACTCTGTCGCAGTAACAACCTTTGTGGTATCTTTCATATTTATCACCTCGTACGAACATTATAGCAAAACGAACGAAAATATGCAAATAAAAAATGAATAGTACGATTTAAATGGAGATTTAAAAAGGTTACCCCGCGAGGTTGACCTATATCCATAAAGCTCCTGCTGACCAGGTCAGCAGGAGCTAAAATTTTAGTGTTGCCAAAGCAATGAAAGTAGGGTAAAATGTACGTAGTATAAAATTATACAACGTACATAAAGCGACGATGTCTATGATAACTGTGTTTAAGGAGTGTATGTAATGAGCGCAGAAGCATCCAGTGGCAGCCGGGTGGAGCGAAAAAAAGAAGAAACCAAACAAAAGATTATTAGTGTTGCCATGAAATTGTTTGAGGAGCAAGGTGTTGACCAAACCACAATGGAGCAGATCGCAAAAGAGGTAGACATAGCCAAAGGTACCCTGTACAATTACTTTTCAGTTAAGGAAGCTATTATCTGCGAATACATTCAGCGGAGTTTCCAGGAAAGAAACACCGAGAGAATCATGCAGCTGCAAAAAATGCCGGACACGCGCTCTCGCATGAAATTTATTTTGGAGCTATTGTTCAAAGGGATACAAGACCAAAAAGAGATTTTCGAAAAGTACTTTATTTATCAGATTCGGAACATGATCTCGCTTGACCGGGATACCGGAATGAAAAGCGGTATGCGGCTTCTGGCCCGGAAGATAATAATGCTCGGACAAGAAAGCGGAGAACTTCGCTGTGATATGCCTTTTGAAATATTGGTTGCGCTGTTTGAGTTTGTCTTTGTCGAAGTAGCGCAGGAATTATATATGAAGCCGGAAAGCTTTAATGCCGAGGAGACTATCGAAAGCTGCATAAATCTTTTTTTAAACGGAGTTAAAAATACGGCAATCAAAAACTAAAAATAGGAGTGATAAATATGGCCTTTGCCAAAATTAACGATATCAATTTACATTATGAAATCTGTGGGACCGGTCCTAGAGTCCTCTTTATCCATGGGATAGGCGCAGACCTAAAGAACCCCCTAGGGATTTTTAATTCTCCTTTCGCACAGTACTTTACCGTACTTGCTTTTGACCCCCGGGGACTAGGGGAATCAGATAGTCCAACCATACCTTGCACCATCGCGGACATGGCGGACGACGCTGCCGGTTTGGCAGCATCCGTTGGTTGGGATAAGTATTATTTATTTGGTGCCTCGATGGGGGGGATGGTTGCTCAGGAACTGACACTCAGGCATCCCGCTGCTGTTGAAAAGCTAGTCCTCGGCGTAACCAATGCCGGGGGTCAAAATTCAGGTCCTATTGTGATAGATAAGCTTGATCAGATGTCAACTATTGAGAAGCTAAAACTATCCGATAATAGGCAGGATGAAGCCTGGGCTGCTGACCATCCGGAGATGGTCAGCCGAGCCGAAGCGCAATTCTTGGCTGCTGGTGAAGCCATGAAATCCAACCCAGCACAGCTTAGGGGCTACAATAATCAGATGAATGCCGTGTTAAAGCACAACACCTACGATCGTATAGGGCAGATAAGTGTTCCGACTCTTGTCTTTGGCGGGCGTTATGATAACAGTTGCCCACCTGAGATAACACGGGCGATGGCTGAACGCATCCCTGACGCACGCTACGAGTTGCTTGAATCCGGACACGGTAGCTGGTACTTTGACCCTTCAGCTTGGGAGATGATCATCGGTTTTCTTCGAGATTGAGTGCGTAGTATTGCTCGAAAGAAAACTAAATAATGTTAACAGACGTTGGCAGGTTGTATGACAAGTGGTTATGATTTGTTATGACAGTCGGATAGGATTCTCATTTCAATTGAATATGGCCATTTCTGAGATACACCCAGGCTGATATGGAAAACCATATTATAAAAGTAATAGGCGCAAAATAAAGATAGTTCCCTATATATTCATATAAATCAAGCTGCTGCAAAACAATTCCCAGGAAATATCCAAATATCGCGAAACCAATAATATAGGGATATAGAAAAATTCTTCTCATCGGCAGGAAATAGAAGAAGAGCATAAACGCAAACATCCAGGCTATGGGTGTCCAAAAAGATACAATACCAAAGAGACCAAAGACGCCCATGTTTTTATACTGTATCAGGTGTAAGACGGGACCTAAAAGAGTGGCCACAATTATATCACCGATAGCGCCAAACATGAAACCATAGAGAAAATATCTTTTATAAACATCTCTTGGGATAATTAAAACTGTAGCCAACCCGAAGAATAAAGCTTTCAATAGGAAGATTATACTTTTCCCTAATTCCACAAAAATTCACCTCAGATTAACTAGTATCTACATTAATTTTGGCAGCAGGGTCGACCTGGTGCCAAATGTTTTTCTTCCATGCCCTTTTACGGTAAACTACCACGAAGAAGAAAGTATTACCCCATTTAGTTTATCGCTTCTGGAGGATACTATACATTTATTTGGGAATTACCTATTGAAAGCTGCGTCACTTAATGTAATATAATGACTTTAGAGCAGCACAATCTAAAATGGGGAATGAGATCAGGTGAGGTATCGTCTGAAGACTAAGAATATCGGAAAATTTGAACGAACAATGGGTGGTGATAATATGTCCGCGATAATAGAGGTTAATGGTCTATCAAAAAAATATGGGGATTTCTTAGCCGTTAATCAAATTTCATTTAGCGTAGAAGAAGGCACTTTATTTGCTTTCTTAGGACCTAATGGAGCAGGGAAATCAACGACGATTAATATTATTTGTACGCTCCTTGAAAAAACCGCTGGGGAAATTTTTATTAAGGGACATCCTCTTTCAAAAGAGGACGATGAGATCAGAAAACTGATAGGGGTCGTATTTCAGGAATCGCTTCTAGATGATTTGCTTACCGTGAAGGAAAACATTCAAGTAAGAGCCAGCTTTTACGGAATCGGAAGGATAGAGCTTGGAAAGCGTCTTTCAGAAATAGCGGAAATCTTAGGGATAAGTGAATTTATAGACAAGAAATATGGTTTATTATCGGGAGGGCAAAGAAGAAGAGCTGATATTGCCAGAGCTTTGATTAATACTCCCAAAATTCTTTTCCTTGATGAACCTACAACTGGATTAGATCCTCAAACAAGGCTGCATGTCTGGGATACAATAAAAAGACTTCAACAAAACAAAAACATGACCGTTTTTTTTACGACACACTATATGGAAGAGGCCACCAGGGCAGATGATGTGGCAATTATAGACAATGGCAACATCGTTGCTCAGGGTACGCCTTCCGAACTAAGGGTTAAGTATAGCAGCGACCATTTGCGAGTTATACCGAAGGATACGGATGGGCTGAACAGGTACTTGCAGGAAAGAGAATTAAAATCTTCGCAGGGAGTCGGGTATATTGATGTGTTGGTCGAAAATAGTATGAAGGCGTTAACGATACTTAAAGATACAGAACATTTATTAGAAAATTTTGAGGTTATCAGAGGTTCAATGGATGATGTATTTATTAATATAACTGGCAAGAAGATTAGAGAGGGAGGAGAATAAAAATGAGAGTTATTATGACATTGGTATGGAGAAACTTACTGGTGTTTTTCCGAGACCGTTCGGCGGTGTTTTTCTCCTTTCTTTCAGTTTTAATAATTATTGGACTATATGCTCTGTTTTTAGCTGATACGCAGGCTCAATCCCTCAAGAGTCTGGTAGGGGATATTTCTGGCATCAGATTCTTAGTAGATTCATGGATAATGGCAGGCCTGCTGGCTGTAAACACAGTTACAGTCAGTCTGGGAGCGCTGGCTGTAATGGTAAAAGACCAGGATAAGAAAGTACTAAGAGATTTTATGGTTGCTCCGCTAAAACGAAGTAATATTGTTTTAAGCTATATCCTGTCCTCATTTATTATTGGTTCAGTGGTCAGTATAGTAGGTTTAGTAGTGATGGAAGTCTATATCTATTATTCCGGTGGACAACTTTTAGCTTTTGAAGCTTTACTGAAAGTATTAGCGTTAGTTTTATTATGTGTCTTATCATCAACAGCGTTAATGTTCTTAATAACGTCTTACATCAGATCGATATCGGCTTTCTCCACATTAAGTACGATAATAGGTACTATGATTGGGTTTCTCGCCGGCATATATGTCCCCATTGGCGTAATGCCCCAGGCTGTACAAAATTTGATTAAAGTGGTTCCCACAGCTCATGCTGCCGCAATATTAAGGCAAATATTCATGGAAGAACCATTAAGAATAGTATTTAAAAGCGCTCCGAGAGAAGCTCTGGAAACATATAAGGAAATGTTTGGAGTGGTTTTTAAGCTTGATGGGACAGAGATTAGTGCTGAGACGATGCTCTTATATTTATCAGCTTTGACAGCTGTATTTATTATCTTAGGAATCGTAAGAGTCCGGTATATGAGAGCAAAGTAGTAAGTCCATTTGTTCATTGAAAAATATACCGGCTGATTTACCTGGGCTTCATTTAGACTCTAATTCCTGTACTTTACTGAGAAACCAAGCCGTATGCAGATCTTCGTCAATCAAGTTCGCCCAGAGGAGAGAGAATAGCTCATTATCATGCCCTACTTTGAGAATAAAGTCTTTATAATCGCTCATTGCTTTTTGCTCCAATAAAATATCGGCTTTAAGCAATGGGACGACCCCAAAAGCAGCCGTCATATTTCCTCCTGCTTTTCCGAAGAGAGGGGCAATGATGTCTCCTAAAACGGTGGGGGTGCTTCCCTTTTTTTGGATTTGCGCGGCGATGTTATCCACATGTTGCTGTTCAATATAAGAAGCCCGTTCCAGTACTTTGCTTATGTAGATATCCTCAACCTTTTTGCTTTGAGCCATGTATAGATCAACCTGGTTCAATTCCAGGCTGTAAAACCAGTTTAGTTTGGCAATGATTTCATCAGTATTCAACTTGGTAATTCACCCCCAACAATTTATGCTACTCTTCTTTGTTCATAATCACGTCCCGGACAAATTTCTTGCCATATTTCATATAACTCCAGGTAACAAACAAGTGCCAGGTCAGGTATAATCCAAACGGAAAGAGAACCTTGCTGAAGGTCCAGTGAAATATACCCAGGTTTGAAAGCACATTAGAAAAAAGGACGCTGTATCCTGCGGCTATGAACGCGAAAATGTAATTCCAGGGCTTTTTTTCAGGTGAAAAATAGAGATACATAATAAAAAAAGCAGTCCAGGCGATAGGCGGCAGAAAAGGGATGTTTTTAAATCCCAACGGGCCATAATTTAAATAACCGCCGGCGCCGATTAATCCAATGAACACTATCCAAAAGATATCTATTAAGGCGCCATAAAAAACCCCTAAAAGTGCGAGTTTGTATATATCCTTGCGGGGGATAAGAACAACCATTATCAAGGCGAGTATAGATGTATAAAGCAGATAAATTGAGTACAATGGAAATTTCATAACTAGAGTCTCACCATACTTTTTAATATATTATGGATAATAAATACACTCGCTATTCATTTCTGCTAATTTCTCTGATTACAAACTCTACGAATACACGCCCTATGCCTTAGGATTTCCCGAGTTCCAGCTTTCGTTCAGTGAGCTTAGTGACCTGTTAAACCGCACCCTTTTAGTTGTAAAAAATTAACATAAATCTTGTTTACAATGACTCTAAAAAGTATATAATAATAGTAAAGAAAGCGAATGCGAATGATTTGCAAATAAACATGAGGGGGTAATTTAGTTTGATCAAAAGATTGCCGGGTATGCTGATAGTAATCTTTTTATGTGTTTTTGTGTTTATTGGCTGCAGCGCAGTGAAGCCGGTAGATAATTTAAACAACGAGAGCGCTTCCAAGGCAACAGATTCAAAGGGGAAGCCGCTGATCATCACAGCATCCTTCTATCCGATATATATTGCCACATTAAATGTAGCCAAGGATATACCTGATGTAAAAGTGATTGATATGACCAAGCCGATTACGGGTTGTCTTCATGATTATTCAATTACTCCCGATGATATGAAGAATTTGGAGGGGGCACGGTTTTTCGTTATCAATGGGGCAGGAATGGAATCCTTTATAGATAAAGTAACGAAGCAAATGCCGAATTTACAGATCATTGATTCCAGCAGAGGAATTACGTTGATTAAAGGGGACGGGGATGAAGGAGATAATCCTCATTTATGGGTTGGCATTTCCAATGCTATTACCCAGGTTAAGAATATTTGTCAAGAGCTGTCAGCGTTAGACCCGGATCATGCCGCACAGTATCAGGCCAATACCGCTGATTATGTTAAGAAACTGGAAGCGGAACGGGAAAAGATGCATCAGGCTCTGGATGGCTTGAAGAACCGTGATATTATTACTTTTCATGAGGCTTTTCCATATTTCGCCCAAGAATTTAATTTGCATATCGTAGGAGTTATTGAGCGGGAGCCAGGTTCGGAACCCAGTGCGCAGGAATTGAAAGAGACAATTGATAAAGTTAGAAAACTGGAAGTGAAAGTTCTGTTTGCCGAACCCCAGTATCCTACAAAAGCTGTAGATGCCCTTGTCAAGGAAACAGGTGCGAAAATGTATACCTTGGACCCTGCCGTGACTGGTCCGATGGATCCTGATGCTTATCTTAATATCATGGACAATAATTTAAAAACACTGCAAGAGGCTTTAAAATGAACATTCATAATAAATGCCCAAAAAACCTGGATGTTTCATGCGGTTGTGCCTTATGCTGCACCAAAATACAAGGCGTGGGGGTTACCCACGGCAATTTTGAGATTTTAAAAGATGTTAATATCCACATTCACTGTGGCGAGTTAACGGCTATTATTGGCCCTAACGGAGCTGGTAAATCCACGTTATTGAAAGCAATTCTGGGTGAGATTCCCCACACGGGGAACCTCACTTTTCTTGATGCCAATAATGAACACGCCAATCAACCATTAATTGGGTATGTCCCGCAAAAACTGGATTTTGATTATAGCTCACCGGTCAGCGTCTATGATTTGTTTGCAGCCGCGCACACGAATAGACCTGTGTGGTTCTCTCATGCCAAGAAGATAAGAGAACGTGCCCAGAAGAGTCTGGCTCGTGTGCAGGCGGAACATTTGGGGCAAAGAAGGATGGGAGCTTTATCGGGGGGAGAATTGCAGCGGGTAATGTTGGCGTTGGCACTTGACCCTATTCCCAACCTCTTGCTTTTAGATGAGCCCGTATCAGGGATTGACCGTAAAGGCTTGAAGCTATTTTATCAAACAGTATCCGAGTTGCGGAAAAAGTATGATTTGTCGATCATCCTAGTTTCTCACGACCTGGATTTGGTTGCCCAGCATGCCGACCGCGTGGTGTTCCTGCATAATAAAACGGTTGTCTGTAGTGGCACCCCGGAAGAAGTTTTTCACAATGAACAGGTCATTGAAATGTTTGGGTTAGGCATGTTCAAGCTCAACGCCATCAATGAGGGAGTGTGTGAAGGTTGAACATATGGTATCATCTAGTTGAGCTTATCCTTCCTTTTGAGTGGACACAGTATCTATTTATGAAGAATGCCTTGCTGGGGGTTTTGCTTGTTACTCCTCTTTTTGGTCTATTGGGGACTATGATTATTAACAATCGTATGGCATTCTTTTCAGATGCCTTGGGACATTCGGCCTTAACAGGAATTGCCATTGGTGTTATCATAGGTTTGAGTAACCCATTATGGTCGATGCTTTGTTTTTCACTTCTCCTTTCCGTCATGATCTTAATCGTAAAAAATGTCAACACAGCTTCAACTGATACAATTATCGGAGTTTTTTCTTCAACGGCGGTAGCCCTTGGTATTGTTATCCTTTCCAGTAGAGGCGGCTTTAACAAGTATTCCGTCTATTTGATTGGAGATTTATTAAGTATCAATTCCCAAGACTTGCTTCGATTAGTAATTGTATTTGTTGTTGTGCTTGTTTTGTGGGTGGTTGTCTTCAATAAACTTCTCCTGGTCAGTATTAATGCGTCTTTAGCCGGCAGCAGGGGAATTCCTGTGCGCTTCTATGAATACCTTTTTACCCTCTTGATGGCTGTAATTGTCACTATCTCTATTCAATGGGTCGGTGTTTTGATTATTAGCTCCCTCTTAATCTTGCCTGCAGCTGCGGCACGCAACATAGCCGGTGACATGAGACAGTACCATCTATATTCTGTTAGCATTTCCGTTGTGTCGGGATTGGTCGGCTTGATCCTCTCCTATTCTTGGGGGACGGCCACAGGAGCAACTATTGTCTTGATATCCGCGTGTTTCTATACAGTTACCTATGCTGTAAATTTGTTGAGGAGATGATAAACAAAATGGAGGAGTTCGAGAATCAGGAATTATTTAAGAAAAATAACATAAAAAACACCAAACACAGGAATTTGGTGTTAGATGTATTAAAAGAGTCCCAATTTCCGATAACGACGGAAGATATCTACTTGAAGCTGCAAGAAAGGGGCGCTCACATCAGTCTTTCCACAATCTATAGGATTTTAGATGTCTTTGCGAATAAAGGTATGGTTGTCAAAGCCATCATAAGTGAGGGCAGTAAAGCTATGGTCGAGTTGCAGCACTTGGAACATAAACACCATCTCATCTGTAAGGAATGTAATAAGATAGTGGCAATAGAAGATTGCCCTTTTGAGGAATTTGCCAAGGCGCTGGAGAAAAAGACGGATTTCGATATAACAGGACATAAGTTGGAGATTTATGGTTATTGTCCCGCATGCAAAGAATAAACATAAAATATAAAAGTGAGGCCATGGGGGGAACCAAAGCACATCGAATGTCTAATCTTAACCGGAACACAATTTACTGACTCTCTTAGCCATCGCCATTATCGTGAGGATAGGAGGATTACCCAGAGAGGCGGGAAACAGCGTGGCATCGGCAACATAGAGGTTTTTGGGTAACCGAAAGTTATGGAACGATTCAGCCTCTTGCGGTCCGAGAGGCAGCATACCGCCGGGATGACCGGCGTTTACCGTTCCGAGGAAAATATCACGCTTACGCACTCCTAACCGGACAAGCACCTCCCGGCAAATCTCCACACCCTCTTGCAGCCTTTCTTTGTCCGCAGCAGTGAGGGTCTTTTTGATCCCTGCCTTAGTAATGCTTCCGATATTCGTATCAGCGAGCTTGATCATGAGGCCTAACGTATCGGTGGCCGGATATTTCCAGTCTTTATTAAAGAAAAAGCTTAAATAATCAAAATAAGGTGATATGATGAAGTGCTCTTTTTGCACGACAAAGGGCATGGCAAGCTCGTTGTTTTGTTTACTGTTTTTCCATTGTGCAGTTACACAGAGAACGGGGTCCACAAACAGGGCGCTGTCACATTCAATACCTGAATTTTGCAGGATTACGGGGGTTCCCAGTCCACCGGCAGCAAGGATAACCAGGTCTGCCGGATAGAAGGTGGAGCGTCCGTGCTTTTTTGCCTGAACTCCTTGAACGATCCCCTTTTCAAGGATGATCTTTTCTGCTTTACAATCAGTTATTAACTGTGCACCCCTATTTAGAGCTTCATTTAAAAACTGACGGCTATCCCATTTTATCCCGTTAGGGCAGCCAAAGACACATCTTCCGCAGTTGTTGCACCTTTGATAATACCCCATCTTCGGTGTGGGCTGTGGCTCTAAACCCATTTCCCGGCATATCGCAAATATCCTCCGTGTCGCCTCGCGCCATTTGTCCTGATGGTCTGTGGTAACAGGAATCTCCTCATAAAGCTCGGCAAACTCGGTACTCAAATCTATCCCCAGCTTTTGCAGGGCCGCATCCATCCGTAGCGCATTTCCTGTACAGATAGTCGTGGTTCCTCCAACAGCCATTCCGTTCACGAGTACCATTTTATCCTGAGTTTTTCTGATCCTCATCATCGGAAACAAAAGCTGGATTTCACGCTCATCAAAGAATAGACCGGTTTTTTTAAATTTTTCCAAAAGGTATAAGCTAGACGAAAGTGGCTGAAACGCCTTGCCGGCCTCTAAAACAGTTACGGCAAATTTCCCCTGAAGCTCTTTGGCGGCGGTTGCTCCGCCGGCTCCGCTGCCGACTACAATCACTTTTTTCATACTGAATCTTTCCTCATTTCCAGTTGGGCTTTACAGCAGTTGTTCCCTTCCGTAATCCTTTGCTTGAATTGCAGTTTCCCGCCCGACAGCCCAGCAACCAAGCCTTCGTCGAGTGAAGAGATGACCCGGCAAACTTCAGCTGAATAAAATTTACTGAAAAAACACTGTCTGATACAAATATTGCCCTGTAAATCGCCGCGGAAATCTATAGCCAGGATGCTATAAATCATCCGCATTACGAGCAAGACCTCTTCCCAAGCAACAATATTCAGGCTGCATTTTATGCTTTTACCCAACTGATACGCATTCTGATGCAACCTGTTTTTTATCGGGGCGAGGTCATCCCCGCACTGTATACTTCTTTCTGCCTGCTCTTTTGTAAACAAGGCGTACTTGACCAAGAGATCCTGCAACGAAAGGCCGGTCAGAGCGGGAACCTTGCTTTGGAAGGCGTCTGCTGTCAACTGAAATAGCTCGCGCATTTTCTGCTTTTTAATAAAAGTTGGCAGATAAAAGGACAATATTTTTAGCAGCATAGCTATCCTTTCACTTTGGGCATTTTTTGCAAGAAATATAGGGCCACCAGACCGATACAGCCATCAATGACACAATTGGCAAGATATATCAGGTAAGGCTGGTGTATGAGAAACAAATAAAGGGAGACAGTGCTAGAAGCCAGTTTGGCATTGACCAGCAAGAACAGGTAGCTTCTTTCGCGCGGGTAACGGTACATCAAAAAAGCAAGTTGAGTCACGAGATACATATAGCTAACCGCAAGAATCAGATAAAAGCTGACGCCTTCGACAGGTGACTGAGGCATCCCGAGGTAAGCTGAAAGATAATTAAAGAACACTAAGACCTGGCTCGGGATGAAAAGAAAAATTAAGCCAACGAGAGCAAAGGTTATTGTTCCGGTCAGGCTGAAAATTCGATAGGCCTTCATATTATTAACCCCCTTAAGCACCGATACTATTGACTTTTGTTGGACATTTACCGCTTATAATACAATTGAAAAAACTTTGCCTGTGGTGCAAAACGGACTTCCTGCATCAGCAGTTGTGTGTCTTCCTCACTTAGAGGCATTTTGCCGTGATAATGCTTTTGTAAAAGCTCGTAATTCTTATTGATGAAGCAGCGGCCCTCTGAGGGAAACCACCTCTTCATCTCACTGAAGATAGCCTGGACGGATTTATCCCGTACATTGCCAAAAGTCATAGGCGTAAACACACACGGACTGACCTCGCCGAAGGCGTCGACATAAACCATCTTGTTGCCGGCGTTACACCCAAAATGCTCTTTGCTTTCGAAATGCCCGAGATAGTTGATTGTTACTTTACCACTTTTATTATATTTGTCCTGCAATTCAATTAAGTGTCTCTGTTCCTCTGCAGTGATTACAGCATCCTTTTTCCAAAAGGCTTCCCCGGAAGGCTTGGCTTCGCTAAGCCAAACCTCATGGATATTAAGCTTGAGAAGAAATTGGATAAACTCTTCGACCTGATTTTTCTGCAGCATATCTTTGGATACTACTGCGGAAACACTAATATGTATACCTTCGGTATTTTTGAAAATATCAAGAGCCCTCAGGGCTGTTTTATAGGCGCCCTGGCACCCTCTCGCCCGGTCATGTTCGTCCTCTTGCCAGTGATCCAGGCTTACCGAAACATATAACAACCCTGCCTCCCTGAGGTCAGAAGCCAACTGTTCAGTAAGGTTGGTACCTGTAGTAAAGAGCTTGAGGGCGCAATCATTTCCAGCACTTTTGACAATATCAACAATATCCTTGTTCAACAGGGGCTCTCCGCCGGTGAAACCGAGCCAGACCACGCCCATCTTCTTCAGTTCGGTTATGACCCGCTTAATAGTCTCCGTATCCATTTGTCGCCCGACCCTGTTTTTGTTATAGCAATATGAACAATTTTGCGGGCAGGCGCTGGTCAAACCGATTTGGGCATGACTCGGGCCGACAGTTTTAGCGAGCAAATGTTCATCAATGAAACGGGTGAAGGCTTTGCTGTTAATCACAGGCAGGTGGGAGTGGAGCACAAGCTGCCCCTGGACATTTTGCAAGCTGAATTTATTCATGTACTTGGTCAGGAACCAGTTGATTGCAGGGTCTACTTTGATTATTTGCGGATTTGAGGCAATTGCTTTGATTAAGGCAATTTTGTTTTTGAGTGTGGACGACATATTAAAATACTCCTTACTCCTTTTTATGGCAACGCTTTTGTATTCTATTTTATAGCTTTTTGCCTGAACCGTCTATCAGGAGAATGGGTACTAAACCTGTAGGTTTTATACTATAAAATGTGAATTCGTTATGACGAATTTGGGTTTATTTCATGGTATAATATGGGTGTGTTTTAATTATAAATGTGTCATGTAAGGTGAAAGAATGAATAATCTGCTACAAATATTTGTAACCGGAATTATCATGGGAAATACGGTCTGTATGCTATCCTCCTGCGCCATGTCCCCTATCTTGTATATCACGGCGTCCGGTCAGGGAGTGAAGCATACCGTTAAATCCATTGGCCTGTTTTCATTGTCACGGATTGCCGCATATTCTGCCCTTGGCGCAGTTGCCGGAGGCTCAGGCCTGATATTAAGCAAACTCTTAGGAAACAGCACTTTTAATATTATATTAGGTATAGTAACCGGTGTCGTGACTATAACCATTGGAATTACTATTTTGCTGGATCAGGAAATCTTTCATTTTCCAGGGATCTGCCGCTATACTAGTGCGCTGCTGAAAAAGGGCTATAGCATGGTCCTGTTGGGGGCGCTCCTCGCGATTATTCCCTGTGTTCCTTTCACAAGCCTTTTTACACAGGTGATGATTGAGCGTGGAGGTCTGTTTTTGGGAGCAGTGGAAGGTTTTTTATTCGGGATCGGGATTTCGCTAAGCGTACCCTTCTGGCTGCTGGCGATTTTTTCCGGTTCAGTCCCGCGAAGAGTATTACAGAACCGAAGATTCTTGAAATCATTCAAAATAATTTGCGGGCTTATACTTGTAATAATCGGAACCAAATACATGATTGCAATAACATAGGACCACGAAAGAGCACTTCGATTTAAGCTAAGTTTAGGCATATTACCGATTGTGGAGAGAATCATGAAAAAGAAGCTGACTACCGCCATCCAAATTGCATTTATTGGGTTATTTGTCTTGATGACACTGACTGTGGTATTTTATGAGGATATCTCTCTTTATTTTTTAGGCCAAGATAAACCACAGCTTTCTTCAGCTGCGCCAGGAGAACCTGGTGATGACATCGCAGAGTCAAATAGCGGCAATGATATTGCGAGTGAGGAAAGTCCCGGTACTCCTCTTACACTTAATGATGAAAAAACTTCTGCCGAAGAAAATAATAATAACCGTGCGGATGGACTGAAAGAGGCGTTGTTTTATAAAACCATGGAGGCGCTTAAGGTGCAGTGCCAGATGTGTTTCCGGAAGTGTACGATTGCCGAAGGTAAGAGAGGCTTTTGCAAGTCAAGGGAGAACATCCAAGGGAAGCTCTATACTCTCACTTACGCCAAACCTGCCGCAGTCCATATTGATCCGGTAGAAAAAATACCCTTTACGCACTTTCACCCCGGCACTGACGCACTGTCCATCGGCACAGCGACGTGCAACTTCAGATGCCTAAACTGTATTAACTGGCAATTTGCCTGGAAAACCCCCGAGGAAGTCGAACAGTTGAGTATGTCTCCCGAAGAGGTCATCAAAACGGCCAAAGACAACGACTTAAAGACGATCTGCTTTACCTATAACGAGCCGACGACCTGTTATGAATATATGCTGGATGTGTTCAAGCTGGCGAAAAAAGAGGGGTTGCGTACTGTTTACCATACCTGCGGGAGTATGAATCCGGAGCCGTTTGAAACCCTGGCCCCTTTTGTCGACGCGGTTGTCGTTGATTTAAAGGGTTTTGATGATGAATTTTATGAAGAAAACTGTTCCGCCGAACTGCAGCCGGTGCTCGATTACCTGAAAACTGTAAAAAAACACGGAGTCTGGCTTGAGGTAGTAAACCTGGTTATCCCGGGTAAGAACGACAGCCCCGACACGGTCCGTAAGATGTGTCAATGGTATATGGAGAATCTTGGCCCCGATGTACCGCTGCAGTTCAGCCGGTTTTTCCCTACCAACCAGTTGTCAAACCTTCCGCCCACTCCGGTCCTGACGCTGGAAAATGCCTGTGCCATTGCGACTGAGGCAGGTATCCGTTATGTATATATAGGGAATGTCTCCGGGCATGAAAAAAACAATACCTATTGTCCGGAATGCGGTCATCTTTTGATTGAAAGAGTAGGGCTGTCCATCAGGACTTTTGATATAGAGGACGGAAAATGCAAACACTGCGGAAATCTTATTCTCGGGAAATGGTGATTGGGAGGGAGCAGAAGTGAAAATTAATAAAATCCTGGTGCCGTGCCTATTTCTGGGGCTTACTATGTTTACTCAGCCTTCCTGGAGCCAGGCAGCAGAAAATGTCGGGACTTTCTATCAATTTCAGGAAGGAACGCTTTATCGGGACAGCTTCGAAGGCAATAATCCAAGTGATTGGCAGCTCGATAACGGATGGGCTCTTCAAAAAGAAGGACAACAAAATGTCCTGAGTGGTTCAGGCCATCAATGGGCGCTGTATAAGGCTTCCCAGGATTGGTCGGACTATACGCTTTCTTTCGACTTCAAATTCCATGACCAGGTAAATATTTGCTTCAGGCACAACTGGGGCGAGGGTGACTTGCTGCGTTATTTCCTTTCTTTACATCAAGGCGGGTATAATCTAGTCAGGCAAAATGGCAAGGACTTCAAGTCTTTGATTGAAGGCCAAACCGGCAACTTGCAGGATTCCTGGCATAAAATGTCCATCGATGTACGCAGCAATACCGTGAAAATCTATCTCGATAAAGAACTGCTGGTCAGCTATACCGACCGGGAGAACCCAATTTATTCCGGGGGGATAGGCTTTGAGTGCCTTGATAATTCCAGTCTTTCGCTCGACAATATGGAAGTATCGGGAACCTTCAGCTCGCAAAAAGCTGCTTGGGAAAAGACCGGGGGACCCCTCGGGGGTCTGGGCTATGATGTTAGAATCAGCCCCCGGGACAAAAATATTATGTTTGTCACCGACAATCCCAGCGGCGTGAACAAAAGTATCAACGCAGGCAAGACCTGGTTTCAGGTCAATACCGGAATAACCACGAGGATCGGCAGTTCAAACGATGACATCCCGATTTTTTCGCTGACGATAGACCCCAATAACTCCGATATTGTCTGGACCGGGACACAGTCTGCCCGGGGGATCTTTAAATCACAAGATGGCGGCAAAACGTGGCTCAAGATGGATAACGGCATCACCGAGCAGAATGAGATAACCTTCCGGGGCTTTGCTATTAAGCCGGGAGATTCCAATGTTGTGCTTGCCGCCGCCGAGATAGATAAAGGTTTGTTTGGCATAGAATTTGCGCGCCAGCAGGGCAAAATCTATAAGACTACGGACGGTGGCGACCACTGGGTTTGTGTGTGGGAAGGCGGCAGCCTGGCCAGGGTCATTCTTTTTGATCCGGTTAATCCGGACATAGTATATGCCTCTACAGGAATTTTCGACCGCGAGGCTTACAACATGGTAGGCGAGGGGGTACTGAAAAGTACGGATGGAGGTAACACCTGGACCAACATTAATAACGGCCTGGGGAACCTGTTTGTCGGGTTTTTGGATATACACCCCAGTGATCCCCATACGCTGATCTGTGCGGCCGGGAATTATACATACGGCGCAGGCAGCGCGGTCTATATCACGCATAACGGCGGCCAAACATGGCAGAAAGCGCTGCGGACAGACCCGGAGAATGAACCTGTTACGGTGGTAAAATTCAGTCCTTCGAACCCCAAGATCATTTATGCCGGTTTTGTACCCGCTTTTTACCGCAGTGAGGATGGCGGGATCACGTGGAAGCGTTACACGACAAAAGAAGGAGTCTATGGCCCTCCTGGGGTCAGGGCCGGTATTCCGATCAGTGTTGTTATTGATCCCGACAATCCGAAGACACTTTTCGTCAACAACTACGGGGGCGGGGTCTTCAAATCCACAGACGGAGCGCAGACCTGGATGGAGAGCAGCAGCGGCTACACCGGAGCCAATGTTCATCAGGTCGCGGTTTCCCCGAATGATTCCAATGAAGTCTATGCTATTGCCCGCAGCGGTCCCTATACCAGCTCTAATGGCGGTCAGGTGTGGGCAGGGCTTGCTTTCAGTCCCATCCAGGAAGGCGAATGGAATGATATTACGGTATGTCCGTCCAACAACAAATTAATACTCTGTTCAGATGAATTTACCGGAAAAATGTTTCGAAGTATTAATGGAGGCCGGAGCTGGAGCAGGGTCATGAGTATGATCGGCAGAAACGAGGAGAGCCCGGCCAACAGGCACGGCTTCAAAGCCATAGAGTTTGCTCCTTCCCAAGGCAATGTTGTTTATGCCGGGATGAGAAAGGAACGGCTCTCGATAGACGGCAACAACTACAAAGGACCGAGCTATGGCATGTTCAAATCGGTTGACGGTGGAAAAACATGGAAAGAGATCAACAACGGGCTGGAGAATGCGGATAAAAATATCAATTGCATTGCCGTGCATCCCTCCGATGAAAATATTGTATATGTAGGCACCTACCGGGATGGTGTTTTCAAGAGCGTTAACGGCGGGAAAAACTGGAGTGCGGCCAGCAGCGGACTAATGTCGGAAGACGTGCGTTCGCTGGCCATAGATCCGAAAATACCCGATACAATATACGCAGGGCTAGGAAACGGAGTCGGACTTTACAAAACCGAAAACGGCGGGGCATCCTGGAGTCCAACCAGCAATGGAATTGTCGTGGAATGTCCGTCCTATCTGCAGAGAATTGGGCAGGTCAACCCCGGTATATCGTTGGAAAAGCCGGTGAGAACTGTGGGAAGCGATTACGTATCGACGCCGTGGACGTTAATCAGTGGTGTAATGATTTTACCTTCCAATCCTAAAATACTTTTTGTTTCGGACTATCAGCGGGGAGTTTACATGACGACGAGCGGCGGGGAGTCCTGGGTCGCGATTAACGACGGGCTGGATTATCAGGCCGTAACCTCCCTGGCCTTATCAAGAAACGAAGCGGTGCTGTACGCCTCCACCTCCGGCGGCGGTGTTTACCGGCTGGAGCTGGGCGGGCAATGAACGTCGTAATTGGGAGGGATTGGTGAATGAAAATTTATAGAATCCTCGTGCTTTGTTTTGTTATAGGGCTTACTATGTTTACTCAGCGCTCAGTGGTCCTGGCGGCAGGCGATGCCGGGACTTTTTATCAGTTTAAGGAAGGAATCCTCTATCAGGACAACTTTGAAGGTAAGGATGCAAGTGGTTGGGAACTTGAGAGCGGCTGGGCTCTACAAAAAGAAGGACAGCAAAATGTTCTCGGTGGCACAGGACACCAATGGGCAATTTACAAAAATTCCGGGGAATGGTCGGACTATACGCTTTCTTTTGATTTCAAGCTCAGCGGTGAGAGTAATATTTGCTTCAGGAGCAACAGGAGTGAAGGCGGACTGTTGCGCTATTTTCTGACTTTGCATCAGGATAGATTCAGCCTCGAGAAACAACTCGGCGCTGAGTTTAAGAGCTTGCTCAACGGACAAATCGGCAGCCTGCAGAATTCTTGGCGTAAAATGTCTATTGAAGCAAACAGCAATACCTATAAGCTTTATTTGGACCAGCACCTGCTAGTCAGCTACACTGACCGTGAGAACCCCATCTATACAGGCGGGATAGCCTTCGAGTCCCTGGATGATTCCAGTCTTGTCATCGACAATATTACAGTCTCGGGAACCCGCACCACACAGAAAAATGCCTGGACAAAGACGGGAGGACCTCTGGGAGGGCTAGGCTATGATGTCAGAATTAACCCGCTAAATAAAGATATTATGTTCGTTACCGATAACCCGAGCGGGGTGAATAAAAGCCTCAACGGAGGTCAGACCTGGGTCCAGTCCAACTCTGGGATAACTACAAGAGTGGGTAGTTCAAACGATGACATCCCGATTTTCTCACTGACTATTGATCCCAATGACCCCAATATCGTTTGGACCGGGACACAGACCGCACGGGGCATCTTTAAATCTCTGGACTGCGGCGCTACCTGGACAAAGATGGATAACGGCATTGCCGAACAGAATGAAATCACCTTCCGGGGCTTTGCCGTTAAGCCGGGAGATTCAGATGTCGTTTTGGCCGCTGCCGAGATCGATGTGGGTTTATTCGGCAAGGAGTTCGCGCGCCAAAAGGGTAAGATCTATAAGACAACAGATGGCGGAAATAACTGGACCTGTGTCTGGGAAGGCGGCAGCTTGGCCCGAGTCATTATCTTTGACCCGGTTAATCCGGATATCCTATACGCTTCTACCGGGATTTTTGACCGGGAGGCCTACAACATGGTAGGTGAAGGAGTGCTGAAGAGTACAGACGGTGGCAGCGCCTGGACCAATATAAACAATGGTCTGGAGAACCTGTTTGCCGGTTTTCTGGAAATGCATCCCACAGACCACAACACACTGATCTGTGCTGCCGGAAACAATCAATACTATAAAGGCAGCGGGATATACCTAACACATGACGGCGGACAGAACTGGAAGAGGATTCTTTCCGGCGCTGAAGTATATGGAGTATCTTTTACGGTAGCAACCTTCAGTCCTTCCAATCCGAATATAATGTATGCCGGAAGCAGTGCCGCCTTTTATCGTAGTGATAACGGTGGACAGTCATGGCAGCGGTTCTCCAAAGTAAAAGAAGGGGTTTACGGTCCCCCCGGAGTGAGGGCGGGATTCCCCATCAGCGCTGTTGTTGATCCGGATAACCCCATGGTGATCTTTGCCAACAACTATGGGGGAGGGGTCTTTAAATCCATAGATGGAGCAAAGACCTGGATAGAGAGCAGCACCGGCTACACCGGGGTCAATCTTCATCAGGTAATAGTATCCCCGACAGACCAGAACACGGTCTTCACGGTGGGCCGCAGCGGGCCTTATGTCAGTTATGACGGCGGGCAAAAATGGCAGGGATTGGCATATTTTCCGGTTACTGCACCTGATTGGGATGATATTTCGATATGCCCTACGAACAGCCGATTGATGCTTGCTTCAGACGAATTCACAGGAATCATCTATCGGAGCAGTGATGGTGGGAAAACATGGAAAGAGGTTATTGAAAACAACACCCATGGTGGTCAGCAAGCTTCTTCAAGGCACGGCTTCAAGACAATCGAATTTGCACCTTCCAACGGAAACACTGTGTACGCCGGGATGAGAAAAGACAGAAATTCCATTGACGGAAGTACGTATAAAGGCCCCAGCTTCGGCATGTTCAAATCGGTTGACGCTGGGAGAACATGGAGAGAAATTAACAACGGGCTGGAGAATGCCGACAAAAACATCAACTGCATAGCTGTCCATCCAGCTAATGAGAATATTGTTTACATCGGCACATACCGAGACGGCGTTTTCAAGAGTACTAACGGCGGCAAAAGCTGGAGTGCGGCCAGCAACGGCTTGATGTCGGAGGACGTACGCTCACTGGCGATTAATCCGAAGGAGCCGAATATAGTATACGCAGGGTTGGGAAACGGAGTCGGACTTTATAAGACCGAAAACGGCGGGCAATCTTGGAGCTCCACAAGCAATGGAATTGTCGTGGAATGTCCGTCCTATCTGCAGAGAATCGGGCAGGTTAATCCGGGTATATCGCTCGAGAAACCAGTGAGAACCGTCGGAATTGATTATGTATCTACTCCGTGGACGTTAATCAGCGCCGTGGTGATCCTTCCTTCTAATCCTGAAATATTATGCGTATCAGACTATCAGCATGGAGTATATATGACGACGAGCGGCGGAGGGGCTTGGGTCGCCATAAATGAAGGTCTGGACTTTAAGGCGGTGACCTCCCTTGCCCTTTCGGGAAATGAAGCTGTGCTGTATGCCTCCACCTCCGGCGGCGGTGTTTACCGACTGGAGCTGGGCAGCGAATGAAAAGGGCTGGGCCATCGCATCTGAAAGTAAAGGCGGCTATACTGGTCACCGGGATATCGGAAGGGATTGTTCAGGTCATTATTTTGCGCGAGATTTTGGCGGGTTTTTACGGAACCGAACTGTTAACCGGGGTAATCATAGCCGGTTGGATAGTTTTAAACAGCATCGGTTGTTTGCTCTCCTCCCGGATACTGGGCAAGGTGTCACTCAAATTCTTGCTGCGGATACAAATGATTATTGGAATAACGGCTTTTCTTACATGTGTTGGGATGCTAGCGGGCTGTTCATTTCTAGCTTCAAACTCGCATTCACAAATCAATTGGCTGTACTATTCATTTCTAGCGCTGCTGGTTCTTTTGCCTTTCTGTGTTTCGGCAGGTATTCAATATGTTGTCTCAGTTCTGGCGCTGGCAGGTTTGCCGGGGTATGATGATTTAAAAGCCTCAACAGACAGCTATGTTTATAACAGCGCCGGAATGTTCGTTGGCTTTCTCTTAGCCACTTTTTTTCTCATTACACACTTTAATACCGTTGAATCCGCGCTTTTGATTTTGGGCGTCAATTTAGCAGTGGTTGTTTTGGTTTCCGTGCTTCTGATGGGATTGAAAAAAACAACCATTTTCATTTTCGTGTCTGGGATAGTGTTTTATGCAGGCATATTTGCGTATGGAGTACCAGACCGGCTTTTTCAGAGTGCTGCCGCTTTCCGGGTGCCCATGGAAAGGATCGAGGAGACTGCAGATACTAAGTATTCCCGTTTGTTGGTGACGAGTTATAGCGGGCAGTATAACTTTTATACAAACGGTTACCTCGAAGGCGCTTACCCGGACTTTGATCAGACTATTGAAAAAAAAGTGCATTTTGCACTGCTGATGCACCCTAATCCTGAAAGTGTATTTATTATGGGCGGATTGACCGCGGGAGTCCTTGATGAAATCTTAAAATACGAGCAGGTTGAAGCAGTATATGGCGAGATTGATCCGGAATACCTTTCCATCGCGTTAAGATATATGCGAAGGTCATCTGATACAAAGTATGACGGGGTTCAGTTTATCAGCAGCGATGTACGGAGCTATTTACAGCAGGTCAAGGAACGCTTTGATGTTATCATCGTGATTCCGCCACCGCCTGCAACCTTGTCCACCAATCGCTGTTATACGAAAGAATTCTTCGAGGTGGCGAAGAATGCCTTGAAAAAAGACGGTCTGCTTTGCACCAGTCTAAACTCCTCCGAGACATATGCGGGGAACAACTTAAAACGCTTAAACTACAGTATATTCAGGGCCCTTGGCAACGCTTTTCAAAGTACTATCATTATTCCGGGTGAAGAAGGAGTTGTCATCTCCTCCAATTCAACATGGGATGGAGCAGTGCTGAAGCAGACGATTCTGCAGCGGTACAAGGACCGGCATATCGCGACAAACCTGCTTTCTCCGGAATATATCAACCTTATGCTTGATCCCATAAGAATCAAAGAGGCGCGTGAGAATTTTTCCTATAAGGGGCTCACTATTGCCAACAACGATTATTTCCCTTCCGCCATGCAGTATTATTCCGCAGTTTTAAACGAGAGGGAAAACGTGACGGGTTATCATGCGCTTAATTGGTTTTCCCTGCATTCACCAACCTTGCTCTTCCTGATGTTCTTACTGCTTTTGATGGCGCCGGTAATTATAGACACTTTATTTACTGTTTTATCTGCTAAGACGGTCAGCAAACCTTTCTTAGGTTATACTGCTTTTATTTCCGGCTTGACCGGATTTTCCTGTTTCTCAATATTAATTTATATGTATCAGCTAAAAATCGGCAGCCTCTACGGGGATATTGGCTTCATCTCAGCTGCCAATCTTTGTGGCTATTCCGTTGGGGCTATCGCAGCAAGCAAATTAAAAAAGACGAATAAAAGGGTTCTTATCTCAGTCTTTCTTTGTACACAAGCTTTGCTTGTGGCTATTTTGTTGTCTGCAAAGCTGCCGCTAATACTCACAAACAGACTATCTTTTATTGGGTTTATACTGCTTTGGGGAATAATAAATGGAGCCGTTTATCCACTTTTATCCAAATACACAGCGGGCCTTAATCAACGGGGAATTCATGACTTCATAGGGCTGTACATGTTTGAACTCCTCGGAGCTTCGTTCGGTGCGACCGTGACCGGGATACTATTACTGGGTACTATTGGCTTAACATATACTATCCTGCTAATTGTTGCAGCTCTGAGCTTAAATATCTTGCAGTTAGCTATATATACCAAAGAGCGAAATAAGGTATCCCGCGCCGGATAATCGCTAAAGATTAGTGATATCCGGTTGTTTTTTATCCTTTTTCTATTGACATTCTGTGGCTGGGGGATTAAAATCAGATAAGTAATTTAGTAAATTAGTAAGCTAGTAAATGCAAAGGAGACAAAAAAATGAAAATACCAACTACTTTAAAACACAAGCCTGTTATTGTTTCGGAAAACTACGAGAATGTAGATGGCAGATATGCCTATAATTCTGAGGCCAAGGGCCTTTCATTAGGGTTAGCACAGTGGAATGATCGGGGTAAGGTAGAAATATCCGCCAAAGTATGGAGATATACAGGCGAAAAATGGTCCAGGCAGTCTGAGGAATTACCGCTTCACCGCGTGCTTGACCTTGCTATTTTGGTTTGTAGAGCAAAGCTTCATTTTCAGGAGGCTTATCGGTATGAGAAGTTATATGATACCGAGCGTCCCGTTATAGACAGGGTCGGTTTACAGGGTGACGCCATGACGGTAGCCGTATGTACGGACAATGAAAAGATTAATGAGGATATGAAGTTATTTAACCAGGCCCTCAGAAATGATGATGAAATTCTCGGAGAACGCTTATCCACCTTATCCAGGATATTAAAAGAGATGGGGTATTGAGAGATGAGTAATAAAAAAAAAGAGGTCAGGATTTCCGTTTTCTTGGATGAGGCCGGGAAAATAGTGCAGATCCCTGTGCCTAACAGAACAAAGATTCCTGTTTTAGCCTATTTAGCAGGTAAATTTGAGAAAGAACGGATTTACAGCGAAAAAGAGGTCAACGGAATTATCAATGCTTGGCATACCTTCGGTGATTATTTTATCTTGAGAAGACTGCTGATTGATTACAAATTTCTTGACCGGACGCCTGATGGAGCAAGATATTGGGTTGTAAAAAAAGAGGACGACAAAGAAGGGGACATTAATGGATAGAAAAAAAGAATTGAAGCTGCAGTATAAGCAAATGCGGCCGCCAATGGGGGTATTTATAATCCGTTCCAAGGTCAATCAGAAATGCTATCTTCAAACTGCCCAAGATTTCAGAGGCGTAATGAATGGCGCCAGAGTCCGGCTGGCAGCCGGTATACATCCTTATCGCGAGCTGCAAAAGGAATGGAATGAATATGGCCCTGAGAATTTCACAATCGAAATCCTCGAGAAGCTTGAATACGACAAGGATGAAGCGAAAACCGATTACAGCGAGGATTTAACCTTATTACAAATGATTTGGGAGGAAAAACTGGCTAACGAGAATATGGAGTTCTATAAAAAAAGGATATGAAAGAGTGCCCATTAGGCTACACAGTCTTTTACGTGTGAGCGTAGGTTTGACAAATACCCACTGAATATATTATGATAATAAAAATAATTTGCACTGTGTATTTGAGCTACAGTACAAACTGAGCAGGCGATGAACTAAACTAATGCAGTTCATGGGGCTGGGCCAAAAGGGCAACAGATGAATTTACAGCACATCTGTGGGACAGTGAGTTGTTCCATAGGTGTGTTTTTTTCGCTTTCATGGAAAAATAAAACTGATAGGGTCAATATACATGTCAAAGAGCTATTAAGATTGGATGGATTATATTGATAAAAATAATAATTAGAAGATTTATTAGAAATCACCAAAATGTAAATGACAAATTCGTAAGAGAGGCTTATGGGGTATTAGGCGGTGCATTAGGAGTGATCTGTAACCTGCTTTTATTTTCACTCAAGTTATCCATTGGACTCTTTATTAACAGTATTGCGGTTGTTACCGACGCCTTTAATAACCTCACCGATACCGGATCTTCAGTGGTTTCTATCTTAGGGGCTAAATTGAGTAACCGCCCGCCTGACCGGGAACACCCTTATGGCCATGGAAGGTTCGAATATATTGCTTCTCTGGTAGTAGCTTTTATCATATTTTCAGTTGGCTTACAGCTGCTGAGAAACTCATTTGATAAAATTCTTTATCCTGAAGAAGTGGTTTTTAGTCCGATATCAATAGTAATACTTTGCCTTTCAATTTTAGTAAAACTTTGGATGTATTCCTACAACTGGTATATAGGTAATATAATCAATTCAGGGATTAACAGGGCAGTGGCCTATGATAGTTTAAGTGATATTGTTGCTACGGGTGCCGTTATTATTGGAACTATACTAGGACGGTACATCAGATATCCGGTCGATGGATTATTAGGTCTTGTTATTTCATTTTTAATCCTTTATACAGGCTTCAGTATCGCTAAAGATACAGTGAATTTACTTTTGGGCGCGTCTGCGGACCCTGAGCTTGCTGATACCATAAATTCATTAGTTGCCCAAGGCAAATATATAGTAGGTATTCATGCCCTCAGGATGCATGATTATGGTCCTGGCAGAGTAATAGCTTCAATACATGCGGAGGTTCCTGACGATGTAAACATCGTAAAAGTCCATTCAATAATTGATGAGATGGAAGAAAAAATCTCGGATGAACTTGGCATAGATATAATTATTCATATGGACCCTATTTCTACAGATATTGATAGAAATAATCAGATAAAAGCATTGGTTATCAAGCTTATTGAGGAGGAAGAGTCTGGTTTTAGTGCGGAAAACCTACGTATCATTGATGGAGAAAAGAGAATTAGTGTTATTTTCGATTTACTTGTGCCATCATCTATAGTAGAATCTGAATTCGATAAGATAAATAGATCAATTACAGATAGAGTTATAAAGGAAAACAACAAAATTAAAATCGTTATCAATTCAATCAGAGTAAAAGAATATTAGGTCATAACTAAAATATAATAGCAATAAAACCATCAACCTTGGATAGCTATGGGGCGTGAGAAGGATGTGTGAATATTTTTGGCTCTATGAAACGGACTTGCCCCCGGGTATTGGTGTGCAAACCTTCGGAATTGTTCATCTGGCCTGGGTCACAATTTCGGTATTATTAATTCTCATGACAATACTTATCTCTCGTCGGCAGACAGAAGTAATCAGGCGCAGGATTCAAGTGACAACTGTTTATCTAATGGTAACAGCTCATCTTTTCTGCTGGCTCTGGACTGCAATAATCGGACACTACGCCATAACAGAGCTGCTTCCGCTGCACCTCTGCACCTTGTCCGTGTTTGTAGAATCCGCCGCAGTTCTCTCCGGGCGCACCCTGCTTAAGGAATTTTCATATTGCTGTGGTTTGCCTGGCGCTGTTTTTGCGCTGATTACCCCAGTGATGGGCGGTTATCCACTATTTAATTATTATTACCTGCAATTCGCGATGGCACATACGATACTGATTCTGCTTCCACTGATCTGGATATTTGCAGATGGTTTCCGCCCGGACATACGGAGAATTCCACCCTGTTTTGGTCTTCTGTTATTTTTCGCGGGTATCGCCGCATTCGTTAATCGGCTTATCGGAAGCAATTATATGTTTCTAAGCTTTGCGCCAACAGACACACCTCTGGAGATTTTTGAGGCATGGTTTGGTAATCCGGGATATCTGATTCCGCTCACACTATTAGTCCTGATCGTCTGGTTAATTCTCTATACCCCTGTAGTGTTGAGTACAAGGCTACAAAGAAGAAAAAGGTTTGAAATCGGTCTATAAGTCTATAGAGATTGTATTAAGATGATTGAAAAACAATTAGGGTGGGTCATTGCAACCCACCCTAATTGTTTATAGCAGTTAGATTGATATTAGCAGCAACTGCTGCTATTGCAACTACAGCCACAGCTTCCCGCCGGTGTTTTCTTTGCTTCTCCAATACCCAAAACCTTATATGCTGCCTGCCGGATAGCCTTTGCCGGGATTTCTTCGTACTCATTGTTTTCATACATTACCGTTCGGCAGAAGGTTTCCTTTCCCAATAAAGATGTACAGGAATCACAGTAGTTTTCTGATACCTTGATATTCAGAATATCTTCAATCGGAATTCCATTGAAGAGGATTGTATTTGATTGGGGGATTTGGGTATTGTCAAGTTTGGTCTCGGAAAGTTCCACCTCAATACCTTGTGGTTGCAACGCCCTGCTTAATCTTTTTACTTCCTGAGCGAGATTTTCACCCGTGTCATAACAACGGTTGCAGGTCTCCCCTTCCACATCAAGGTGTCTCCATTCAATTTTGAGTATTTTCATTTATTTGCCTCCTTAAACATTGTTTCTATCAATAGAGACGGAGGTTTCAACAAAAGGACGCACTATTTTAGAAAACTAGTTGCAGCAGGAATTGTTTTTTGATTTTGGAGAATCCTTAGGTTCTTTGTTATCAGTATTTTTCTTCGGCAGTTCTTCAAGCTCGATATTACAGCAACATGAACTCTTTTTGGCTTTATTTCCCCCCATTAAACGCCCTAATAACCCCGTTTTCTCATTTCCGTTTTTCATAAACACACAATCCTCCTTTCAGGTATTTTTAAATCGTAGTCCTAAAATTTACTTACAAAACCATATTAAATATGTATCCGCCTAGTACAGCTGTGAGAAAAATCACGCCTACTACAGCGCCAACCAACTTTTTCTTAAAAATACTTGCCAGCATACTTATTTCCGGAATGGCCATTCCTGCGCCGCCAATAATTAAGGCAATAACTGCGCCAACATTCATGCCTTTTTGCAGCAAAGCGACACCGATGGGGATAGCTGTTTCCGCACGAATATAGAGAGGAATACCGATTATTGCTGCAATTGGAATGGCATATTGATTGTTAGGGCCAGCATATTTCAAGACAAAATCTTCCGGCAGATAGCCGTAAATAACCGCTCCAATACTAACCCCGATAAGCAGATAGATAAAAACGGCCTTAAAATCCCCCCAGGCTTTAAGAAACGACAGCTTTAATTTACCGCTGAACGTTGCTGGTACTTCCGCGGTTTCTTGATGCCCACCGCCTTTAATCCGGACATTTTTCACAAGTTTTGAGCTGCCTGCTTTTTCAAGCACTACACCGAAAACAACAGCGCCGCCAAACACTACGATAAAGTATGTGACGCACGCCTTCCAGCCCATTAAGGCTATAAGCATAGCCAGTATTATTGGATTTAATAGAGGAGAGGAAACTACAAACGACATAACAGCACCGAATGGAATGCCGGCTTCTAGAAAACCCAGAGTTAGCGGAATTGTTGAGCATGCACAAAAAGGTGTCAAAGTCCCAATACATGCCCCAATGATATTTCCCCATACACCTTTACCTGACATCCAGTTTTTAATCTTCTCCTGCGGCATATATATTAGCAATAAAGCTACAAGTGTGCTAATCCCAAGAAAAAGTACGGTAAGCTCTGTAGTTATTGTAAGAAAGTACTTTATTGTGTTGGATAATGAATTCACTAAAACACTCCTCCTGTGTTAAATCTATGAACTAATTTTCTATGAATGGGGATTCATGTCTACGTACCTCTTTTAGCAAGATATCCAGGCCATCCTTAATTTTTTCAATCGTTGGAGGGTCTAAATCTTTCAATACCTCATCAAGGTAAGCAGTATATCTCTCCATTATACTTGTTACGACCTCTGTCCCTTTAGCTGTTAAGGGCACACAGCAAATCCGGCCATCTATGGGGGAACGTTCTCGGGTTACATATCCCTTGTTCATCAGACGATCAATTATTCTGCTTGCTCCGCTCTTGGTAAAATTTAAGGCACAGCCAATTTCCTGAATGGAAAAATCTATATTCTCATAGGCTTTTTTTAGCGCCATGAATTCAACCAAGGATAAATCCCCGCAGCATTCTCCGTTAACTCCATGATTTCCGAAATGCCAGGCTATTTCTTGCAGTGAATTGTATATGCCGGGTATCTTTTTATTCATTGCTTAAACCCTCTTTTAATATAGCTGGCTTATTCCGACGGAAAAAGCTTGCGATGATAATAACTGTTAGCACAATAATAAGCACAGCCTCCTTAATAATTAATCATTGAAAAAAGCCTAATTCACCATCCACTCTTTTAATATAATCAATATTGGTTGCTGTTGTCAACCATTACGGTCAAGAAATTACCAGTTTATAATATGATATATTAGTTCTATTTGTGAGTCACACTAAATGGGCAATGATACGAGATTAGATTAGAAGCGATAATTGTAAATATTGCTAGATTGTTTAATAGACATTGACACATATCTATGTATATGTGTAATATAATGATAGAGACATAGACGAATATCTATATCATCGACGAACAGATTAGCAATAGAATATCGAGGTGAGAAGCTTGCGGAAGAATTATCATATATATGCTGCGTACATGAAAGCCCTATCTGATGAAACAAGGATTAACATATTTGACATGCTTGCCCAAGGTGAGCTTTGCGCGTGCAAAATTCTTGAGGAGTTCAATATTACCCAGCCAACTCTTTCCTATCATATGAAAATTCTCTGTGATAGCGGTCTTGTCAGCGGCAGAAAGGATGGGGTCTGGATGAAATACTCTATCAATCGGGATAATCTCGAGATAGTTAAGGAATTGTTTGAAGGTATCGGTGTCAGTCTTCAAACGCAAAACAACTGTACTGCGAAATGTAGCGCGAAATGCTAAGGGGATGAATTTATGATTATCTTCGCATGGCTGAACAACCAGATATTGAGAATGGAATGGCTGTCTGGTTTGGTAAAATATTTAGTCGAAAAAATATTGGGATTGAGCATCCAAAGTCAATTAGGCGGCAGTATTCACTTTTTCATCTATGATGTGATTAAGATTTTCATACTGCTTTCTGTCTTGATTTTTGGGATATCTTATGTGCAGAGTTACTTCCCGCCGGAAAGAACAAGAAAAATCCTCGGGAGATTCAACGGTATTTCAGCTAATATTTTAGGTGCATTGTTAGGTACTCTTACGCCTTTTTGCTCGTGCTCTTCAATACCTTTGTTCATAGGATTTACAAGTGCAGGACTGCCGATAGGGGCCACCTTCTCGTTTCTGATTTCGTCCCCGCTGGTTGATCTGGCCTCGGTAATTCTCTTAGCCAGCATTTTTAATTGGAAAATCGCAATTGCCTATGTCATTGTCGGACTTATCCTGGCAGTAATCGGTGGAACCATTATCAGCAAAGCAAAGCTCGAGAAATATGTTGAGCCGTTTGTTTTTAATAATAAGATAACCGAGATTGAGCAAGAAGAACTGACAACTGGTGACAGGATAGATTTCGCGAAGAATCAAGTCATTGATATCATTAAGAGAGTCTGGATGTACATTCTAATAGGCGTCGGCATTGGAGCTCTAATTCATAACTGGATACCTGAAAATGTGATCTCAGCAGTATTGGGTCAGGATAAATGGTATTCTGTGCTTGTAGCTACCTTAGTAGGTGTCCCAATGTATGCTGATATTTTTGGAACACTTCCCATTGCTGAAGCCCTTGTCCTGAAAGGTGTTGGTATGGGGACTGCTTTGTCCTTCATGATGGCAGTTACAGCGCTATCCCTGCCCTCAATGATTATGTTGAAAAATGTTGTTAAGACTAGGCTCCTTATTATTTTTGCAGGGATTGTAACTCTGGGAATTATAATAATCGGATATACGTTCAATACATTTGGATATTTGTTCATTTAAGACGTTGGCTTGACATAAATTTATGGAGGTTGTTAGAATGTCAAAAACATGGTATCCGGTAATTGATTATGAAAAATGTACTGAATGCGGTGTTTGCACTTACAAATGCAGTCATGGGGTCTACGATCTAAAGAAAGTGCCTACACCTGTCGTACTTATGTCTGAGAACTGCATCCATGGCTGCCGTGGCTGTGGCAAGCTTTGTCCAAGCGGAGCGATCAGTTATTTGGGTGATAGCATGATGCTGAATAATCATTGCGATTGTTCATGTGAAAATGGAGGAGGATGCTGTGGATGAGAGTAATAACAGTATCAGACCAACAAATAAAAAACTTCTTAGAATCATAGTTCCTATTATAATTGTCATAATAGTAGCCGGAATTTGGGCGGTGAAAAACACGCAGGATAAGGATGAAGCGGATGTGAAAGACAGTTCGGACTTCGCATTGCATGTAACAAGCAAAATTGACCTCGAAAAGCTAAAGTCGTATGGTCTTCCTATAATTATTGATTTCGGAGCGGATTCTTGTATACCCTGTAAAGAAATGGCTCCTGTTTTGAAGGAGCTTAATGAAGAATTGCGTGGTAAAGCAATTATTAAGTTTGTGGATGTCTGGAAATATCAAGCTTTTGTTGAGGATTATCCAATTACTGTAATACCTACGCAAGTTTTTTTTGCTGCAGACGGCAAACCATACAAACCGAAAGATCCTAATGTCGCACAGATGAGGCTTTTTGCAATGAAAGATACCGGGGAGCATGTCTTCACAACACACGAGGGTGGTATAACAAAAGAGGCCTTGCTGGAAGTCATCAGTGAGATGGGGGCTGATTGATGGAGTCAACAATCAACAAGTGGTTGGAGGTTATCTCGTCCCTAATAGCATTAAATATTTTGATGGCTCCTTTGTTTGCACTGCTAGCAGGTATTTTGACCTCCTTTACGCCGTGTGCGCTGACAAGTGTACCTCTCGTGATAGGCTATGTGGGGGGGGTCGGCAGCAAGGATACCAAAAAAGCCTTTTGTTTATCGGTCACATTTTCTGCGGGTATGGCTTGCACATTCACCGCTCTAGGCACCGCCGCTTCTCTTCTGGGTAAGCTTTTTCTGGGAGCGGGTTCCTGGTGGTATATACTTCTTGGTGTGCTGATGCTTTTGATGGCGTTACAGACGTGGGAGATATATAATTTTATTCCATCTTCCTATGCAATAAGCAAAAATATAAAGCGGGGATTTATGGGCGCTTTTCTTACCGGAATCCTGGGCGGGTTTTTCTCTTCTCCCTGTGCCACTCCGGTATTGATAGTATTGCTCGCCATAGTAGCAAACGAAGGAAATTTGTTATGGGGTATTCTGTTATTAGCGCTGTATTCCATAGGGCATAGTTTTCTGGTATTGATCGCCGGGACCTCTGTTGGTTTTGTACAGAAACTTTCCGGTAGCTATGAATATGGTAATATAAGCAAAGTATTAAGGATTGCAATGGGCACAATAATCTTATTTATAGCCTTTTATATGTTCTACCTGGGACTATAAAAATACAAACTGAAGGAGAGAAAAAAATGATCATTAAAATTCTTGGTTCGGGTTGTCAAAACTGTGTCGCTTTAACTGAAAACACCAAGGCCGCTATCAAGAAAATGGGGATCGAAGCCGAAATCATTAAAGTGACGGATTTCAAGGACATTATGACCTATGGGGTAATGTCGACCCCGGCGCTTGTTATCGATGAAAAGGTTGTGTCGTTTGGTAAGGTTTTAAAACCGAAAGACATCGAAAATATCCTCGCAAAGGCCAGGTAGAAAAATGGAAAACATAAAAAGTACGAAGCTCTCATTTTTAGACAGGTTTTTGACCCTGTGGATTTTTATTGCGATGGCTATTGGGGTTATCGGCGGCTATTTATTGCCCGGCTTGGCCCAATCACTGAGTGGATTCAGTACGGGGACCATATCGTGGCCAATCGCCATTGGTCTCATCATTATGATGTATCCGCCGCTTGCCAAGGTAAAGTATGAAGAGATAGGCAAGGTAGTACAAAATAAAAAGGTTTTCACCTTTTCTCTGATCCAGAACTGGATCATCGGGCCGGTTTTAATGTTCGTTTTAGCTGTGCTGCTGCTCGGAGATAAGCCCGAATTTGCGATTGGACTAATTATCATAGGTCTTGCCCGTTGCATTGCGATGGTTATTGTCTGGAACACCCTGGCCAAAGGCGACAATGAATATTGTGCCGCGTTGGTGGCGCTTAACTCCATCTTTCAAATACTTTTATATACGTTTTATATCTATTTCTTTGTAACCCTAATGCCAAAGTGGCTCGGACTTTCGTGGGGCGGACAAATTGTTGACGTATCAATGTGGGAGGTTGCCAAGAGCGTTCTTATCTATCTCGGGATTCCTTTTGCCGCAGGCTTTATTTCGAGGGTTGCCTTGATCAGGGCTAAAACAAAAATATGGTATGAAACGGTATTTATTCCGAAAATTTCTCCTCTGGCGCTGATAGCCTTGCTCTACACGATAGTAATCATGTTTATCACTAAAGGTGAGCAGATTATCAAGAATCCCGGGGATGTCCTGAGAATTGCGCTACCGCTTTTAATTTATTTTGCAATCATGTTTTTTGTCAGCTTTTACATGTCCTATCGCGGGGGCTTCAGGTATGATCAGACAGTAACGTTGGCCTTTACGGCAGCGAGCAACAATTTTGAGTTGGCTATCGCCGTTGCGGTGGCAGTGTTTGGCATTGCTTCCGATGTTGCTTTCACCGCTGTTATTGGCCCGTTGGTCGAAGTGCCGGTAATGATTGCTTTGGTGAATTCGGCACTGGCGTTTAGGCGAAAATACTTTAACGAGAGCGGTCTGCCCAAAATCTATAATACAAAAGGGGTTTAACAGATGACAGAAAAAACTAAGGTAGCTTTTGTCTGCGTCCACAACTCCTGTCGTTCCCAGATGGCGGAAGCGATTTCGAAGCTGCTGGCCGTGGACGTTTTTGAAGCCTATTCGGCAGGAACCCAAATAAGCCCGCGGATTAATCAGGATGCCGTCAGGCTGATCAAGCAGTTATATAATGCGGATATGGAAAAAGAACAGTTTTCGAAGCTGATTTCGGCGATTCCGCAGCCGGATATAGTTATTACAATGGGCTGTAATGTGAATTGCCCCTATCTCCCCTGTAAGTTCAGGGAGGACTGGGGGCTCGAAGACCCAACCGGAAAAAGCGACGAGGAATTCATCAAAACAGCCAAAACAATTGAGAAAAAGATTATAGAGCTCAAAGACAGGATATCAGCTAAGCAAATAGCCGGACTAAAAGCGGATTGAGGAAGGTTTGCGAATGAAAGACGTTACGGCAGCAATCATTATAGAGAATCAAAAAGTATTTATTGCCCGGAGAGCTACGGGTGAGAAATTCGCAGGCGGCTGGGAGTTTCCTGGTGGTAAAATACCATAGCCGCTCAGCTCGCTGAATATTTTACCCGTCTAATTCCTATCCCTCAATGATTGCCTTGATTTCTTCCAGCTTGCCGCCTGTGACAGCAGCCGTCTTGCTGGCCTCATTCCAGCTTACCGCTTTATTATCCTGAGCTGTATAAGCCCGAAGCTCCACATACGTCTCGCCGTTATACCTGAAGGCATTATATAAGATGCCTTTTTCAATAACATTAACCTGTTCCACTTGTTCACTCTCCTCTTGTGTCAGGTCCGTTAATAATCTGTCCCACGGGAAGCCTGTGCCGGGGCAGTGTGCCTTAATGACGCTGTCAATCCTGTAATGGCCGATGATTGTTTCGGAACTGGGTTCTATACCAAGCTGGTCGATAAGCCATTTGTGGAGCGTTAACGTAGCCTGATACTGTTCTCCTGTAATTATATCACCGGTCTGTCCTTCGTGTTCTACCCCGATTGTATAAAGATTCGGGTTGATGGTGGGCCTTAAAAGCGACCAGGTAGGGTTACGAACATTTCCGGTATGCCAGGCAGTATTTTTGATGTCAACATACTGGTGTATTTCTCCGCTCTTCCCTACGCCAAAGTGTGCGCTGACCTGAGAATCCCGGTTATTAAACCAGGTGTCCGTGCCTATAAGAGTGCCGGCCATGATATGGTCGACAATCGCCATGACTTTATAGCCGTTACGTCCTTGAGTTCCTCTTGGTAAACCGTAGTTCGGCGAGCCTTTCCATATTATCTTAGGCAGCATGTCATATCACCCTATAGTGTTGATTTTTCTATATTGTATGAAATCTCCGGCAGCAACGTGTCGGCAAGTTTAAACATATAAAAAAGCATCTTCTTAGAAAGGTGCTTTTTACAAGTTCCCAAAAAGGAATCGTATGTTATAATAGGAAAAGCAACTCGATAACAAGGAGAGATAAATGCGTAGAGCAGCAGTATTTTTAGCAGTTTTCTTTGCCCTTCTGGTTTTACATACTACACCTGCCTGGGGCAAACCAGGCATTACCGGACAGAGTGCGGTGCTTATCGATGGTATAAGTGGTCAGATTTTATTTGAACAAGAAAAAGATACTAAATTGCCGCCTGCCAGCGTAACAAAAATTCTTACGGCTATCTTGGCTATTGAGAGTGGAAAGTTAGATGATATTGTCACTATCGGAGTTAATCCGCCGCTGGCTGAAGGGACTAAAGTGTATCTGGAAGCAGGGGAAAGGGTTAAACTGCGCGATTTGGTAATGGCTGCGATGGTTCACTCGGCAAACGATGCAGCTTGCGCTATTGCGGAATATTTGGGCAGCTCTCAGGAAGGGTTTGCTCAAATGATGAATGCTAAAGCCAAGGAATTGGGCGCCGTTAATAGCAATTTTCGTAATCCTCATGGTCTGACTGAGGAAGGACACTATACTACCGCCTATGATCTGGCTTTGATAAGCCGTTATGCTATGAACAATGAGACTTTCCGGCAAGTTGTTCAAAGCAAAATACTGGACTGGCAGGGAGAAAAATGGCAAACCCGGCTGATTAACATCAACGAGCTGCTCTGGTCTTATGACGGAGCTATTGGCATTAAAACAGGTTATACCAAGGAATCGCGGAACACTATTGTAGCCTCAGCAGTAAGGGATGACCGGATGTATATTGCTGTTGTTCTCAATAGCGCCGGTCAGGCTATCTGGGAGGATGCTAAAAAATTGCTTGATTACGGCTTCTCGGATTTTCAGCATTTGGAATTGGCCAGCTCAGGTAGTATTGCAGCAAATATTGAGGTGGATGATAACCGTTCACTCCAGCTCGTTTCTAAAGATAGTTTCAGTCTATCGGTAGCAGCCGATGCTGCTAAGAAAGTAGAATCCAGGATTACCCTTGAGCCCTTGGCAGGAAAGATTACCAAAGGTGAGATAGTGGGCAAGCTGCAGTTTACCATAGACGGTAATGATGTCGGCGGGGTTGATTTAATTGCAGGGAATGACAGCGATCCGCCTCTAGAGTTATCCAATATTTTTCTTTATATAGGGGCAGGGCTCTTCGGTCTGCAAGTGCTTTGGAGAATATATCTGCTGTTGCGTAGAAGGCGGAGAAAAGCCTATAACTACCGGCGGCAGTATTATCAAGGGTATAACAGAATTAACCGGGATATCTAGGGGGAACCAAGAAAAAAGCCACGAAAGCTGTATGCTTCGTGACTTTTTTTCAGGCATCAGCCTGGAAAGGCGGCTTTCGCTTGAAACGAGAGAAGACAGGTTTGTATAACTTTAAGACAATCGGTTTCAAATTCTGTTCTATCAAATGAGTTTCACCGGAATAACGCCACTCAATATAATGCCCGGTAATTTTCTGAAGTTCCAAACGATGTTGGGGGTGACGTTTTATCAGTCGTTTACAGTATTCACCGGGTGTCTCCTGGTTTTGTCGCGGACAACCCCTTGAGGAGCCCCAGCGCAGCAAATAAAGGTAAGCGCGATATGGCGAAAGACTGCCCGGTGTGCAAAGACTAAGCAGACTGCCTATCTTTTGGACTTGTTTTAAAAACGACAGAAGTATTTCGCGCCAGAAGGACCGGAAAGAAGGTCTCCTGTAACCCTCTTCCTGCTGCTGCCATAGCCAGGAAATGAGAAAGCTCAAGAGGTAGATAAGGAAAAGAACGGTGATTAAAATCAAGACAGCGACAAACACCCAGCCTATATACAACAGGATTGAGTCAGACGGGGTTGGCTGAGGGCTGACATAGCTGATATCTTGCTCTGGCAAGGGTTGAGTGTCAGCCAAGTTGCTTTTTGGAATTAGATTGAGGAGTTTGAGCCAAAAAACAAGAGGGGCGATTAAAATACGGAGAATCAGGATGGCGATAGGTTTAAGTATGTCCAGTACAGTGCCGGCCGTTCCGGTCAGATGTGGGAGAAGGGTAGCAGTCCCGGCTGATAAGCCCAGGATAATAAAAGCCGTGAGTATTAACAGCAGCCAGGAAAGCCAGTTTTTCATCTTTTCTGTATTGTAGAAAATAAAAAGCGGCAAAAAATTAAAAAAGATTGTGGCAACCAGCCAGTACATGGCTTTTGGCAGTGAAATTTGTGCTGAGTCTGCCAAAAGAAGTATCCCTAAAGTTATCGCAAAATGAAAATCCATATGTGCATAGAAGTCTATCTCGCCTTTAAACACCAGGTATAAGGACCTGCAAGCCAACCAGAGAATTGATATGTATACCAATACATAGTTAGCCGCATGACTCGTCTCGGTTGGTGGGGAAAAAAGGATAAAGTCGGCCTGCCCTGTTATAAAAGCAGCGCCGATGGCAACGAGCAGGATATTGACAATAGCGATAGTCAGACGTCGAACAGGACCTCCGGACAGGTAGAGATTAACAAAAGTAAGAACTGCCGCCAATATGAAATAGTAGGTGGGATTAATGAGAGGGGTTAGTTCAAATACTCCCACAATAAACAGATAAATAAGTAACAACAGGCATGCTTCTGAAAAAATTAGGATAAAATCCAATTTTGTTTTACTGTGTATCATAGGCTTCACCTGAACTTGAATAATATAGGATTTGTCGAATAGTCGGAGGTATTGTTTCGGGGCTTCTTCCACCGATTATGACAAGAGTAGTACCCCAAGGCAGGCGGGAGCTTTCTGCTCTCAAAAGATCGTTCAACGTAACTATTTGGGCTAATTCCACCCTCGCCAGAGATTCCAATACCAATCTGATCTGTTCAAAACCACTGCCAAGCGAGACTACAGCAGGTACGGCAAGTTCCTTTTGCGGAGCGTTTACTAAGAGGCCAAAGGGAATCCTAGCCATATCTGCCCACATTGCCAACGTAGCGGCTAGTGACAGAGCTTCTTCAAAACGGTTTGGTTGAGGTTCGGGCGAAAGAAAAGCCTCTGCATCCAGAGCGATACACATGCGCAGGTCAGCCGAGGGTTCGATGATTTTTGCCAGCAACTGACCCTTATGGGCACTGGCTTTCCAATGAATAAATCGTGCCGGCATTTCAGGTGTATACTCCCGTAAGCCTACAAACATAATGGGATCCGGGAGAAAGGGTCGGCTATCTTTCTGCAGACCGATAAGGTCGGCAGGTGTTAGCTTAATGTTTTGCATAGGTAGAAGACGAGGGTAAACAAAAATTCTTTGTTGTTCTACTAGCTGTGATTCTCGAAAAAAAAGGCCAAACACATCACGCGACTGCAGGCGAAGAGTCGGCAATCTGTAATATCCTCGTTTCAAGGCTTTAATCGAAAAACTATCTGTCATCTGGCTGTGCCAACCTACCGTTTGGTAGCCATAAGCAGCTCCGGGAAATCCATCTTCTAGTGGGATAACCTGTTCTATTCCCGGAGGCAGCGGTTGAATCCAGGTAAGGAACACTGAGAGCTTTTTGTTATTTTCCACGGTCAGAGAGATAGTTGTTTCTTCATCGGGAAACAACCGGGCAGAGGTAAGGCGTCTTTTGATAGTAAGCTTACGCAAACCTATCCTAGACCAGAGATGGGCAGATTCAATAATTAAAATGATAAATAGTAAAAACGCGGCCGATAGAAAATGCTTTTCTTTCAGCTGATAAAGTAAGACTGCGAGCAGAGCCAGTCTTATCAGGAGAAGCGTAGATAATGAAGTAATATCACGAGTTAAGAAGTTGTTTTCCATGGCCTATTCACTGCTTTCTTCCAATGGCACAGGTACTTCAGCCAAAATATCCTCCAGTACCTGATGTGCCTCCACTCCCCGCAGGCGTTCCTCACGTTTGAGCGACAAACGGTGAGGCAGTACGAACTGGGCCATATATTTAACATCGTCCGGAATAACATATTTGCGGCCGGAAAGTAACGCCAGCGCCCTTACCGCCCGGTGCAGAGCAAGACTGGCCCGCGGGCTGGCACCCAGTATGATTGCCGGGTGAGACCGGGTAGCCCGTACCAGAGAGACGATATAACTGCTGATGGATTGATGCACGAAGATGCCGCGGCATAGCTCCTGCCATTGTAAGACTTCCTCTGAATCAGCTACAACCTTAAGCATCGCAAGAGGGTTCCCGCTGCCGTGTGTCAATAATATTTTTTCCTCTTCCGCGGCGTCGGGATAACCCATCGTTATCTTCAGAAGAAAACGGTCCAGCTGCGCTTCCGGTAAAGGGAAGGTTCCTTCGAGTTCAATGGGGTTTTGCGTAGCAACTACTAAAAAAGGATGGGGAAGCTTGATGGTCTCACCGTCCACAGTAATTTGTCTTTCCTCCATAGCCTCGAGCAAACTCGATTGAGTACGGGGAACAGCCCGGTTAATCTCATCGACGAGTAGTATATTGGTTACAACTGGGCCGGGACGGAAAATAAAGCTGTTGTTATTCCGGTCAAAAATATTAAACCCCGTCACATCCGTGGGGGTCAGGTCAGGCGTACACTGAAGCCGATGAAATTCAGCATTTAAAGAGGCAGCTAAGGATTTAGCCATGAGGGTTTTTCCCACGCCGGGGACATCCTCAATCAGAATATGACCTTCCGCTAAAAGGCCAATCAAGAGGAGATTAAGGGATTCTTCCTTTCCGATTACTACCCGGGCAATATTTTCTTGTAAGTTTTGTAAAGACACAGGCAACATTTTTTATCCTCGATTCCGTTCTACATATGTGAATAAAAATTCCACAATTTTAGACAAATTCCTTCCGGTTATAAATGTTTAGTTAAATTGAAACATTGCATGTTGCACAAAGAAGAGAATGAAGGATTTGAAAATTAAAAAAGATAGTTGTTAAAAGCAAGATTAGCGTAAAATTAATATATCAAATTCAGTTGCCCATACAAAAGAGTAGGTTATCATCCTACTCTTAATTTTATTGAAAGAACAGAGCAAACTGCTCCGAAAGGATTAGCATATCTTATGTCGAACTTCACAAGGGATGACAAAATTCTGTTTGAGGTGTTTTTATGGATAAATACTTCGTCTTTTTGATTGCGGCTATCGCCTGTATGTATACCCTCATTTGTCTCTATGTCTTTGTACAATACCGCGATCCTGCCGTGGGGTTATGGGGGGCTGCGGGTCTCTTCTATATTCTGGGGTATGTTTTTGCGTTGGTTCTCATAACATATTACTTGGCCGGAAACTACCCTGAAGTTCAGCCAATGATGAAATTTCTGAGCTGGGTTTTTACTATTCTGGCTGGTTATCTGATTCTGCAAGGGGTTCATCTTTTTATAGAAGTACAGATACCCAGATGGTGGTTGTATTTCTATCTGCTGGGTGTTTTATTAAGTATCATTCATACAATAATGGGGTATGATTCCCATCCGTTCATGTATATTTCTTACATATACCAGGGAAGCGGTTTGCTGGGAGCAGGCCGGGAGCTGTTATTATATAAAGGATCGCTGGGGACCTGGAAAAGGATAACAGGTGTTACATTACTATCGTTTGGCGCTGTCTTTATCCTTAGTTCTACAATGATTTTAGCTTGTGGCCGTCCCGCCTGGATGATTCCTCTGACCTTGCTCCTTGCTCTGATTCTGTCCTCTCTTTCGTTTGTCGGATTGATTATAGTTTTTTTCCAAAAAAAAATCTATCGTGAGAAAACACAGCTTGCGATTATCTCTCATGATTTAAAAGCACCGGTGGCGGTTTTGCGCAGTTATACCCAGGCCATGTTGGACGGGGTGTATCCGGAACAAACCCTCCAGGGCAATATTATGGCCATGGACAGCGAGGTGGAGCAGATGGGCAATAAAATCCACAGGTTGCTGTTTCTTAATAAACTTGATCACCTTATAAATCAAAATGAATTTAAAAATAAGCCTGTTTATCTGGCAAAACTGATTCTGGAATGTATTGAACGTTTTCGGATCCGCCGACCAGAATTGGTCTGGGATACAAAAATTATGCCCCTTTCTATTACGGGTGATTGCCAGCAATGGGAGGTTGCCCTAGAAAATCTGCTAGACAACCAGTTAAGGTATGCGGTGCATAGATTAGAGATATCCTTTATTGAGATTGGCAGGAATAAGGGGTTGCTGAGAATCTGGAATGACGGCCCGCCCATAGAGCCAGGATTGTTGAAAAAATTGTTTAAGGAGTATGAGAGCGGTAAGGGTGGAGAGCATGGCCTGGGCTTGTCTATTGTCAAAAAAGTAGTCGATGCTCACCAGGCCAGGATCTGGGCCGTAAACGAAGCGGAGGGAGCAGCATTTTATATCGAAATGGAAATAGAATCGATTTCATAATACAGCAAAATCCGGAGGAACATTCTTCCGGATTTCGCTATTATCAGCCTAATTATTTTGCGCGAAATATTATTGTGAAGAATTAAGCAGAGAATACCCGTAACCGTAACATGTTTCCAGCTTTAACTCGGGTATTTTTTTCCGTAGTCTATGTACGAGATCATCCACCACACGGTCAACTATATAGTAGTTAGAACCCCATACCACTTGGATAATCTGTTCACGGTTCAATATATTTCCTGAACTACGTACAAAGAGAATTAAGAGATCAAATTCCTTGCCGGTCAGCTTGACCGGTTTATCGTTATTTAACACACTTCGCTTTTCAAGCAGTATTTTCAGGGGTGGATAAGTGAGAACCTGCGCTGAATTGCTAGCAGGCCCATGACACGAGTAAGTTCGCTCGAGGATTATTTTCGTCTTGAGTATCAGTTCTCTGGGAAGAAAGGGCTTTCCCAAGTAATCATCGCTTCCAAATTCTAAGCCGAAAATACGGTCTAAATCTGTATCCAGACAGGAAATAAAAATTACTGGAACCTGTGGGCAGTCTTTTTTAATCTCATTGACTAGTTGGTAACCATCCACTTTAGGCAGGACTATGTCAACGATCCAGAGGTGAGGGTGATTTTTTATTTCATTTAAGGCTTGTTGACCATCGGCAAATGATCTGACGTTCCAACCTTCTTTTAACAGGTAGGACATCAGCACTTTATTTAGCTTTTTATCATCCTCAACCAAATAAATCGTATAATTCATACCACGACCTCCTCTAAATAGTATTGCACTATGCTTTCAATCCCAGCGTTGTATTATTAACAATTAACAGAAATTAATAAAAAGTTTTTAAGATTCGTTTATAATATGGCGGTATTTATCAACTACAATTATTGTATGGAGAATAATGTCTATAAGCAGCTTAATATTTAGATTTAACACAGCTTAAAATAATTATAGCAAATAATACAATAAATTTACAACAAAATAAAAAATACAGAAATTAAGGATACTATTGAGAATCTGAGAAGAAAAATCTGGAGGGAGGGATTATGGAAACATAGGAATCAAAAGGCCTATTTGAGTAAATTGAAAGGAGATGACATTTGAAAATGAAAAAACTGGGAGCAAAAAAATGGCTATTCATCTTACTGGTTGTATTATCGGGTCTTCTTGTATCGGTTGTAGCTCTAACAGCCAGTCAAGAGGGCAGCCAGGCATCGGGTATAGTGCAGGAACAGGAAAACAGTGCGGCTCCAGTGGTCGGCGCCTGCCTGACGGGGCAGATCAGCGCACCCATCAGCGATCTCGCGATTGAATTCAGTCAGAAAGAACAATTGAAAGAAGCTAAAAAATTAACCAAAGAAAAAGGGGAAGAGGACTTTAGGGCATTGACGGCAGAAGAAGTAACGCAAAGCAAGAAAAGTAAATAATAGCGAATTCGATACAATCAGGAATGATGAGGAGGTTTTAATATGGGTACCCCAAAAATCAAATACTGGCTATTGGTTCTGGCACTGGTAACAGGCCTGTTGTTTTCCACCGTGGCCCTCGCCGGACCGCCCTCCTGGAAACCGCCTGTCTCCAGCAGCGTTAATGACTTTCAAGCAGCGTCCTTTACCGGGGCAGGGACCTATTCCGTTCCTATCTCAGTGCCTCAGGGAATCGGCGGGATGGCGCCCGGGATAGCGCTTACCTACAGCAGCCAGCAGGTTGATGACGGTGGTGTTACCACAAGTTCCAACCAGATTAGAGTGGGGAAAGGGTGGAGTATCAGCGGGATTCCGTCCATTCAGCGAGAGTCTTTGGACAGCAACGACTTTTATCTGGTCTTCGGCGGAACTCGCAGCAAGCTGATTCTGGTAAACGACGGCTACTACCACACTGAGGACGAAAGCTTTGCCAGGATCAAATTCGAAAACAACAACAACGGCAATGAGACGGACGACTACTGGTGGATGAAAACCAAGGACGGCACCTATTACGAATTTGGCTGGAGCGCCAGCTCCAATCACTACACCAAAAAGAACAGAGACAACTACTGCGGAAATTATAGCATCACCTACCAATGGGACGTTAACCACATCCGCAGTACGAACGGGGACATGATGGGCTTTGGGTATTATGAGGGCACCACCAGTGCCTCCACCCAATCGGCGACGAGCGGGGGGGTAACCTGTACTGCCCTGACCCAGCATGAGATCTTGAGCGGGATCGGCTACATTATCTACAACTACCACATTGACGGCAGCAGCCCCGTGGGAGGAAAGCAGTTTCGCGTGGACTTTGCCATCGACGGCAATTATGATTACAGCTACGGGTCTGACTCTTCTACCGACCCTTTACGCTGTGTCTACTGGGTGAATGGCTTTATAAACAAAACCAGGTACACCAGCATTACCACAAAGGTTGACGGGCAGGTTATCAACCAGTACCAGCTGAACTATGATTCAGCTGCTACCAATGAAGCCATGAACCTGACCTCCGTCCAGACCATCGTCGGACAGGATAGCAGCATGCCTCCGCTTACTTTCACCTACAACAGCACCGGGCGTTTGGCGGAAGTTTACGACGGCTCCAGCGGGGGGCAAAAGCAGTTAAGCTATCAGAGTTACAGTTTAAACAATAAGACCCGCTACCGGGTTTCTTCAGCGACGGCGCTGGACGGGCTGGGTAACTCTTATACAACAAGCTATACATACAGCGGGGAGTTGTGGGCCAACAATGAATTCTACGGACATAACTACGTGAAAGTCACTGATGCGGCCGGAAACTATACCGAAACATGGTTTAACCAGGACAGCCTTAAGAAAGGAAGACCCAGAGAGAGTCAGACGAAAAATGCGGCGGGGACACTCTTCAATAAGACTGTCAATAGTTATGAAAATA
>DIVP01000056.1 GCA_002422465.1 Peptococcaceae bacterium UBA6129 | reverse complement strand
TCATCATGTATGAAGCCCTGCGCAAAGGTGCGGATATAGAGGAACTCTTTAAGCTGACCCATATTAAAACCTGGTTTATCCGGCAAATGAATGAGCTTGTCCTGCTCGAAGAACAAATGCTGCAGTATAAAGGAAAACAGCTGCCTGATGAGCTGCTTGTTCAAGCCAAGAAGGACGGGTTCTCCGACCGCTACCTTGCGATGCTGTTGCAAATCCCTGAAGAACAAATCCGAAAGAAAAGAACCGTTCTCAAAGTCGTCGAAGGCTGGGAGGCAGTGCCTGTAAGCGGCGTCGAAAATGCAGCGTACTATTTTTCAACATATAATGCCGCCGATGCCGTTGGCTCCAGCACTAACAAAAAAGTCATGATTTTAGGCGGCGGGCCTAACCGGATCGGACAGGGCATAGAGTTTGACTACTGCTGTGTTCATGCGGCCTTTGCTTTACGTGAACTGGGCTTTGAAACGATCATTGTCAACTGCAATCCCGAAACGGTCTCGACCGACTATGATACCTCAGATAAACTTTACTTCGAACCGCTTACTGTTGAAGATGTGCTTAGTATCTATGAAAAAGAAAAGCCTCTCGGCGTAATCGTACAGTTTGGGGGACAAACCCCGCTGAACATCGCGCAGGAGCTCGTCAAAGCAGGGGTGAATATCCTCGGCACAACCCCGGACACTATTGACCTGGCCGAGGACCGCGACAGGTTCCGCCAGATCATGGAAAAGCTCAATATCCCGATGCCCGAATCCGGTATGGCTACCAATATGGACGAAGCGAGAACAATTGCGGACAGGATTGGTTATCCGTTGATGGTGAGGCCGTCCTACGTTCTCGGCGGCCGCGGTATGGAGGTTGTATATGATGATGAAATGCTTGAGCGATACATGGCAGCGGCAGTTGGGGTAACCCCCGAAAGGCCGATTCTCATTGATAAGTTTCTCGAAAACGCGATTGAAGCCGAGGCCGATGCGATTGCCGATGCTACCGGCGCTTTTGTACCAGCCGTTATGGAACATATTGAACTGGCCGGGATTCATTCCGGCGATTCCGCTTGTGTTATTCCATCGATCACTATCCCGGCAAAGCATCTGAACACAATCAACGAATATACGAAGAAAATTGCGCAAGAGCTAGGCGTCGTCGGTCTCATGAATATGCAATACGCTATCGCCAATGACCGCGTTTATGTCCTCGAAGCCAACCCGCGCGCCTCGCGGACTGTTCCGCTTGTCTCGAAGGTCTGCAACATCTCGATGGCGCGTATTGCCACCCAGGTCATGATGTCGGCAATAACCGGGCAGAAATCGGCTGTCAGCGGTCTTGTCACGAGAGATATTTCTCACTATGGCGTCAAAGAAGCAGTATTTCCGTTTAATATGTTCCCGGAGGTTGATCCGCTGTTAGGACCAGAAATGCGTTCGACCGGCGAGGTTTTGGGTATGGCGGATTCCTTTGGCCTAGCCTATTTCAAGGCTCAGGAAGCAACCCAGGTATCACTGCCTACTTCCGGAACAGTATTGATTAGCGTTGCAGAGCATGATAAGCCTGCTGTTTTGGAGGTAGCCAGGGAATTTGTTAACCAGGGCTTCAAAATTATCGCTACTGAGGGGACACGGCGTTTTCTTGCCGAGCACGACATCAGTGCCGAGCGCATCAATAAGCTGTGTGAAGGACGGCCAAATATGGTTGACAGTATTATGAACAAGGAAATACAACTGGTCATCAATACCCCTTCAGGCAAAAGCAGCCAGTATGATGATTCCTATATCCGCAAAGCAGCCATCAAGTATAAGACTTCGTATATTACTACCATCGCTGCTGCGATGGCAAGCGTCAGGGGCATAGCCGCATATAACGCTGCAGTGTCCGGGAAAGACGGGGTTAAATCGCTGCAAAGCTATCACCGCGAGATTAAGTAAACGAAGAGAGAGTCTGCGGTAAAGCTCCATGAATGAAATAAGGATAAGAAAAGCGCCGGCAAATCATGCCGGCGCTTTTACATATATGCAATAAAATGATCAAAATGGTAAAAAATTACTAATATTTAGGTATATTAATATTATTTCACCAAAAATAAGTATGTATGAAAAAATATGATATAATTTGATAAGAAAAGACAAAAAACCCTAAATATGGATATTATCTCCCAGAACATGAAGGGATGAGGAGTTATCATGCAATATTATGTCGTGCAAGTGCGAACCGGAAATGAATATAAAACAGGTACTTTAATACGTAGAAATTTTGAACGGAAACCGGAACGTAATAATGTTAAGATTATCATTCAGCAACACGAGGTAATGAAATGTCAAAGGAAAAAGAATAGGCTGTGTCCGGAACTAGAAAAACCATTGCTGCCTGGATACTTGATAATTGGGTGTGAACAGCTTACTGATGAGCTTTATTATCAGATAAAAAAAGTGCATGGGGTTATAAAGGTTTTAAGGAATAGCATCTTACCAGCGGAATATAAAATATTCCTTGGACAAATGAAGAATAGAATCACAGAGCATTTAGAGAATGCCAAACAGCTCGCACAAAAAAAAGAGAGCCTGAGCTTATCTTTTAATTACCTAATTGGCAAATTTAAAAAATATCTCGTCAATAATCAAAATGTAGGTTGGGTTCATCCTGAAAATAAAACGGGGACTATAATGTTAGAACGCTTCCGGCCTTTGCTCAATTGAGAGGCGAAACCAACATCCGTAAATTTTATCTGACCAAGTTGTTATTCTTATCCCAAGTAGCTTAACCCAACCACTTTTTCTTAAGATAATCGGTTTTTGTGTTCATCAGGACATATGTATAATGAATGATTTAGAGCGGTATTACGTAAGAACAGCTGCTGCAAGGGGCTGTCAGAATACATAAAATTGAGATTGCCTGGCAATGGCGAAGCATGCCCCCAAAAAGCACGGTCTGGTTTGCCGGCAGACTAAAGATTGTGGAGTTGATAAGCTTGGAACAGCAAGTCAAAGCTCATTTGGTTTTTGGTGAGAACAGCACACAAATTGTTGAAGAAATAAGCAAGCATTGTATCGTAAGCGGCAGGGATTATTCGTTGGAGCAGACCGAAAAATGGGCCAAAGACGCTGGAGGAGAGGACCCGGATTTATTTTTGATTAATGGCAGGGTGTTTTTACAGGGCCAAAATGAAGATAGGCTTAGAACCAGGAAAGCCTTTTTACTAATTATGTCGCAGATTAGGCAATTCCGTAAGAGAAGCCGAATTGTTCTCTTGCTTCCGCAAAGTAGGGGAAACGACACGGAGCTTATAGCGGAACTACTAAGAATGAAAATATATGACTTCTGGTTTATGGATAGGTTTGATGAAACCGATATTCAAAGATTTATCTTTGTCACGAGAACGCTTGCTGATGTTGAGGAGTACCTGCAGGAGCTAGAAACACAAGGACATTCTAATAGAAATGGCCGAGGTATCCCAGGTAGAATTAAAAAAATATACCGGCCTTATTTTATAAAATCAAACATAATTGCCTTTTGTTCTCATGATAACTCGCTATTAAATCAGGGGTCAGCGCTTTTGACTGCTGTCCGGCTTGCTGAAAATGGCTTTAAGGTTGCGCTGGTTGAGTCAATTACGAATATCCCGCGCTTGGCTGGAAATCTGTCAGTCAGTCACCCCTTTTGCAATACCAGGCATGCTATTTCGATGTTTGTGCAACAGGATAATGATTTTATCAGAGATTGTCTTTTTAATAGTGTGAAATACAAAGAGGATGGGTACTGGCAAGAAAAGGACCGGCATCTAGCTAATTACCCGGTGAGTCTGTTTTTTCTACCGGNNTCTACCGGATGGGCTGCGCGAGGATAATATACCCTTTACGCAAATGAGGGAGAATTGGCAAGCCTTTGTGACGGAGCTTACAAAAATTATTATGTTTGAAAAGGATTTTAATTTTTTAATATTTTGCTGTTACGGCGAGGACATATTTACTGAGAATATTATGAAGGACTTGGCATATTTGAAGTTCATCAGTATAAACATGCTGCCCGGTAGTATCGCCTACGGGATAAAAGAGAGAAAGAATGGCCGTGGGGATATCCGGATAATTGGTGAACAAAAAATTAGTTACCTGCTCGAAGAGCTGAATGAGCTCGGAGAGGTACCCTTTCTTTATCCGCCTGCTAACTTTGCAGACGATATCCTAGGTTATATATATTTGAAAAACTTTAAAAAAATCAGCCAGGAAAGCTGGCGTTTCATTGATCGGATTACTGCTGCGATTGGGGTTAGACAGGACTACGAAGAAAAGAGAAAAGGAATAGACATTGGATTACATTGGCTGAGGAGCCTATTAAAAATAAAATGATTGGTAGTGAGAAGAAATGCCCATAGTAATAGCGGTTTGGGGTCCCGGTGGCAATAATACGGCACAATTCAGTTTACATTTAGCAACGGAGCTGGCTAGGCATAAAAAAGTCATGCTCGCAGAGTTGCCCTGCTTAGGCATACCTCGACTCGGTTTTGCTGCAGGTATTATGGATAGAGATAACCATACCGAAGCGGCAATCATTGAGCTCGCGAAAAAAGCCGAACTATCTTTAGACCAGCTTCACAAACAACAGGAGATGCTCGCACTGCTTCCGGCCAGTGTTTTTGCAGTACCGGATTATCCCGTTACGCTTAAGGTGGAGCTGGAAACACTCGTCGATTTTCCTGCTTCGTTAATTCAAAAGGCCGCTAAATTGGGTTATGAAATAGTAGTCTTGGAGTGTCAGGGACAACTGACAAGTCCGATGACTTTTTTTGCCGTCAAGCTTGCAGATACTGTGATTATTCCGGTAAAGGAACCGCAGGAAATCGCTTTTAGCCTCATAAATATTAAGCGCTTGATTCAAATGTTCAAATACTTACCTGAGAAGTTTAAAGTAGTGTCAACCGCAAATACTGAGGATTTGGCCGAGGTAATGGTCATAAAAGACGAGGAGGGCAGAACAACTGCCCGGATAGATGTCTTGTACGAAGACCCAGAGGGGCTGGCGGCAAGTTTCTGTAATAATTACGAAACTAACGGTGAAAAAACATTGGATAATCCCACAGGGAAAAAGGGTCAGGTATTTACTATATTATCAGGTGCTGTTAGTACCATACGCAAGAGCATGGCAGGTCAGTGGGCTATGAAGGGCAGTCTTGCCCCGAAGCACGATGAGATTCGTAAAGTTAGACTCTGAGTATTCAAGCATAAGGAGGTTGTATGGTGAGAGTATTCAATCCCTATCAACATATAGGGCGAACGGATATTGGCGTTGTGCGGGATATTGATGTCCCGGCGGCTGACCGTCTGCATGACGCGCTGGGTAACGTCAGGGCGTATTTAAGGGATGAGCATGCCAATTCCTTTGCGCAGTCCATCATTGATCCTGCTGTCAGAGAAGAGATGAAGGCAGTGATATCCGACTATCTTACGGAGAGGAGAAATTTACATATCCGGGGTGTGGAGCTCGAAAGCCTGATTAAAACTATTCAGCAGGAAATCCTGTATTTTGGGCCGATTCAAAAGGCGCTCGACGATCCTGCGGTAACAAATATTGATATTAATACACCTCGCGATGTTTATATCGAAAGAAACGGGGAGGAAGAATACCGGCCTGATCTCGGTTTTAAAGATGAAGAGCACCTCTATAATGTAATCAATAAAATGCTTATTCCTTTGGGCAAAACATTGACAGCAAACGAACCACATGTTGACAGCTTGTTTGAAAATTATCGGATTTGCGCCGTGCTAAAAGCTGACCGCGGCGGTATTGCTACAGAAAGCACGTGTGTATCAATCAGAAAATTTGCTGAAGATACACTTTCGCCGGAGCAACTAGTGGAATATGGGACAATCAGCGCGGAGCTGGATGCGTTTTTCCGCGATGTTATTCCCTGCACAAACATCATCATTGCCGGGGCTACCAATTCGGGGAAAACGACTTCACTTGTTTCTTTTCCTTTGTATTTTACGGAAAACACCCGCATTATTACGATTGAAGACAGCCCGGAGATGATGCTGCGCAGGAAAAAGGCGTACCGGAATTACCGCAACATTATCGCGCTGCAGACAAAGCATCATGAAAACCACGAAAAAAGATATGATATCGCTAAATTGACGAAGGTATCATTGCGTATGAGACCATGGAAGATTATTGTCGGCGAGGTTAGAGACAGCAACGCAGCCCGTCAGACTCACGAAGCCATGAACACCGGGCATAACTGCTATGTAACCCTTCATGCCAGTTCCGCGAGAAACGCGGCCACCCGGATAGTACAGTTAGCCGGAGATGGTTATAATGATGAGGCCATAGCCGCACAGCTTGCGGATACGGTGGATTTGATTATTTTTCAGGAAAAAATTAAAAAAAGCCGCGTTATTACAGAGGTTGTGGAGTTGATTTCTTATGACGGGGCTAAGCATCCTGTTTGCTGCACTCTTTTTGAATATGTCCGAACCGGCGTTTCAGATGAGGGCTTTTCGTCCGGATATCATCGAAGGGTGCACCCCGTTTCACTGGAACTTGCCGCTAAGATGCGGGCGAATATGGTTTCAGAAGAAAAAATCAGCGAATGGAGGAATCTCTAATATGCTTCCCTTGTTAAGTGCAGCCTTATTTACCGGATGGTTTCTTTTCGCCTGGTTGCTATTCAATCCGCCGCATAAAAGGAAAGATAGTAAGAGGCTAATAATACCCTTATTTGGTATAGCAAACTTAAAAAGATATGAACAGGAAGCCACGGCTGTTGGTTGGAAGGTCACCGGTAAAGAATTTGCCGCAATCATTTTGCTGACCGTTGCTGTTTTTGCACTTGTGACGCTTTTAACTAGAAATTTGTTCATTCTCATAGCCGGTTTTTTCGTTGGTATATATTTCCCGCATTTTTTGATAGAAAAAAAGCGGCAAAGTAACAGGATGCGTCTCGTCAGCAAGCTCACAGATCCGTTCCGCCTTCTGCTGTCACGCATACCGGATCAGCAAAATATCACCAGGGCGCTTGAGAAAACCCGCAATGAAGTGACTGATGAAAGTATTCGCAGGTTATTTGACGGATATCTTCAGGATATGGCTATGAGCGGTAGTGTGCGTGATGCACTCATGCAGATGAAGAAAAAAATTAATATAAAAAAGTGCGACATGTTTTTTGAGAATCTGATTCTGGCCCACTACGAGGGGTTTACTGCCGAAGCCTGTAAGGCTCTGGACAAAGCAGTTGAAGCTCTCGAGTTTGACCTGAGAGCCATTGAAAAAGTAAAGGAGCGAAACCGCACAAAAAAGAGGAAATTGTATCTGACCATAGGGATAGTCTGGTTATTTCCACTCATTCTCTCGCTTGTAAATACGACCGGAAGCAATGTTTATTTAAACACTTTGCCAGGGAAGATGCTGATACTCCTTTACCTTGCCGGGAGTGTTCTTGTTTATGTTAAAGGCGAACAGTATTTAAGTCTAAATCTTGATGAGCTGTAAAGGGGGGATTCCGGTTGCTCTTTATTTGGTCTGTTGTTGTGTCCTTAACTTTTGCTGGTTTTAGTGCCGTATGGGTCAAAAAAAGATTATTCACGGATAAGGCTACTCACCGGGCTATTATGAAAGCAAAAGAGGTAATTATGTCAGACAGGGAGCTGCAGATCTCCAGAGAATCGAAGGTAACAGGATATGTGCTGGATATTTTGACAAAACTGGAAAATGTGTTTGAGCTGGAATATCTTATTCTGGCT
>DIVP01000028.1 GCA_002422465.1 Peptococcaceae bacterium UBA6129 | reverse complement strand
CGGTTTCAGCAGCTGTAATAGCGGTCGCAATCGTTTCAAGATCTCGCATTTCTCCTACGAAAATAACGTCGGGGTCCTGTCGCAAACAAGCGCGCAACGCCCCGCTCATCGAGTAGGTATCGCTGCCGATTTCACGCTGGTCAACCACACTCTTCTGGTGCTGGTACAAATATTCTATGGGGTCCTCGATTGTGATAATATGACATTCACGTTCCTGATTTATTTTATTGATCATCGCCGCAAGTGTTGTAGATTTTCCACTGCCGGTCGTCCCGGTAACGAGAACAAGTCCGTGCTTTTTTTCGGCAAGACTTGCTATTGTAAGCGAAACGCCAAGCGATTCCAGCGAAGAAATGTGTGACGGAACAGGTCTTATGGCGAGACTGGCACATCCACGCTGGCGATAAGCGTTAATCCTGAATCGTCCCGTCCCTGGCAGGGAAAATGTAAAATCAAGTTCTCCCTTCTCCTCCCATATTCCATATTGCTCTTCGCTCATTAGCGTCTTGGTTATTTCTTGCGTTTTTTCTTTTGTCAGAACCGGGTACTTCTCACAATCCGGCAAGAGCCTGCTCAACTTACCACTGATTCTAAAGACCGGCGAGGTTCCTACCGATAAATGGATATCTGAGGCATCTATGGCAACCGCTCTATTTAATAATTCGATAATATTCACTCATTTTCCCCTCCTCACAAGACCAACTCACCTGTTTATGTCTATTATATTTTTTCTACATAATAACGGTAAATCCTCTATAGAAAAGAAAAAGAGCCTTCACGGCTCAGCTTTTTTGACATTCTTCCCCTTTAATTTCCAGCTTGTAGTTTTCCCGATATGTAGCCATGCTCCCGCAGGAAGTAAATAATTTTATCGGTAATTTCCTGAAAATCCATATCCGAAGTATCTATGTAGAGGTCTGCACATTTATAAAGCTCTTCTCGCTGTTCCGAAAGCTCAAGGATAGTCTGGTACAGATCGCCTTTTTTCAAAAGCGGCCTGTTATTACGCTTTTTGACTCTCTCATAAACGACTTGGGGCTTTGCAGATAAACAGATCAAAACTCCTTTTAAGGCCAGTAGATCAATATTAGCCCTATCAAGTACTACTCCGCCTCCGGTGGCAATAACACAATTTTCATTTTGCGAAAGCCTTTGAACTGCCAGGTTTTCTTCAGAACGAAAGCGGACCTCGCCATATTTATTAAATAGCTGTATAACTGTCATGCCGGTAACCGTCTCTACCTCATCGTCAGTATCATAGAACTCTTTATTCAGGATAATCGCCAAGCGCTTTCCGACCGCCGTTTTTCCGGTACCCATAAAACCAATTAAAATAATATTTGATTTCAAATTATCACCTGCCCTGCTTTTGTTGTTGACTCCAATTATTCCTCCATAGTATTCTTGATAATTCTCTGTTTTATAACCCCAGCTCCCTTTTCATTTATTTATGTGCTATTCAACCAGTTTCTCCAATTGCCGCATAAGTTTTGTCCCGACAAACTCTCTTGGTCCAAGAGGCGGCACTAATATTGTATAGCAGCCAGCCCTATTGCCTCCTAAAATATCTGTAAATATTTGATCTCCGACCGCAACCACCTCATCAGCCTTTAAATTTAACAGACGAAGCGCTTTCAAATAAGCATCTTTGGCTGGCTTTCGTGCCAGCGAGACGTAGGGAAGATTATAAATTCCAGCTATCTTAGCAGTACGATTTTTGGTGGCATTACTCAGCAGACATATTCTAAACTGCAGTTTGACCGCTTGTTCAATGAATTCACGCGCTTCATTTGCCAGTACATCTTCTTTCCATAATGTAATCGTGTTATCCAAATCAAGTATTATCCCTTGTTTGCCAATATCCTGCATATACCGTAAGTTAATACTGCTCAAAGAAGATGCCTTTAATTGCGGTTTTAGCTGCTTTATGTTAATGAGATTCATTGAATTATCTCTACCCCCAAACCTGTACTCTTTCCGAATCAGTTTTATTTTACCATTAAATCTTTATGCGGACATCCTTTGCCCTGCCTCAAGTTCATAATTTACATTCCGGTCTTTCTGGTATATAATGAAAATGAACTTATATCTTTCCTTTTTTATAGCTGACCTTTGGGGGTCAGCTCTTTATTATTGATGTATATTTTGTATGACCGCGAACCTCTTTTTTGCCGGAAGATCAGCTTTGTTCTTGTCATCATCCTCATATTGTTGAATATACGGCAGCTTTTCGCCGCAATATGGACAACGCCAATCAGGATCATTATACGAAGAATAGGAATCTTTACCACAATAATGACAATTCTTTTTTATCATACTAACACCCTCCTATCTTTTGCTACTTCGTACATACAACCTGACTATGCTCTTTTTCAAGAAGGCCCGTGCATGTCTTTCAAGTGCCTGTACGTTATCATGTATATGTCATACTACACGATTACATACTGTTTCTTTATTCAAGAAGAAAAGAAAATTTCCTTTAGTTTTTTTTAGTGATATTCCCTATAAAAACTACCCTATTCGACATAATCTACTTTTGTATGGTTTTCGATGGAATGTTACATAAAAAGATATATTTTTATATTATTTTATAATAAAGACTTGTAATTATACCCATATTCGTTGTAAATTTAGTATAGAGTACTTAAATAATTGTACTTATTATTTATAAGGAGTTGCTTTATTATGTTTTCAGAAGAATTTTCCGACCGTAAACTCACCGGGCAAGACATATTACATTGTTTTACTCTTATTGCAGAGTATGTGAATCAGATTACTGTCGCTGATATGGGGATAACCATCTGGGAAGGTGATAAATGCTTAGTCTATCTAGCTGCAGACAAGCTTAATCTTGGAATCCATGCAGGTGATAGGATGATTCCGGGTAGTATTGCCGAACAGTGCACAAAAGAAAGAAAACGGATAATTACTGAGGTACCTAAAGAAAAATCAATAAACGGAGTCCCCTATGTCGCTAACGGACTACCGTTATTTAATGAGTCCAACGATGTCATAGGCTGCATAGTTACCACTGAAACAACAGATATCCAGAATTTTATCAGAGAAACCTCTCAGACCTTGCAATCATCTTCAAATCACTTAGCTAATGCAATTCAGGATCTAAGCCAGCAAGCCGAAAAACTCTCTTCTGCCGGCAAGATACTAAAAGATGTTGCCATTACCACAGTTGAAAAAGTAAAGGATACAGATAGAATTGTATCGTTTATCAACGACGTTGCGAGTCAGACCAACCTGCTTGGACTTAATGCGGCTATTGAAGCTGCCAGGGTCGGAGAAATGGGCAGAGGTTTTGGGGTCGTCGCAGGAGAAGTTAGAAAACTGGCCATCCACAGCGCTGATTCAGCCAAACAAATAAATGACGTTTTAAAAGCTATCCGAGAATTTAACGAAAAAATGGCCGTACAAAGTAAGGGTGTCGAATGTGCAGTTGGGGAACAAGTCGCCGTAATCCAGGAAATTGCTTCGGCTAGCCAGCAATTAGCAGCCATGGCCCAGGAACTGCAGGATTTCTCAAATACCATGATCACATTAAGATAAAATACTTGGCTAATGCCAAGTCTCAAAAAAAGGCCTCGCGGCCTTTTTTTTTACTTAATTCAATTCTCTGACGAGTTTTTCTAGGGCTCGTTTTTCGATACGTGAAACATATGAACGTGATATCCCAAGCATCTTGGCAATCTCGCGTTGGGTCTTGCGAACGCCATTAAGCAACCCAAAACGCATTTCAACAACCTTTTTTTCCCTCTTCCCGAGAAACTTTATCCTGGATAACATTTGTTGGAATTCCACATTATTCTGCACTATATTTGGCACAATATCCGGATCAGTTCCGAGAACATCGATAAGTGATATCTCGTTACCTTCTCATGCGTATCTGTGGTTGCTGGACAGTCCCTGATCTCTTTAAACAATTATACTATTAGCCAACATCATCAACAAATTCAACAATATCGGGCAAAATGCGGCTTCGCAGGATGCCCTGTAATCGATTATAATTAGTGCAGTAAGGTGTTTGTATGCCCTGTTTTCAGGGGTTTGTGGCATTTCATGCAAATAAAAAGAGAGGAGCCGGGCCCCTCTCTTTTGCACATTATATCTAATATTATTTTTTGATTATCCTTCCCCTGGACCACCGCCTTCATTTGGCATTTTGTATCGCCTCCTATTGTTTTGAGTAAAATAAACACTATCTTTTTTATTCGGTATTAATTTAATCTATGTGGTTTTAACTTCTGCTTTTTTCCCTGTTAAATAATCAAAGAACTTATTACTACCTTGACTGGACAATAATCCTATCAGTCCGACGTCACCGACATAAAAGGCTATCTTAAAAACAATCTCAAGCCCCGGAATTAAATCAATGAAATTGCTGGCTGCCTGAAATCCTACTGGGGTTAACAGGCTTGTCCCGGTTGCGAACGCCAAGAACAGGGCGATAAATACACTAACTTTTTTAGTTGGGGTGTTCCTAAACATTCCCTTAAGGACCTGAGTAGCACCGGCAGTTAAAGCTGCCAATATACCTACTTGAACTAATGCTTTAGCTCCGGTAGTAAATACCTCGAGTAATGCTGCATTAAAATCCATCTTCCTATTTCACCTCCTCCTCAATAATCGTTACATATTTGGTCACCGGGTCATAATCTACCCTGCATCCCAGGGCTTCACCTATTGCCCGAACGGGCGCCAGCGTAATCCCCTTGTATATCTGCCCATTTAGGTCATGGCAGCTGCCGTCTTTTTTCTGCAGCGTTATAATTGTCTCTTGCATGTATTCCTCCTCCTTCAGCCGCTCTAAATACTCCAAAGGATTGACCCAATCTGACGTGCCTACTGTAGAGCCTTTTGTCACGCCAAAATGCAGATGCGCTGCCGTCGAGTATTTGCCGGTGTTACCGGTTAGTCCTATGGCCTGCCCACGTTTAACCTTATCCCCGACGCAGGCATCGATCCGGCTCAGATGGGCATAAAAAGACGAATACCCGTTTGCATGGAGTATCATGATATATTTGCCGTAGGCGTGGGTGGTGTCGTGGTTAATCTCGGTAATACAACCGGCGTCGATGGCAAAAGTTTTCATCGGTGTCCTAGCCCGGAGATCCACGCCGGTATGATATCGAAGAACCTCCAATATAGGATGTGTGCGCCAGCCGAAGGGCGATGTGACATAAATTGTTTTAAGAGGATACATGCAATCACCTCACAATAAATGATGCTACTGCCAGCCCTACCCCAATAATCCCGGCAATCCACCCGCCCCAGTCCCTAATCCCCTGCCCGACAGAAGAGCGTCCGGACGCCTGTTCTTGTATGGCCGCTATCTCAATTTTGACTTGACCAATTTCCTCGCGGAGACCATTGTACTTGGCCACGATTTCCCGAGTCCTGGACATCTCCTGCGTTGTGAGTTTCATTTCTGTCGATAAATTTTGTATCATCAAAAACAGCGCCTTGTTGTCAAACCATTCTGCTGATTTTTCAATTAGGGTCTTATCATCCATCTCCCCCGCCCGCCTTCCGGTAACATTAGATTAATTAAATATTTATCTTTACCGTCCAGGTATCTTGGTCAAAACTCACCTGCGCTGGTTTACCGGTGAGAATGTTTAAAATCTCCTCAATGGTCCTGACTGAAACCAGAGTGCGCCCCAGCTCTGAGCCAATAAAAGCAAAAACAGCGTCACTGGTTTTGACGATTTGCCCGTTTACTTCAATGGTAGGTATGCGGTCGCCTACTGTCAGATATTTGGGCAGCACTAATTCCTTCGGCGGAATGTAATCCAAGGCAGTGTAAGCATCCATCAAAAGGGGAAATCCTAGGTCTTCTATTACATATCTGAACCAGGTGAACGGAATCTCCATATAGCCGTTTAGTGTAGGCTCAGCCGTCCCCCAGGACTGCACGACCTTGACTATTTCCTGGTCTATGTTGTAGTTGGTGGCCACCATAAAATGCCCACCTACAAAAGAACCACCTATCTCCTTGGGTACACGGCCTTTTGTTGTCCTGAAGAAATCAGACAACAGGAACATAGAAAAGCCCACCGGTTTGCTCCCATCTAAAGAGATAAGGATTTCATCCAGTGTGGGATTTCGCGTGTATGAAAGTATCCTGTTCTCAAAGGCGCTGCTCATTAGTTTTTCATCGGTAGGTATCGGACCATCGTAGTTACCCTGGTTGCTTGGATAGAGAATTCCCTGGCAAACGCCGAAAAGCCTTAAGGTATCCATGGTTGCCTTGGCCGTTGAGCCCTCCGTCCCAGGAGGGAGTCCATCGTGACGTTTGTTCATTCGGTATACAAACATTGCGGACAGTTCGGAGTATTTCCCGGTTTCTTTGGCTTGCCAGAACTCCTGGATGTAAGCACCCATCCCAGTACAATACGGAAGCTGTCCCTGGTCTTTAATTTTAAACTGAAAATCACCTATGCCACCGATTGGTTTAATATCATTAATTGTCTTACTAGGTAAGGCCCTGGATGTTAGCCAATCGGTATGCGTGTTTACACTGGGGAAAACCCCAGGCGTAAAAGAATATTTCATTTTGCTCCCCCTTTCATGGGCATAATAAAACCGCCCCAGCGTGAGGCGGCTTACTGCGCATTTTAGTCCTTTTGCGAAGCAATGTAATTGTATTCTTCCTGGGTTACCTTTCCTTCGGTTAAGAACGTATCCAGTTTAGCCAGTACAATTTTTCCAGCCACATAAAGTCTTTTCAGACTATTAATAAACATACTCATATGATACCTCCGTTAATCAATTCAAGAGTGTAAATATCTATTGCCGCTTGGATAATATCAGGATTAGCATTCATGCGCTGAGTAAGATTCGCCTCGTCTATAGCATCTTTGCGGGCTTGGTCTAAAACATAGGTTGTACCGTTCCATGTGTACCATCCTCCATTTATCCCTGCTGGCAAATGTGTTTCTTCAAGTTGTACTTCAGTGTATCCTTCATAAGGGTATTCAATAGCATCAAGGATTACATTATCTGCGTCAAGTTTCAGATACCATGTTTTCATGTTTGTCCCTCCTAACCCCATATCTTTATGACTTTTTTAATATCATCAAGTACTCCTGATTCCAGAGCATAACCCGCGCCGACAATGCCGTTAAGTTCACTGGCAAGATTATTGCTTTTATAAGCCTTTGTTGCGGTCAGTAATCCGCCTTTGTAAACAGCAACATAAGGGGAGACGTTAAGCGCTATGCTCATATATGTCCCATCAGGGCTAAACTCAACACCATTTCCATTCCCATTTGGGATAACATCCGCATCTGCTAATTTTGTAAACGTGTCATTAGTGCGTTTATAGACAGTAATATATGGTGAGGTGTTATGCGCGACAGCTAAATAAGTTCCATCAGAGCTAAACGCTACTCCGTATGCAGCACCTGTAGGTAGTGTGGCAGGAGCTGATAGGGCTGCATAACTATCTCCATTGCGTTTAAATATTTTAACACTAGCCCCCCCATCCACAGCTGCCAGGTAGGTACTATCAGGACTATATGCAATATCAGCACCTACATATTGCAGGCTTAGCGTGGCTACTTGGGCAAATGCATCTCCGTTACGCTTATAAATATAAATAACTGTAGGATTCCCATTAACTACCGCCAAATGTGTAATATCAGGACTAAAAGCAACAGGCCAAGCAGATGCTGGTAACGGATCAACATTGGCAAGTTTTGCAAATGTATCACCTGTTCGTTTATAAATAAAAACATATGGAGTTGGTACTGTACTTGCCACTAAATAAGTTCCGTCAGAGCTAAAATCTACTCCATTGATATAACTACTGGGAACGCCGCCGGTAGGATCAGTTAATTTTGTAAATGTATCTCCAGTACGTTTGTAGATTAACAAATAGGGTGAAGATGAAGTAACAACTGCCATATACACACTATCGGGACTAAAAGATATACAGTGTGCNNGGGTCGGGCTGCCCGTAGGCAATATCGTAGGATTAGCAAGTTTTAAAAAAGAGGCACCAGATCTTTTATAAATAAGAATATAAGGTGTATGCGTGCTGCCAACCACCATATAATTTCCATCGGGACTAAAGACAATTGCACGTGCAGTATCTGTGGGCAACCCCCCAATATCGTATACCCGATAGGCATTTTCCTGTGCATACGTACCGACAAGATAAACAGGGTCATTTTTATTGATGGACTCCGCAAAGGTTACATTTACCTCTGTTTGTCCTGTTATTTTAACGCCCCTCGGGCGCAAGGTAAAAAAAGTTGTGTTATCTATAACCTCCACAAACCCTTTATCTAAAGAGGTTACTGCGACATCGTCAATATCATTAAGCGGTACTTCCGTGGCTCCATCATCAAGCGATATTGTAATAGCTCCACCTGTTAAATCTTCGGAAAGGTAAAACAATAACCTATTGGTATCAGACTGCCTTTCGAGCTGAATTTGTTGAGCTACTATGGTGGGAGTTTGATACTTATAATCTGCCAAATGCCCATTAAGATTCTCCTGCACAACCCCCGCAGCAGCTTCCCCGGCAGCCTGGGCTGCATTTGCTTTAGCTGTTGCGTCGGCGGCGGCAGTCGCTTCGGCCGCGGCTTGGGCGGCGTCTGCTTTGGCCTGGGCCCCAGCACCGGTTTCTTTGGCTTCAACTACTGCAGACAAATCAAGAAGGTCTTGCTGAGTTGCATATATCAGTGACTGCTCAATTGTTGCGCTTACGTTTGCTGCATTTACAATTAGAGAGACCACATCGACTTGCTTCTCCAGAATTTCTGCTCCTTCTGGAGCTGGAATATATTCAGCCAAGGCACCGGCGTTTCCATAGCAATAAAGTATCTCTCCTTGGTCTGGATCCGTAGCAAAGAGCCCAAGTTCACGCCAATAAAAACCAGTTACCAATTGTTGGTTTGACAGCACTCCTCCGACGACTGCCTTACCTCCGGGAAGGGTTTTAAATTTATTGAGATCCAATGACTTTACCTGCTGGATTAAATCAAGTAATTCCTCAATAGCCTGCCCCCCGAGTTCCCCATCACCAACGCCAAGACGAGTAAAGTTCAACTGTATACCCGTTTGAGCTTTGGCCTGAAGCGCCCGCCCCCGGTTTGTAAATATTAATCCGCCCGAAAAACTCATAGCGCTTACACCACCTGTTCTATTGTAATAAAGTCTCCTGTCTGAATGACATTGCCGAAATATACATTCATTTCAGCCTGCATGGATATAACCACGGATTCCAACTTCGCTACACCTTGTTTAACCTTTTCTATCGCATTAGCAAAACGCGTAGCATCCTCACCCGTTACTGCAGAATTACTTGTGACTACTCTGAAATGTGGATATGTGCTACCGTACTCGTGCCAGGCTTCCATATAACCGTCTCCGAAATAATCCTGAACTACCTGTTCCACTGCATACGGAGTTCCGCGGTACAAATGGACTTTGTCACTATTTTTAACCAGGGCTCGCTTTATCTCAATTGCAGCCGTAGCATCGTACCATTCAACATGCAGTTCATAGGCCAGTTCATCCAGAATAGCTTCTGGTAGATCATCCACCTTGGATAAGAGTAAACACAAAACGAGCTTATTGACCAGTTCCTGTAATTGTGGGGTCAGGGCAGCGCATAAGGCCTGAGTTGTTTTATCTTGCTGCATAGCCAGTGTCTGCAGCTTTAATAGGTCTATTGTTTTTAAATCCATATTTCAGGCCTCCTTATAATAAGCCGCCATACGTGACTGTTACAGTATCACTCAAGGCTACCTTATCAGGATCGACTGCTGCGTAAACCGGGACTGTTATATCCGCTCGGTACACCCCGGCATTGAGTAATAATTGCCGAAGATAATCAGGGTTTATAGCCCGTCCCATTTTGCAATTCTGCCAGGACTTATATTGGTCTACCGCCCCCGCCGCACCTTCTACAGCGCTTCTTATTTGAGCTTCAAGTGCCGCATCATCCTTGCTGATATAGTAAGTGAATGTAATATCATATAACTCCTGGACAGGGACTTCGGCCGTAACTTGATCCGTCATGGGTCGTGCTTTTTTGGCACTGCAAACAGCTAAAACCTTGTCTAATACGGTTTGTGTCGGTAAGTCTCCATCTTTCATTAGGACGGATATTTTTACTTTTCCAGCCGGTATTTCAGTATAAAAAGGAGTTGGATCTACCGCTGGGTAAGCCGCCTGAAATGCAGCCAGGTTAAATTCTTTAAGTGTCTCCGGGAACACGACACTTACATCCTGGATGTTGGCGTCCGCAGTTTTTGCCCAATATATATAAGCATCTTCAGGCCCAGCTGTAGAAAACTTACTGGGGCTCTGCCGGATCCGCTCCCGGTACCCGGACCAAACATTCACTCCATCGTCATCAGGCTCGATTTCCGCGCCCTCGGAAGATGTGTTTGTATTCGCGATACTAGCCACCAAAGCTACTACATCCACCATTTGGTTTATCTGCCCGGCGGTAAACCCATTGTGGGCTGCTCCGGCCACTGTTGCTTCAGCTAAAACATCACCGGTAGTATTACCGGCGGCAATCGTCAGTAGCTGTTTCGTAGCAAAATACAGTGCCCCGTCCGGAGTCGCCCTGGTACCGGCCGGGATGGCCACCGGAATCGCTTGGGCCCCGGTAAGGATAAACCGAAGTGTCACACTGGCTTTCTGTGCCGGCAGCCGGGGAGTGTCAGTTCTTGCCCCCATGGCATCTAGTATCTCGCCGCGGGCGTACTGGAGCAGATTCTGCCTGCCAGTATCATTGAGACTGTTATAAAGAGCCACAATAACCTGCAACTCCTGCTGGAGGAAAATCCGGCGTTCGTCCCCAGGATAGAGAACTTCCCCCAAGGCCGTTTCAAAGTCATTGACCATTTTGTCAAAAATCTGTTGAGGATCCACTTGGATAAAATTGATATCATCGCTCATACCTCAATCACCACCCGATGCTGTATATTTCCGTCCCGGTCTACTCCTAAGTAAGACACACTCTTAACTTTTGCCCGAGGTTCATAAAGTGGAACGATTCGATACAGTTCCGCAATAAATTTGGCTGAAGCCTTTTTTGCCGGCATATCGAGTATGGCGGTATCAAGCCCTTTTGTTCGGTCATATGCCACTTCATACCGCCAGATATTGAAGAGATTAAAAACATTTTGGGCTATCCGCTCAATTCCTTTGGCAGCCCAATTTAAAGCGTAGGGTTTTGATGTATCAAGAATAATTTCCATGATCTCACCTCAATGCCGAAAGTATGACGTTGTTTTCTCTCTTAAGCTCCGCTTTTTCATCATTGCTGACTAAATTGTTGATATCTATTGTGGATTTTTTAACTCCAGGAGCCTTATTTGAAGCGCTTTGTTCTACACTGCCAGGCCGAACATATTCATCAAATTTAAGATTGATTTCCGCAGCCAACATATTTCCGTTACCGTCAATCACCAGATCGGTGGCCTGCACGTCGATCAAAAGCCATTTGTTTTTTCCTAAAGGCCTATTACCTAATATAAAAGGATAGGCCACACCGCCGTCTTTAATCGCTTCCCATTCCTCGATTTCCGTTCGGGAATCTACCCCGAGAGAACTCTTTAAAGAAATTTTAAAGGCCAGGGAGTTAAGTCCCGGGCCCTTGTTGTATGTCGACGGCTTCTTTCCTATAGATTCCTGTTTTTCTGTATCCAAAGTTGAGCCATATTGTAATTCATTTATAGTATAAATTTTGCTGCTTACTTCAAAAACCTTACTCCCAAAAACGGCAATTGACATTTTAACCACCACCTAATATTTGGCTATGATGATTCCATCAGCAAGACCGGAAAAGAAGGCAACGATCACCTTGTCTCCGGCCTGCAAAATATCCACATGCACTGCTTTTCCCAATGGGGGAGTTACTACATTTTCTCTCTCAGGCAAGGACACTCTTACCCCCGCCTGTTCAATGCTCGAAACAATTCCCTTAAGCAACATCAATATCCCTCCAAAGGTTTTCTCAACTGCAGGAATATTTTCTTATCAGCCTGCTTGCGTACGGCCTGGAATACATAGTATGTGCCATCCCCAAAACCAACATCGGCTATTTTAATAACGTTTCCTGCAGTGATCCCGGGATACTCTTCAACAGTACAAAACCCGGTGTTTTCTTCTTTGTTTTTGGCTCTCAAAAGATTCTTTGCAAACCGTTCGGCCTCTCCCTGGTTGGTGACATATAAATTTGTAATCTTTAGGATTGGACCCGTATGACCGCTGCCGGGCTTGAATTCCCCTTTTACATCCCCGTATGTTACCCGGCAGGATCCGTAAATGCCTGTAGATTTACTCTTAAATTTCCATGGCCCGTCAAACTGATCACGGTGAATGGTTTTGACCGAAGCCTGAGCCTCCATGTACAGCTCATCGTAGATGATAACGCTTTGTCCACTGATCTTGAGCACATACCCTTCCAACAAGCATCGCCAGGCTAAAAACTCAAAATCAGCCTGCTCAAACTGATCCACCCGAGCGTAATATTGATTCGTAATTCCGTAACTCTTCAGCTGGAAACCATATTTGCCTGCAATCTCTCCAGCAAACTCCAAGAACCGCACTTTCTCCCAGGACTTTGTATTATCCGTCTTGGCCTCTTGGGGAATGGACAATGCTTTGATAATGAATACTCCGGACTGCTGCTCCAGCTCGTCAGTATACATCAGCCCAGAACTAAAACCATCCTTGCTCAGTTTAACCTGATCGTTTTTTTGTGGCTTCCATTGGCTCCAAAGTCCTTTGGGATCATTGAAATGCATTTCCACACTGTCGGCTATCCCACCCGCATTGTCGGTAATGTCTGCCTTTTTGATATTGATAGAAGAGGTGATGTCCTTGCCTTGATAAATCAATTGCACAGATCATCACCTCTTCCAAGGAGGCAGGGTACTGGCAGCCTCCTGCTCAATAATAGGGATTCGTAATTGTATGCCGGCGACAAAAACCAGCACCCCCGCATATTGCGGATTAGCCTGGATTATGAGCCCGGCTTTCATTTCATCGTTATAAACATCAAGGGCCAAGATATCGAAGGTGTCGCCCTGTTGAGTTGTATAATTAATAAACTTAGTATCCAAAGGCAACCCGTTCCTTCCCTTCAAAATAGTCCTCAATCATAGCCATAAGTTCTTCTTTATGCCGCTGCAGCAAGGGCTCGATTTCTGCCCGATTCGCGCCATAAATTTGCGGAGCATAAACTAGTTGAACGTCTCCAGATCCTCCGGGTGCAGCGCCTATTGCTCGGGCTGTTTGACTTAACAGAGAGAGACTACGCGAATTTCTATGTAACGGAATAGCAACCTCCGGCCCAGCTTCACCAAAAATGGAAGGTTGATTTGCAAACCCGCCCGAAGCATATTCCGGCATTGGACTAGTCTGAATACTCATAGTTTCGCCACCGAGACCAAATAGCTTACCAATTGGGGCAATAAACTTTTTAAAAGCCCCCCACAGCTCCGCGGCTTTTGCACTAATAACATCCCAGTTCTTCCACAAAGCAACTCCTGCGGCTATAAGTAAACCGATTCCTATTGCAACTAGTCCTATAGGGTTAGCATTCATAGCAACATTTAGCGCCCATTGAGCAATAGTTTGTCCCTCTGTAGCTATAGCCCAAAGTTTCATTAACCTGCTTATTCCGCTGATTACTTGAAATGCAGCTAATCCTCCGGCCACTCCTATTAGTGCAGGAATAAGCCAATTGGAATTATCTGCAGCCCATTCTATACCGTCCCCTAGTAAGTTAAAAGCAATCGCAGCGTTTTGGAGGAAGGCATCAAAACTCCCGTTGGTCATTAATTCGTTAGATTTTTGCAGGAATTTCGTATAGTAAGGTAACACCTTGGACATTAACGTCGCCGCTGTTTGCTTGAGGTTTGTATCAAAAAGTCTCTGCTGGTTAGCAGCGCCATCACTGGTTTTAGCAAAGTCACCCTGAGCATCTTTTGTCACCGACATCAGATAAGAGTAACGCAAAGCCGTTTGTGAAGCCTGGTCCATATTTTGATAAGAGGTTTTGATTCCCTTAGAAAGCGCGTACGCCTCCAGATTAGCAACACTCATGTTTATACCAAGCTGCTTCAATGGCTCAGTTTCTCCGCTGATGCCTGACCTTATTTTTTGAAAAGCCTCATCCGAAGAGATGTTATAAAAGCTTGCCAGATCTCCAGACAGGCCGGTTAAATTCTGGGACATTTGCACCATACTTTGTCCGGTTAAGCCACTACTTTTCAACATAGCACCCATGGTGCCGGTGTATTGCTTTGCCTGAAGCTCAGAAAGACCAAAGCTCATTAGCGATTGTTTGGACCAATCATCTATAGCTTTAGCGTTGGCACCAAATGTGGTATCAACCACGTTTTGCACTTCTTTTAGATCTGAAGCCAGACCTAGGCCTTCCTTTCCCAATCCCATCATTTTTCCGCCGAGTCTTACGAACGCAGTGGCAGCCAAATTGCCAAAAAAGGTACCCTTGAAAATGGATTGAGTTTGCTTCAGGCCCTCTTTTAATTTCATATTCTGGCCAGAAGCTTTGAGCATGGCAGATTGAAGAGAAGGATCAATCTTGCCGGCCAGTGTAATTAACGCCCGTATTTCTTTAGTACTTGCCATTATGACGCTCCTCCTCCTTTTCTTTTCTGCGCTTTCTTAAGCAGTAGATTATAAAATTCCAATAGCTCATCTAGTGGCTGATTAAAACACCATTCAGGCGACGTTGCAGTATTTAAGGTCATGTCTGCAATAATTTTTTTAAGATCAGAATCAGGGATTATTACTCCGTATCGAGATAGAAAAAATTTCTTGCCAGCGCACCAGCTTTCCGGGCATCTTTGGCGCTGATACGGAGAACATCGCTTGTATCGATTGACGAATCGGCTTTACAAACCGCTTCTGCGAAAAGGAATAAATGATAATCAGTGTCCAGTTCTTCCATGTTGGACGGGATCCCGGCCTGCTTCATTTTTTTACCAGCGTTCATTTTATCCTTGGCCGTCATGTTTTCAAAGTCATATGGTAATTCTTTTACTTCCACCCCATTAATCATAATGGGCTTTGAAAGCTTAAAAATATTATGATCCACGATAATGCCTCCTCAAATTTAGGGCGGCCCCAGAAACAGGACCGCCCGCTTACGAATTTAACCTAAAACCGATTTTACACTTTGCATGTAATCAACGCCGTTGACCTTGTAGATATAATTAATCTTATCAATCAGCAGGACTTCCTCACCGTTGATTACGATACGGTACCGCAGCACCTCATAGTCAATTGATCCATCCATTGTAGAATTATTTTCTACTTTACCCGGATCGAATTTCTTGAAAATACCTGTAACAAAAATCTTTGTTCCTTCCGGTATCTGCTGGCCATCACTGGTCATTGCATCCTTTACAAAACGAAGTTCAATATTATGCAAACCAGGGGTGGAAAGCATCATAGAGTTTCTATTGATAGAGCGCTGACTCATCGAAAAGATCATGGAATTAAGCTGTCCACTGGAGGGAAAATCCAAAGTCCCCAATATTCCGGCTCCTTTGACCTCAGTGGTACCAGGCTCAATGGATGGAAGCTGGCAGGAGACGTTATCATCTACCTGGACTCCCGCATCAAAAACCTTATGCGCTATAATCGAGCCCGATAAAATGTCACTCATGCTTGCTCACCCCCGAACGCCGCAGTGATGCCAACGGTTGTATACTGGACCTTGGCCGTTAAGCTCTTACCTGGAGGAGTGGTTGATGTGGCGATGTCGAAATCGAAATCACCCTCCACAATATCACTTACCGGATTGCTTGTTTCAGTGAACTCCATTTTCGCGTAAAGCAGCGCTCCCCTAGAAACCAAAGAATCCAAGTGAGCTTGGTAATCGTTCAGAATGGTATCCACTCGTGCTCTGCTCATGGGCTTGTCAACCTGGAGGCCATAGCGAACCTGGAAGTCGTTCATCAGGTGATACATCATCTGCACGTTGCAGTCGAACTTATCACGCGGATCGATGTCGCCGCCGTAAGAATATGCGCCAGTGTGCGGCCCCCAAAGTACCCACCGGCCTCCCCAATATATAGCTGTCCTGATGCCGGAGCTGTTTAGGTCATTTGCCAGTACCTGATCATAAGTCAAGACTGTACCATCAGCTAAGCAGACCCCGGTAATATCTATAGGCTTGTTGGAGGGGGTTTCAAACGGGATCCCGTCATTGGACAGATTAACCATTTGCATGGTGACAGTGGTCAGTGTGGACAAATGGAACTTCCTGGTTCCTTTGAAGGCCATAGGCCAGCAAGGAGCTTCACCAGCTCCGATATAGGCGTTGGTTGACTTCCATGTTTTTGCCTTGGCAATCGTGTTTGCCGTCTCCCCGGTATCCAGATTGCTATTTACCCAGGCGTACCAGTGGCCGTTTATCTTCTGTGCAGCTGCTTTAAGTGCTGCATCCACCGTGGCTGTGTTACTCCAGCCGGGTGCGTCCAGGATAGTTGGGATTAAGTTAAGTCCCGGATAAACCAAATCAACCACCGATATACCGCTTTTGGCTCCGGTCTCGGCCACAGTTCCCCCCATGACTTCTGTAGCGGTAACATCTGACGGTTTAACCTCATCAAAAGTAACCGCCACAGGAGATACAAGAGCTGTTATTGCTTTAAGCAGCACCTTGGACCCGTCGGGGATGTATTCCACGTTAAAATCAGTCCCGAGCACTTTCCCAGCAACGGCCACGGTTTTGAGGATAACACCGTCATTCTCAATGTAACCCTGACCGTTTGTCAGCACCACGTTGGCTCCTTGGTCGGCCGTCTGCATTGTATCGGGATCCAAGACGTTGATTAACACAATCGGTCCCACCGGTTGAATTGAGTTTTTAAAGTGAGCATAAATGGCTTCGCAAAGATCAAACTCGGCCCAATTGGCATCATTGTATCCGACTTTTTGAACTGCA